>NZ_JBEXRO010000003.1:263431-482051 GCF_040613095.1 Streptomyces sp. NPDC006309 | reverse complement strand
AAACGCCCGGTTACATACCGAACCCGGAAGCTAAGCCTCACAGCGCCGATGGTACTGCAGGGGGGACCCTGTGGGAGAGTAGGACACCGCCGAACAATCTTTGGGAAAACCCCCGCATCTTCGATGCGGGGGTTTTCTGCGTTTATCCCGATCACGGTCGATGACGAGCCTGGCGGTGTGGGGCCGGTCGTCGAGTGTGGTCGTGCTGTCGAAATACGGGGTGCCACCGACAGCGGGTCGTCTACGGTGACCACATGACCAGCCTTACCGGTGCACCTGGCCTGACCAGGGACGACTACACCATCCGTGCCATACGTCCCGACGAGTGGGCCGCTGTGCGGCAGCTGCGGCTCGACGCGTTGCGGGATCCGGCCGCGCGCATCGCCTTCCTGGACACCTACGAGGAGGCATCCCGCAGGCCCGACGACTTCTGGCAGGACCGGGCCGCCCGGTCCGGTGTGGGATCGACGACGTCGCAGCAGTTCATCGCCGAGGCGCCGGACGGGACGTGGGCCGGCACCGTCGCCGTGCTCATCGAGGAGGCCGGGACGAAGGACTGGGCCGGTTGCCCGGTCGAGCGGCGTCAGGGACACGCCGTGGGCGTGTACGTGCGGCCGGAACACCGTGGGAACGGGCTGATCGAGGCGCTGTTCACCGCCGCCGTCGACTGGGCCTGGCAGCAGCGGGCCGAACGGATGCGGCTGATCGTGCACGAGGACAACGTGCGGGCCCAGGGCGCCTACCGCAAGGTGGGGTTCGTGCCGAGCGGACTCGTCGTCGCGTTCTCCCACGACGAGTCCGAGAACGAGCTGGAGTTCGTCCTGGACCGGCAGGCGGAGAACCCGCCAGCTTAGGCCGCGTCCGCGTTCTCAGACCGGCAGTTCCTGGTGCGGCCAGCGGGAGCGGGCCTGTTCGCGGGAGCGGAGCAGGGCCAGCGTCGGCAGGCCCTGGTCGGTTCCGGTGGCGAGCAGGGCCGGCAGCTCGGGGAACGGGGCCACGGCGGCGATGTCGTCCAGGACCAGGGTGAGTGGTGGGTCGAGCCGACCGGAGGATGACCGTTCGGCCATGCGCCGGCCGTGCTCGACCACGCTGGAGACGAGGGCCGTCAGGAGCGGCATCGCGCCCGGATCGCTCCTGGGATCCTCGATGGATTCACCGACCACGTAAAGTGTGCCCCCCTCGTGGACGAAGGAATCCAGGGCGAGGGCGTCGGTTCGGTTCGGGGTGCAGGCCTCGCGGATGTTGACCGTGAAGAGGGCGGACAGGGCCCTGCTGGTCAGTTCCTGGGCGATGTCCCGGCGTTCGGGGTGTGCGGTGAGGGCCGCCTCGAGTTCGCCCGCGGCGCCGGGAGCGGCCTTGGAGTGGGTGCGCAGCGTCCGTACGGCGTCCTGGACCTGGGTGCCCTGGGCCCAGCGGTGGACGTGGCGGATGGTGCGGTTCTCCAGGGCGGCGGCGTGGAGGTAGCTGCGCAGGAGGGTGGTCGCCGTGTCGGCCACGGCCTGGTCGATCCTGGCGGTGGGCCGCACGGGGGCGAGGAGGGCTGTCGCCCGGTGCAGCGCCGTCTGTCTGTCCGCGCAGCCCGCCGTGGGCGACCAGTGGAGGCGGGCCGGGGTGTCGCAGAGGTGCGCGGGGTCGTAGAGGAGAGTGGGGCCCAGCTTGGCCTTCGCGTCCTTCGTCTCCGCCCAGAGTGCCGGGTTCGACGTGACGACGAGGGTGGGGCCGGCGGCGTCCCGGATGGCCTGGACCGCGGCCGGCTGCCGGGTCGCGGGGGTGCCGTAGAGCACCGGGCCGTCGATGCGGGAGGCTTCCCAGCCGCCCGTCCGCGCGGCGCCGGCCGACAGGGGGCCGGCCCCCTGCGGCTCGGGTTCGCTGCGAGGCGCCGGGATCTCGCGCGTGGGTGCGGGGGCGGGTACGGCCGTGGGTGGGGGTGGCGGCGTGGGTGCCGGTGTCGGGGCTGGGGCCCGGACCTCGAACGCCGGACTCGCGGTCATGGGCTCGGGGGCGACAGGCCCCTTGGCCGAGGGCCCTGTGGCATCAGGTCCGCTGACCCCGGCCCCGTCGTCCGTCAGCCCACCGCGTCGGATCGTCGCCCGGCGCGCGCGCCATCGCGTCACCGTGCCGATCACGAACACGGTGAGGACGAAGAGGATCATCAGCTGGCCGATGAACAGGCCCCAGAAAAGGCCCCAGCCGGACAGCTGGGCCGGTGGGGTGTCCGGCCAGGCGCCGGTGATGTCGTGGGGGCGGGCGATGAGGTGCCGCATGGCCAGGGGGGTCCGGGTGAAGGTGACGCCGTGGGGCCAGGCGCCCTGCGCGAACCGGGCCGCCAGCCCCGTGGCCGTCCACACCAGCAGGGTCATGCCGAGGAGGAACGCGAGCATGCCGACCAGCAGCCCGTCGGGGATGCCGCCGCCCCGGCCCTCCCCGCGGCCGTCACGGCGGTCGTCCGGTCTCACCGCGCCCCTCCCTCCCTACGCCACCGTCGACTCGGGATCGCCCAGATGCTGCTCCACGAAGGCCGCCGCGCGCTGCTCGGCCTCCAGCTCGGCCGCGCGCAGGGCCTCGTCGGCCGCCAGGTCGCTGGAGGACTGGGTCATCGCCCGGTCGGTGAAGACCAGTGGGCGTTCGGTCTCCGTGATCAGGTGTTTGACCACCTGGACGTTGCCGTTGACGTCCCAGACCGCGATGCCGGGGGTGAGCGTCGGGATGATCTCGACCGCCCATCTGGGCAGGCCCAGCACCCGGCCCGTGGCGCGTGCCTCGTCGGCCTTCTGGGCGTAGATCGTGCGGGTCGACGCCATCTTCAGGATGGCCGCCGCCTCCTTCGCGGCGGCACCGTCGACCACGTCGGACAGGTGGTGGACGACGGCCACGAAGGACAGGCCGAGCCGCCGGCCGAACTTCAGCAGCCGCTGGAACAGCTGGGCCACGAAGGGGCTGTTGATGATGTGCCAGGCCTCCTCGACCAGGAAGATGCGCTTCTTCCGGTCGGGGCGGATCCAGGTGTGCTCCAGCCAGACGCCGACGATCGCCATGAGGATGGGCATGGCGATGGAGTTGCGGTCGATGTGGGAGAGGTCGAAGACGATCAGCGGGGCGTCGAGGTCGATGCCCACCGTGGTCGGGCCGTCGAACATGCCGCGCAGGTCACCGTCGACCAGCCGGTCCAGGACCAGGGCGACGTCGAGGCCCCAGGCGCGTACGTCGTCTATGGCGACGTTCATCGCCTCGGCCGACTCCGGCTCCGGGTGCCGTAGCTGCTCGACGATGTCGGTGAGGACCGGCTGACGGTCGAGAATGGTCTCGTTGACGTAGGAGTGGGCGACCTTGAGGGCGAAGCCGGCGCGTTCGTCCAGGCCGTGGCCCATCGCCACCTCGATGATCGTCCGGAGCAGCGCGAGCTGCCCGGTGGTGGTGATCGCCGGGTCCAGGGGGTTGAGCCGGATCCCGTGGTTCAGGGCGGCCGTCGGGTCGAGCCGGATGGGGGTTATTCCCAGCTCCTCGGCGATCAGGTTCCACTCGCCGACCCCGTCCTCGCCCTGGGCGTCCAGGACGACGACCTGGCGGTCCTTGAACCGCAGCTGGCGCAGGACGTACGTCTTCTCCAGCGCCGACTTGCCGTTGCCGGACTCGCCGAGGACGAGCCAGTGGGGGGCCGGGAGCTGCTGGCCGTACAGCTGGAAGGGGTCGTAGATGTATCCCTTCCCGGAGTAGACCTCGCGGCCGATGATGACGCCGGAGTCGCCGAGGCCGGGCGCGGCCGTGGGCAGGTAGACGGCCTGGGCCTGGCCCGTGGAGGTGCGCACCGGCAGCCGGGTCGTCTCCACCTTCCCGAAGAGGAAGGAGGTGAAGGCTTCGGTGAGGACGGACAGCGGATCCCGCATCGGCGAATCAGCCCCTACCTTCGGATGCCGGTGGCGAACGGAAGTGTGTTCACGAAGGCGCGGTGGTGCTCTCGGTCGCACCATTCCAGCTTGAGGTACGACTTGCCGGCGGAGGCCCTTATCGTGCGCTTGTCGCGGGCGAGGGCCTCGGGGGAACGGGAGGAGACGGTGATGTAGCCGACGAGGTTGACGCCCGCGGCGCCGCTGGCGAGATCCTCGCCGCGCTGGTCGAGGCGGTTGTGGGCGGCGATGTCCCGGGGGTCCACGGTGCGGTTCATCTTGGCGGCGCGGGACGCCTCGGCGTCGTCGTTGGTCTTCTCGGTCAGCATGCGCTCGATGGCCACCTCGGTGGGTTCGAGGTCCATCGTCACGGCGACCGTCCGGATGACGTCCGGGGTGTGGACGAGCAGCGGGGCGAGGAAGTTGACGCCGACGGGGGTCATCGGCCACTCCTTCACCCAGGCGGTGGCGTGGCACCAGGGGGCGCGGGTGCGGGACTCGCGGGTCTTGGCCTGGAGGAAGGTGGGCTCCATGGCGTCCAGCTCGGCCGGCCAGGCGTTGCGCTTGGTCATCGCCTGGATGTGGTCGATGGGGTGGTCGGGGTCGTACATGGAGTGGATGAGGGAGGCCAGCCGGCCCTGGCCCAGGGGCTGCCGGACGCGGATGTCGGCCTCCTGGAGCCGCGAGCAGATGTCGGTCAGCTCGCGGGCCATGACGACGGCGAGCCCGGCGTCCCGGTCGACCTTGGTGCCGCGGGCGCGGACGGCGCGGGCCATGGCGTTCGCCTCGGCGGCCAGGTCGCGGGTGTAGTGCATGCAGGCGACGAGGTAGGCGCGGTGCTGCTCGCTGCTGGTGGACACCATGGACTGCAACTGGTCGTAGGAGCGCTGGAGCCAGTCCGGGGAGCGGTCGTCGCCGCGCAGGGTGACGTCCTTGGCGTGCGCGTCCGGGTCGGCGGGCAGGGTCCGGGCGAGCATCTGGATCCGGGTGACGAAGCCGTCCCCGTTGGCGACGTGCTTGAGCAGCGTGCCGAAGCGGTCGACGAGGGCCTCCTGGTCCTCGGAGTCGCGCAGGCCGACGCCCGGGCCCTCGATCTCGATGGCGGCCGTGACCGTCTTGCGGTCGGCGTGCAGCAGTACGGCGATCTCGTCGGGCCCGAAGGGGGCGGCGAGCCAGTTGATGCGCCCGATGCCGGGGGGAGGCCCGATCTCGACCTCGCGTCCGTCGAGGCCGGTGCCGGCCTCCATGACGGTCGAGCGGTAGTGGGCGTTCCGCTTGACGGTCCGTTTGTAGCTGCGGTTGATCTCGAACCACTTGTAGAAGGTGCGGCGCTTGTACGGCACGTAGACCGCGGCGAGCGCGAGCAGCGGGAAGCCGGTCAGCAGCACGATGCGCAGGGGCAGCACCGGGACGAGGAGGCCGCACATCATGCCGAGGAACGCGCCGATGACGATCAGCGCGATCTCGCCGGACTCGCGGTTCCGGCCGACGATCGCGTTGGGCCGGGCGCGGCCGATCAGATACGTACGGCGGGGCGTGATCGGATGGGACAGATGGGACTCGGTCGTCAACGCCCTTCACCTCCCGAGCGGTTGTTGCGGGTGTTGCCGGCGTGCGGGGTGTTGACCGGGCTGGCCGCGCGGGGCGCGGGGGCGGCGGAGGGGACGGCTCCGCCGGAGCTCCCGGTCGGGGTACGGCTGCTGTGGGCGGCGACACCGCCGGCGAGGGGGTTGGCCGGGCGGGGGGCGCCGCCGGACTGGCCTCCGCCGCCGTTGTTGTCGGCGCGGGTGCTGTGGGTCTTGATGCCCTGGGCGACGAGGGTGGCGGGCGAGCTGATGACGGCGGCGGCCTTGCCCTCGGCGCCCTGCATGATGCGGTTGCTGCGGGAGCCGGCGATCTCGTCGCCGAAGCCGGGGACGAAACGGTAGATCATCGCGCTGGCGAAGATGGCGAGCAGGATGATGGCGAGGCCGGAGACGACGGCGGAGAAGGCGTCGGGGCCGTCGGCGCCGGAGAGGGCTCCGGCGAGGCCGAGCACGATTACGATGACCGGTTTCACGAGGATGACGGCGATCATGATGCCGGCCCAGCGGCGTACGTGGCCCCACAGGTTCTTGTCGACCAGTCCGGCGTAGACGACGGTGCCGAGGAGGGCGCCGACGTAGAGCAGGGCGGCGCGGATGACCAGCTCCAGCCAGAGGATGCCGGCGGCGAGGATGCTGACCAGGGAGACCACGATCAGCATGATGGGGCCGCCGCCGATGTCGGTGCCCTTGTTCAGGGCGCCGGAGAAGGTGCCGAAGAACGTGTCGGTCTGGTCGCCGGTGGCCTTGGCGAGGACGTCCGTCACGCCGTCCGTCGCCGACACGACCGTGTACAGGATCAGGGGCGTGAAGGCGGAGGCGAGCACCGTCAGCCACAGGAACCCGATGGCCTCCGAGATGGCGGTGGTGAGCGGCACACCGCGGACGGCCCGCTTGGCCACGGCCAGGAGCCACAGGAGGAGGGTGAGGATCGTGGAGGCGGCGAAGACGACGGCGTACTGCTGAAGGAACTTCGCGTTGGTGAAGTCTACGTTTGCGGTTTCCTTCACGGCCTTGCTGAGCTTGCCGATGGTCCACGCGGCGGCGTCGGCACAGCCCTTCGCGAGAGAGGAAAGGGGGTCGAGGGTGTCGGTTAGGGGGTTGTTGGTGATACCGGAGGAGCCTTTAGAGCTGCCGCCGCCCTTTTCGCAGTACTGCTTGGCGGGTCCGACGATGAGGTCGCACTTGTCGGAGGATGAGTAGGACGGGGTGGGAGTAGGGGCGGCTACAGCTCGTCCGGCCACCAGGAAGAGAGCACCCTGGACGACACTGACGGCGGTGGCGACTTTGAGTACGCGGCGCGGGCTACCGGGCATAAGTGAAGCCTCCGTACTCCTCGACTGCTTTGGCCATCTGATCAGCGTTGGACGCTTTGTCGTCACCAGGGACCGGCGCCGGGCCGTCCTTCTGGGAGAAGCTGCTGACCTTCCAGTCATCACCCGACCAACTCAGCTCAAGAGTCATGGTGAACCAGTCGCTGGTGACAGGGCTGGTCGAATCGGCGCCGGCGGTACCGAACACACCGGTGCACCACACCTCGACAGTGGCAGCGGTGCCGGAATAGCTAATCGTCTTAGTGCCGATCGGTGCCGTACGTGAGACATACGTGTGTCCGGCAGGCGCATTGCCGTTGGCGTCAAGGCCCAGGTTGGTCAGGAATTCCTTGCTGTAAGCCTTGTTGAACTTGCTGATCAAGGCGGCTTGCTGGTCCGCTGCAAACACCTGACTGACAATCGCGCTTCGTCGCATCGGCTTGAGGATGTCGGCAGAGACGAGCACGACCGAGTAGTTCGCCGCCGCACTCTGCGCCCCCTGTTCCGTGCGGGGGAAGTTTGAGGGGATGCCTGTGGTCTTGGTGCCGACGGGGTGGGTGCCTGAGGGGGCTGTCGAGGAGGTCTGGGGGCGGGAGCCCTTGGTGGTGGCGGTGTCCTTGGTCGTGTCGTCGCCCCTGTTCGCGAAGGCGATGGCCGCGATCAGGAGGACCACCACGCCGACCACCGTGACCAGGCTCTTGGAGGAGGAGCGGTGGGGGCGGCGGGGGGCGCCGCCGTAGGGGTCGTTCTCCGGTAGGCGGGTGCGGGTGTGGCCCGTGTCGCCGTAGTCGGTGTAGCCCTGTTCGTCTCCGGGATTCATGCCGCGTACGCCCCCTCCACCTCGTAGACATACGACGGTAGCCGTGCTGGTTCCCGCGCGGGCGCGGTGTGGTGACTCGACATCAGGGAGACGCAACCTCAGCCGGTGGGCACGACGGGTGGGTGGGGTGGAGGGGACAGCCGTGGCCGGGCGTGCCCGGGAGGGGAGGGGCTACACCGCCATGCCGTACACGATGGTGAACAGGGTGCCGAGGGAGCCGATGATGAAGACTCCGGTGAGGCCGGCGATGATCAGGCCTTTGCCCTGTTCCGCGCTGAAGGTGTCCCGCAGGGCCGTGGCGCCGATGCGCTGCTTCGCCGCGCCCCATACCGCGAGGCCGAGGCAGAGGAGGATGGCCACGGCCATGACCACCTCGATCATCACCTTGGCCTCGTTGCCCAGGCTGCCGAAGGGGCCCCAGTCCGGAGCGATACCGCCGATGATGGTGTTGATGTCTCCCTTGTCGGCCGCAAAGAGCATGTAAGTCACCGCCCCTGGTGGGTAGTTCCGCGTGTGCCTCTGCGGTGTGCAGAGGTCAGGCCTCATTGTCGCCGACAACGTCGCCTACGTATGTCGACTTGGCGTCATTGGCTGGCGGGTTTCGTGCGAACGGTCCGCACGGTCACTCTGTGTATCACGGCAGGTCACCCCGGGCAATGAGGTCGGAGCGGAACCTGGTGCGTGGTTCGGTCGTTGACTCCCTTCACGGCCGGTTGCGGTTCGTGGCGCGGTTTCTGACGGCCGGTCGGGGGGAGGTTCCGTGCCGATGTTCTCACGGGTGGTGGGGTCGGTGGCTCGGCGGACCCGGCCGGCGCGGTCCTCGTGGGGTGGCGGCCGGGGGTGGTTGTCGGGGGTGGTTGTCGGGCTCGGCCGTATGTTCGATGAGGTGGCCGGCGGGTGGGTGCTGGGGCCTGGTGGCCCTTGGGTTTTGGTGTCTGCGGTGGCGGGGCACCTGGTGTTCACAGGAGAATCTCAGTGATGTCGGAGCAGGTTTCTCAGCTTCGTGGGACAGAGTGGGGCTTGATGAAGCGCATCTCACGCATCTCACGCATGTCGGTCACCTCCCGGCCCGCGCTGCTCGGCGCGGTGGTGCTGCTGGCGCTGACCTCGGCGTCGGTGGCCGCCGCCGACGACGGGCGGGGGCCGCTGGAGGTCACGGCCGACGCGGTCCCGACCCGCCAGAGCGCGCGGGTCGGGGCGCTGTTCGGCGCGGACCGGGCGGGCAGGCCGTCCGGCGGTCACTTCTGCACCGCCTCGGTGGTGCACAGCCCGCGCGGTGACCTCGTCGTCACCGCCGCGCACTGCGTGGACGGCGACGACGGCGACCTGGTGTTCGCGCCGGGCTACCGGGACGGCCGGACGCCGTTCGGGGTGTGGAAGGTGACGCGGCGGTTCCTGCCCGATGGGTGGACCGGCGGCCAGGACGAGGACAGTGACGTGGCCTTCGCCGCCGTCGCCGAGCGTGACGGTGAGCGGCTCGAGGACGTCGTCGGGGCCAACCGGTTCGCGGCCGGGGTGGCCACCGGTGCCACCGCCGTGACCGTCACCGGCTATCCGGACTCCCGCGAGGCGCCCATCAGCTGCACCGACAGGCCGGCATCGCACAGCACTACGCAGCAGCGCATCACGTGCCCGGACTTCACCGGCGGCACCAGCGGCAGCCCCTGGGTCAACGGTGACGGCCAGGTCGTCGGTGTCATCGGCGGCCATGAGCAGGGCGGGGACACGGCCGACGTCTCCTACAGCGTGGTGCTGGGCGGCGAGGCGGCCGAGCTGTACCGGGACGCGGCCTCCGCGTCCTGAGAAGGCGTCAGTCCGGGCGGTTCAACTGTGAAATGGCGCCACTTCGCGTCCAAATGGCCTTGAACGGGGTCCGCATGGGGGAAAGTTGAACCGTGCGGAAGGTATGGGTGTTCGGTGGGGCGGCCGTCGCGCTCGGCATGGGCTTCGTCATGCTGCTCGTCGTCGGGGTGTACATCGTGGCCGGGAACCTGGTCAACGGGGCGACCTCGGGTGCCCGGGGGCTGGCCAAGGGCGCCGTGCCGGCCGCCTACAAGTCGCTCGTGCAGCAGTGGGGCAACCTGTGCCCGGCGCTCAGTCCGGCGCTGCTCGCCGCCCAGCTGTACCAGGAGAGCGGGTGGAACCCGACGGTGGTCAGCCCGGCCGACGCCCGCGGCATCGCCCAGTTCATCCCGAGCACGTGGGCGACCCACGGGATCGACGGCAACGGCGACGGCAGGCGGGACATCTGGGACCCGAATGACGCGATTCCGTCGGCCGCGTCGTACGACTGCGAACTCGCCAAGTACGTCAAGGACGTCCCCGGCAACGTCTCCGACAACATGCTCGCCGCCTACAACGCGGGCGCATACCGCGTCATAAGGGCGCGCGGGGTCCCGGCCATCAGCGAGACGCGGAACTACGTCCAGCGCATCCGCAGCCTGGAGGAGAGCTTCGCCGCGCCGGTCAGCCGGCTGGACCCGACCCGGGCGGCGGCGGGCGCCATCGCCTTCGCGCAGAGCAGGCTCGGCACGCCCTATCTGTGGGGCGGCAACGGCACCGCCGACCAGGGCGGACGCTTCGACTGCTCGGGTCTGACGAAGGCCGCGTACGAGAAGGTCGGCATCACCCTGCCCCGGGTCGCCAACGACCAGTACAACGCCGGCCCGCACCCCTCGCGGGACCAGCTGCTCCCCGGTGACCTCGTGTTCTTCTCGGACAATCTGACCGACTCCCGGGCCATCCGGCACGTGGGTATCTACGTCGGCGGCGGGTACATGATCGACGCGCCCCGCACGGGTGCCGTGATCCGGTTCGACCCCGTCGACACCCCGGACTACTTCGGGGCGACCAGGGTCACCGAAGATGGCGCAAAAGCACTCCCCACGAGGGTGTGAACCGTGTGTGAACCCACCCCCTGAGCTGCGGCGATGAGTCTCTCTTCGATAACGTCTGCGTGATCATTCGGTGGAGAGTGGAACGTATGAATGGTGGCTGTGCGTTCCTGTTGACGTAGCCGAGCGGACGTCAGTGCGGCAGTGCAGCGGAAGCGGATCTACGTACCACAGGGGGCAGGAGCGACGCACACCCGGTGCGTCCGGACGAACGACGAAGGGGCCGCAGCACCATGGCTGTACTCGCCGATTCCGGATCGAACCCCGACGTCGACCTGCTCTACGACATCAATGGCCTGGCCAAGGACGCGCCGCACTGGTGGGACCGGGTCATGGCGTTCGTCGGCGAGTACGGCCTGCTGGTGGCCATGGTGCTGCTGATCCTGGGCTGCTGGTGGTCGGTGCGGCGCCGAGGCGGTGAGGAGGCGGCGCCCTCGGTGGCCGCGCTGCTGTGGGCGCCGCTGGCGGCCGGCCTGGCGGTGCTGGTGAACGTCCCGATACGGGGTTTCGTGCAGCGCCCCCGCCCCTTCCTGGACCACGAGGGCCTGGACGTCCTGGTCGCCGGGAAGAACGACTTCTCCTTCGTCAGCGACCACGCGACGATCACGATGGCGCTCGGGGTCGGTCTGTTCGTCGCCCACCGGCGCTTCGGCCTCGTGGGCATCGGCCTGGCCCTGCTGGAGGGCTTCTGCCGGGTCTACATGGGCGTGCACTACCCGACGGACGTCGTCGGCGGTTTCGCGCTCGGTACGGCGGTCGTCCTGCTCCTGTCCCCGCCGGCCATGGCCCTGCTGACCCCGCTGATGCGGGCCGTGGAGCGCTCGCCGTGGGCGGGCGGGCTGGTGCGGCGGCGCTCGGCGCCGGGCGTCCCGGTCCTCGCCGGCGCCCACCGGCCGGCGGACTCCGAGGAACGGGACCTGGCCGCGTGAGCCGGGCCCGGCGGTGTCCCCCGCCGGGGGATGACACCGGCGGGTGCTACAGCCCCTGCGTGTAGGAGAAGAAGCGCTGGGGGTCGTACTGCTTCTTGACCTTGGCCAGACGGGTGGCCGCGTCCCCGTAGTACGCCGTCTTCCAGTCCTTCAGCGTCGGGTCGGTGTAGTTCTGGTAGGCGGCGCCCGAGGCGTACGGCTTCATCGCGGTGTGGGCCGACGTGAGCCAGGACCGGGCGGTGCCGCCGGTGGCCCCCGCGCCCCAGGAGACTATGTACTGGGCCAGCATCCGGGAGCGGCGGTGCACGAAAGCGGTGGCGGTCGGCGAGACCCGGTTGACGGCGCCGCCGAGCGCGGTGAACGCGATGCTGCCCGCGCCGCCCCGCACGGCGGCGGTCTGCTTGAGCACGGTCTGGATGCCGGCCGCGGACAGCGAGCGGTCGAAGAAGTCGGAGCGGGCCGCGTACGTCTCCCGGCCGAGCCTGCCCTGCGGGGAGCGGCCCGGGGTGGAGCCTGGCAGGTGGCACTGGGCGTCGGCGGCGAAGGAGGAGCAGCCGGCGTAGATCTCCATCGCCTCCTCGTAGCCGCGGCGGCGCAGGGTGACGGAGGCGGCGTCGGCGCCGGCCCGGTGGGCCAGGTGGTCCACGGCGTTCTGGAGTTCGCCGTAGGTGCCGAGGGAGAAGCAGGAGACCGAGACGCTCGGGGTGCGGCCGGGGGAGCACGACAGGTGCAGGGAGGACCAGATCTCGTCGGGCTGGCTCGGGCCCCACTCCTGCCAGGCCTTGAGCACCTGGGCGGCCTTGGCCCAGGGCCAGGTCAGGTAGGCGGTCACGGCCTGCGGTGCCGGGTGCGTCCGGAAGTGCAGCTCGGTGACGACGCCGAAGTTGCCGTTGCCGGCGCCGCGCAGCGCCCAGAACAGGTCGGGGTGGTGGGTGGCGTCCGTGGTGACCTGGGTGCCGTCCGCGGTGATCAGGGTGGCCTGGGTGAGGTTGTCGCAGGTGAGGCCGTAGGCGCGGGAGGCGACTCCGTGGCCGCCGCCGAGCACCAGGCCGGAGATGCCGACGGTGGGGCAGGAGCCGGCGGGCAGGGTGACGCCCTTCGCGGCGAGCCCGCGGTAGACGTCGATCAGCTTGGCGCCGGCGCCCACGACGGCCTGGCCGCCGCCGGCCCGGACGCGGTTGAGCCGGGAGACGTCGAGGATGAGCCGGTTGTCGCCGGAGGAGTAGCCGGCGTAGGAGTGGCCGCCGTTGCGTATCGACACCTTGATGCGGTGCGCGCGGGCGTAGGCCAGGGTCGTACGGATGTCGGCGGGGTGCTCGACGTAGGCCACCGCGGCCGGCCTGAGACCGTCGAAGCGGGTGTTGTACAGCTGGTGGGCCGTCTTCCAGGAGGCGTCACCGGGCCGTACCAGGGTGCCGTCGAGGTCGCGGGCGAGGGCGGCCCAGTTCGCGGCGGCGCTCGCGCTGGTGGTCCTCAGGGCCGTCAGCGAGGACGAACCCGCCGGTGACGGTGTGCCCGGGTGCGCCGCGGCCGGGGCGGAACCGCCTCCGCCCGCACCGCACGCGGTCAGTGCGGTCGTCGCCAGTGCGGCCGTGCCACCCGAGATGAACGTACGCCGTTCCATGTCCGTCGCCTTTCGTCGGCTCTCGGGGAACGAGACGGCGCCCCGCGTCGGGGGGTTCCCCCGTCCGGATGAAGAGCATCGAATATACGTCCGCGTGCTCCGGCCGTCGGAACCTCCACGTGCTCTCCCCGTGAGCATTCCGTGACCTCACCGGGCCGACGGCAGGGGTTCACTCCTCGTTCACTTCCGGCCATTGGTGGCTTCACCTGTTCTGCCTAGTTTCGGCCGTACCGGGTGCTGAGTGCGGGCATGAACGCGCTCAACGCATTCATGCACCTTTTCGACCCTCGCGCGCCGCCCGACAGCGGCGGCTCCTGGAAGGAACCACCAGAAGTGAAGCTTCAGCGCAAGAACCGGCTGCGCGCCCTCTCTCTCGGTGCTGTCGCTGTCTCCGGCGCCCTGGCCCTGACGGCGTGCGGCTCGGACGACAACGGCGGCGGCGGCAAGGCGTCGGGCAACACCTCCGCGTCGGCCGGCGCCGGCTCGGTCAAGTGCGACGACGCCAAGGGTCAGCTGCTCGCGGACGGCTCCTCCGCGCAGAAGAACGCGATCGACGCCTGGGTCAAGGCCTTCTCCCAGGCCTGTCACGTGCAGATCAACTACAAGGGCGCCGGCTCGGGTGCCGGTGTCACCTCCTTCAACCAGGGCCAGATCGCGTTCGCCGGTTCGGACTCCGCGCTGAAGCCCGAAGAGGTCACCGCCTCCAAGAAGGTCTGCTCCGGCGGCCAGGGCATCGACCTGCCGATGGTCGGCGGCCCGATCGCCCTCGGCTACAACGTCCCGGGTGTCGACAACCTGGTCCTGGACGCCCCGACCCTCGCCAAGATCTTCGACAGCAAGATCACCAACTGGAACGACGCGGCGATCAAGCAGCTGAACCCCGGCGCGAAGCTGCCCGACCTGAAGATCCAGGCGTTCCACCGCTCCGAGGACTCCGGCACCACGGACAACTTCACCAAGTACCTGATCGCCACCACCCCGGACAACTGGAAGTACTCCGGCGGCAAGGCCTGGCAGGCCAAGGGCGGCCAGGCGGCCTCCGGTTCGGCCGGTGTGGCCCAGGGCGTCAAGCAGAACTCCGGCGCGATCGGCTACTTCGAGCTGTCCTACGCCAAGGACATCTCCACGGTCTCCATCGCCACCGGCGCCAAGTCCCCGGTGAAGCCGTCGACCGATTCCGCCACCGCCGACATCGCGGCCGCCAAGGTCGTGGGCACCGGCAAGGACCTGTCGCTCCAGCTGGACTACAAGACCAAGGCCGACGGCGCCTACCCGATCACCCTGGTCACCTACGAGATCGTCTGCGACAAGGGCAACAAGGCCGACACCCTGCCCGCCACCAAGGCGTTCCTGCGCTACATCGCCGGCGAGGACGGCCAGAAGGTGCTGGCGCAGAACGACTACGCCCCGATCCCCGACGAGATCATCACCAAGGTCCGCTCCACCATCGAGGGCCTGAGCTGACCTGATCCGAGAGTGCGGCCCGGGACCACCCAGGTCCGGGGTCGCACCGTCCGGTGCACCGCCGCCACGAGCCGCGGCCCCAGGTGGGGGCGCGGCTCCGCAGACCGGAGAACCCGATGGACATATCGACGACGACCGACGTTCCCCCTCCAAGCCCTCAGCCACCGGTGACGGAGCAGAAGCGCGTGTCCCGGGGCGCGACCCGCCCCGGTGACCGGATCTTCCTGGGCCTGACCCGCGGCTCCGGCATCCTGCTGCTCGTGGTGATGGGCGCGATCGCGGTGTTCCTCACCTACCGCGCCTCCCTCGCGATCAGCAAGGACCACGGGAACTTCCTCACCACCTTCGAGTGGAACACCAACCTCACCCCGCCGGTGTTCGGCATCGCGGTGCTGGCCTTCGGCACGGTCGTCTCCTCGATCGTCGCCATGGCCATCGCGGTCCCGATCGCCGTCGCGATCGCGCTGTTCCTCACCCACTACGCCCCGCGCCGGCTGAGCGGTCTCATCGCCTACGTGATCGACCTGCTCGCCGCCGTACCGTCCATCGTCTACGGCCTGTGGGGTGCCCTCGTCCTCGTCCCGCACATGCAGGGCCTGTACGCCTGGCTGGACACCTACCTCGGCTGGACGGGCCTGTTCGCCTGGGACGGCGGGGCGCCCCGCGCGATGCTCACCGTCGGCATCCTGCTGGCGATCATGATCCTGCCGATCATCACCAACGTCAGCCGTGAGGTCTTCCGGCAGGTCCCGCGGATGCACGAGGAGGCCGCGCTGGCCCTCGGCGCCACCCGCTGGGAGGTCGTCCGCATGTCCGTCCTGCCCTTCGGCCGCTCCGGTGTGATCTCCGCGTCGATGCTCGGCCTCGGCCGCGCCCTCGGCGAGACGATGGCCGTCGCCACCGTGCTCTCCCCGGACTACGACATCCATCTCAGCCTGCTCGACCCGGGCGGCGGCACCTTCGCCCAGAACATCGCCAGCAAGTTCGGTGAGGCCACCGAGCAGGGCCGCGACGCGCTGATCGCCTCCGGTCTCGTCCTGTTCGTCATCACCCTGGTGGTCAACGGCGCGGCCCGCGCGATCATCGCCCGCCGCAAGGAGTACTCGGGGGCCAACGCATGAGCACCGCAGCCGTCACCGACAAGCGCCCCGGCTCGCTGCGCGGCGCCCGCCTGCCGAAGTGGTCCCCGTGGGCCATCGCCGCCGGTTCGATCGTCCTCGCGGTCGTCATCGGCCTGGCCGGCGGCCTGCACAGCAAGGTCCAGTGGGGCCTGATCGCCGCGATCCTCTTCATCCTCGGCACCTACGGCATCGCCACCCGGGTCGAGGGCCGCCGGCAGGCCAAGGACCGAATCGCCACCGCCCTCGTCTGGGTCGCCTTCCTGATCGCCGTCGTCCCGCTGGTCTCCCTGGTCTGGACGACCGTCTCCCGCGGCACGAAGGTCCTCGACTTCTACTTCCTCAGCCACTCCATGGGCGTCGTCGCCGACTCCGAGGCCGGCGGCGGCATCTACCACGCCATCATCGGCAGCCTGGAGCAGGTCGGCCTCGCCACCGTCATCGGCGCCCCGGTCGGCGTGCTCACCGCGATCTACCTGGTGGAGTACGGGCGGGGCCGCCTCTCGCAGGCGGTGACCTTCTTCGTCGACGTCATGACGGGCATCCCGTCGATCGTCGCGGGCCTGTTCATCCTCAGCCTGATGCTCATCTTCAAGATGCAGCCGTTCGGCTTCGCCGGTTCGCTGGCCCTGGCCATCCTGATGATGCCGGTCGTCGTCCGCTCCACCGAGGAGATGCTCAAGCTCGTCCCGAACGAGCTGCGCGAGGCATCCCTGGCGCTCGGCGTGCCGAAGTGGCGGACCATCCTGAAGGTGGTCCTGCCGACGTCCATCGGCGGCATCACCACCGGCATCATGCTCGCCATCGCCCGTATCGCGGGCGAGACGGCGCCGGTCCTGCTGCTCGTCTTCGGCAACCCGTTCATCAACAACAACCCGTTCGAGGGCGCCCAGGCGTCGCTGCCGCTGTACATCTACCAGCAGTACGCGCAGAGCGCGGGCGCCAACGCGGCGTACGACCGCGCGTGGGCGGCGTCCCTCACGCTGATCGCCTTCGTGATGATCCTCAACCTGGTGGCCCGCGGTATCGCCCGCTGGAAGGCCCCGCGCTGACAATCCGCGGCTACCGCCGCGTGGCCGGCCGCCGACCGGGGCCCGCCAGTGCGACTGACTGGAAGTGAAGTAGTAATGGCCAAGCGAATCGACGTGAGCGGACTCACCGCCTACTACGGCTCACACAAGGCGATCGAAGACATCTCGATGACCGTCGAGCCGCGCTCGGTGACGGCGTTCATCGGCCCCTCCGGCTGCGGCAAGTCGACGTTCCTGCGCACGCTGAACCGGATGCACGAGGTCACCCCGGGTGGCCGTGTCGAGGGCAAGGTGCTGCTCGACGACGAGGACCTGTACGGCACCGGGATCGACCCGGTGTCCGTCCGCCGCGAGGTGGGCATGGTCTTCCAGCGCCCGAACCCGTTCCCCACCATGTCGATCTTCGACAACGTGGCGGCGGGCCTGCGGCTGAACGGCAGCTACAAGAAGAGCGAGCTGAACGACGTCGTCGAGAAGTCGCTCAAGGGCGCGAACCTCTGGAACGAGGTCAAGGACCGTCTGAACAAGCCGGGCTCCGGCCTGTCCGGCGGCCAGCAGCAGCGCCTGTGCATCGCCCGCGCGATCGCGGTCGCGCCGGACGTCCTGCTGATGGACGAGCCCTGCTCGGCGCTGGACCCGATCTCCACGCTCGCCATCGAGGACCTGATCTGTGAGCTGAAGGAGCGCTTCACGATCGTCATCGTGACGCACAACATGCAGCAGGCGGCCCGGGTCTCGGACCGCACGGCGTTCTTCAACCTGTCGGCGGTCGGCCAGCCCGGCCGGCTGATCGAGATCGACGACACCGAGCGGATCTTCTCCAACCCGTCCGTCCAGGCCACCGAGGACTACATCTCGGGCCGCTTCGGCTGACCCCGGAACACCTCGCGGTGCTGCATGGCGGTGCCACCGCGAGGATGCGGAAGGGCCCGCCCCCGGAATCCCGGGGGCGGGCCCGACGCGTTGTCCGTCAGAGCGCCACGAGGTCGACGATCCCGAAGGCCGCGGCGGCGACCAGCGCGGCGGCCGGCATCGTGATGAACCAGCCGAGGACGATGTTCTTCGCCACGCCCCAGCGGACGGCGTTGACGCGCTTGGTCGCGCCCACGCCCATGATCGCCGAGGTGATGACGTGGGTCGTGGAGATCGGCGCCTTGAAGAGGAAGGCGGTCGTGAACATGATCGACGCGCCCGTCGTCTCCGCGGCGAAGCCCTGCGGCGGGTCCAGCTCGATGATCTTGCGGCCCAGGGTGCGCATGATCCGCCAGCCGCCGGCGTAGGTGCCGAGCGAGAGCATCATCGCGCAGACGAGCTTCACCCAGACCGGGATCGGGTCGTCGAACGTCGCGTTGCCGGAGATCACCAGGGCCAGCACCACGACACCCATGGTCTTCTGGGCGTCCTGGAGGCCGTGGCCGAGCGCCATGCCGGCCGCCGAGACGGTCTGCGCGATGCGGAAGCCCCGCTTGGCCTTGTGCGGGTTGGACCGCCGGAACAACCACATGATCGCGGTCATCATCAGGTAGCCGACGACCAGACCCACGACCGGCGACAGGAACATCGGAATGATGACCTTGTCGAGGACGCCGCTCCAGAGCACGTCCGTGCCGCCCGCCAGCGCCGCGCCCACCATGCCGCCGAACAGCGCGTGGGACGAGGAGGAGGGCAGCCCGAAGTACCAGGTGACCAGGTTCCAGACGATCGCGCCGATCAGCGCGGCGAAGAGGATGCCCAGTCCCTTCGAGCCCTGGGGTGTCTCGATCAGGCCCTCGCTGACCGTCTTGGCGACCCCGGAACCGAGGAAGGCGCCGGCGAGGTTCATCACGGCCGCCATGGCGAGGGCCGCCCGCGGGGTCAGCGCCCGCGTCGACACCGAGGTGGCGATCGCGTTCGCGGAGTCGTGAAAACCGTTGGTGTACGTGAAGAAGAGCGCGACCGCGATGGTCACGATCAGGGCGAAGGTGTCCATCGACGCCTCAGGACTCCTTGACGGCGATGGTCTCCACCGTGTTCGCCACGTGCTCGAACGCGTCCGCCGCCTCTTCCAGGACGTCGACGATCTGCTTGAGCTTCAGCACCTCGATCGCGTCGTACTTGCCGTTGAAGAGCTGGGCGAGCAGCTTGCGGTGGATCTGGTCCGCCTGGTTCTCCAGCCGGTTGACCTCGATCCAGTACTCGGTGAGGTTGTCCATGGTCCGCAGGTTCGGCATGGCCTCGGCCGTCAGCTCGGCCGCCCGGGCCAGGACCTCGATCTGCTGCTCGACGCCCTTGGGCAGTTCCTCGACGTTGTAGAGGACGACCAGGTCGACGGCCTCCTCCATGAAGTCCATGATGTCGTCGAGGGACGACGCGAGGTTGTAGATGTCCTCGCGGTCGAAGGGCGTGATGAAGGAGGAGTTCAGCTGGTGGAAGATCGCGTGCGTGGCGTCGTCACCGGCGTGTTCCGCGGCCCGCATACGCTCTGCGATCTCGGCCCGGGCGGAGGAGTCCGCCCCGAGCAGTTCCATCAGGAGCTTCGAGCCTGTGACGATGTTGTCCGCGGACGCGGCGAACATGTCGTAGAAGCTCGTCTCCCTGGGGGTCAGACGAAAGCGCACGTGGGGTCCTCGGGGTGCTTCGGTTTCGGTCAGGCTGATGCTAGGCGCATCATCCGGCCACGGCTAATGGGCCGTCCCCCAGTGTCGCCCATGAACCTCGGTGATCAGCACGGGGGCGTACCAACGGCCCTCTACCCCGGAAAGTTCGTTACCATATACCCACAGGGGGTATGTATCCCTTTTGTCCGCAGCTCGTTCCGAGACGGAGGCCAGCGATGACGACGACCGAGGCCGGCGCCACGCACGGCTACCACCAGCAGAAGGACGAGCACCTCAAGCGGCTGCGCCGCATCGAGGGCCAGATCCGCGGTCTCCAGCGGATGGTCGAGGAGGACACCTACTGCATCGACATACTCACCCAGGTCTCCGCCTCCACCAAGGCCCTCCAGTCCTTCGCGCTCCAGCTGCTGGAGGAGCACCTGCGGCACTGCGTCGCCGACGCGGCCGTCAAGGGTGGTGACGAGATCGACGCGAAGGTGGACGAGGCGACGAAGGCGATCGGCCGCCTGCTGCGCACCTGAGCTGCCCGGTGCCGGTCCCGGTCGGGGCGGGCGTCAGGCCGGATCCCGCTCCTTCGCCACCCGCAGCACCTCGTCGATGCTCTCCAGGCTGAGCCGGTCCTCGGCCGCCGACGCCGCGATGATCAGCTCTCCGCACAGTTCGATCTCGGCGAGAGCCACGTGGTCCTGTACCGCCGTACCACCGACCGGAGCCACCCGCCTCACCTCTTCCCCGCCGTCACCGACTTCCTAGGGTAGGCAGCGGCCCACACACCGCGCATGGCACGGACGGGCTACTTACCGGGTGGTGTCCCGGACTAGTGCGCCGGCCGGTTTCCGACCCCGCCGCTGGTGGTGCGCTCGGCGACCCGGCCGGCGTAGATGTCCGCCGGCGCCGGCAGCCGCACCTCGGCGGGGACGCCGAAGTCGTACAGCAGCAGGGTCGAGGCGACCGCCACGGTGGCCTTCCGGCGGCCGTTGACGAAGCTGAAGCGCTGCCGGAGCTTGCGGATACGGCCCTGGTCGTCCAGGTAGACGTCGAACGGCACCGCGGCCGTGGCGAAGCCCTTCGCCGCCGCGGCCAGGGACGCGGCGTTGCCCGCGGAGGCGGACCGGGCCGCCCGGGCCAGGTCGGCGATGCCCCGGTAGTGCCGCACCGCCGTCCCGCCGACCCGGGTCCGGCCGACGAAGACCGCCTGCCGCGTCCCGCGCAGCACCTCGGCCGCCGCGTACGGGTCGGTCGCGCCGCCGGTGACCAGGTTGCCGTCGGACAGCGTCGCGCTGTCCACCCGCACCCACTTGTCGGCGGGCACGCCCGCGCCCCGGTTCTTCATGAACAGCGCGCCGGGGGCGAGGAGTTCGGTGATGGGGCGGTGCTCGGAGGTGCCCGCGGGGTCCTCGGGCAGCATGACGGTGAGCCGGCCCAGGCGGCGCCGGTAGTCGTAGACACCCCGGCCGCGGATGGTGACCCGGGTGCCGCCCGTCGCCATCTCCATCGAGGTGCCGGCCTTGGAACTGCCCGCGTCGCGCAGCGCGTCGGCCGCCCGGTGCAGGACGGCGACCGGATCGCCGCCGCCCTTGACGTCCTCGGCGGCGGCCCCGCTGCCCGCACAGCCGGTGGCGCCCGTCCCGAGGCCGAGGAGGATGCCCACCGCGACGACCGTCCTGCCCGCGCGTCTGTCCTGCCGCCGATCCATCGCCTGCCTACCCCCAGCCGGAGTGTCCGTCACGGGTCGCCCTGTCGTCCGGATAACGACGGCTGGGGAACGCCGTCACGCGCAGCGCCGGGCGCCCGGGCGCAGGCGCGCGAACCCCGGGGACGCGCGGGGGTGGCTTCGCCGTCGGCTGGGTACCGTTGTCGGCGTGGCAGTCACCGCGGCGCAGCAGGACGGGCCGGAGCGTGCCCGGCCCGGGCAGGAACACCTCACGACGACGGCCGAGCAGGGCCGTTTCTGCGTGGCCAGATGCAGCTGCGGCTGGCGCGGCCCCGCCCGCCGAGCCCGCAGCCAGGCCCGCACGGACGCGGAGAGCCACACGACGCTCCGGTGACGCGTCCGCCCCCGTCACCGCGCGCGGGCCGGTGAGCCTGGCGGGCCCCCGGCCCCCGGCGGCCCGGTGACCGGACTCGCCCCCACCGTCGCGCACAGCCGGCCCGCCTGACAGGCCCCGGCCACGCGATGGCCGGCGCCCGGCGCCGGGCGTTGCGGCAGGTGGTTGGCTGTCCGGTCGACGGGGGCGTCGACGGCCTGGCCCGGTGGCGGGGTTCGATCGTGTCGTTGCGTGCGGCTGGTGGGTGTGGCGGCCCTCTGCCACGTGGCGCTCGGTGCCGGGCGTTGCGGCAGGTGGTTGGCTGTCCGGTTCGACGGGGGTGTCGACGGCCTGGCCCGGTGGCGGGGTTCGATCGTGTCGTTGCGTGCGGCCGGTGGGTCGGCGGCCCCCCGCCACCGGGCGGCCCTGGACCGGATGTTGGACACCGGCATGTCCGACGCCACGGCCTCCTGGCACCTCGGCCCCGACGGCGAGTGGACCCGGCACGCGGTTGGCCGTCCGGTCCACGGGGTGTCCGCGCCCCGGCCCGGTGCCGGGGCGGGCCGCTGTGTGCGGGCCGCCCCGGTCGGCGGGAGGCGTTCGCCCGGTGGCCCGGTGGTGAGGACGGGCCCCGTGCCGCCGGGTGTCCCTGGGGCTCAGGGGGTGGCGGCCGTGTGCTTCTGCCAGGTTCGCTGGAAGGTGAAGCGGGATGCTTCCACCTCGTGGCGCTGGTCGGCGTGGAGGACACCGAGGGCGTAGGCCGTGGCCGGGGTGATGCGGGGGGTGCGGGCGGCCTGGGCCGCCGCGGCTGCCGCCTCCGAGGCGTCCCGGTGGCGGTTGAGGGCCTGGCCCGCGGCCAGCAGGCGTACGTCCACGGGGGCGGCGGTGCCGGGGCCGTGCAGGACCTCGTGGGCGTACCGGTGCAGGCGCAGCAGGAGGCGGACCTGGTGCCAGGGGCCGTCCTGGGGGTGCGGTGACGGGTCCGGGGACAGACCGTGGACCAGGGCCTCCGCGTTGTAGGGGTGGCCGGCGGCGACCAGGGGGAGGGCGGCGACGGCGTCGGTGAGGCGTTCCTCGGCGGCCGCGGCGAGCGTGTGCAGGGCGGTGGTGGGGGCGGCCGGGGCGAGGGGCACCTCGCTGGCGAGCAGGGCGACCTTGTCCGCGACGGCGTGGAAGCGGGAGGAGCCGAGGGCCTGGAGGGCCGTGGAGTGGGCCCGGGTCCGGGCCAGGGTGAGCTGGCGTTCGAGCAGGGCGCCCGCCTTGGCCGCGCCGACCGTGAGGGTGCTGCGCTCCGCTGTCGCCGTCGGGCGGTCGGGGCCTGAGGGGCCGACGGCGGCCGGGGTCGCCGTGCGCCCGGGGAACACCACCGCTCCCGACAGCCGCTGCAACGCCAGCAGCAGCCGCTCCAGCCGGGCCTCGTAGGCGTGCTCCAGGCCCAGCGTGCCCGACAGCCAGGCCAGTTCCGGGCGCATCTCCTCGGACCAGTCGGGGTCGAGCAGGGGACGGAAGGTGTGCAGGCTGGCGCTGATGCGGCGGGCCGAGCGGCGCAGGGCGCGGGCGGCGTCGACGGACGCCTCCGTGCCGTTCGGGCCCACGCCTGCGCCGCCGCCCGCGCGTGCCCGGGCGGGGGTGTTTCCGCTCTGGCCCCCGGTCTCCCGGTGCAGGCGCAGGGCGCGGAGGAACTCCGTGGCCTGGGCACGCAGGTAGCCCGCGAGGGCGTCCCCGGTGGCCGTGAGGGGCGGGGTGTCCGTCGGGTCAGGGTGTCGCTGTGCCACGCCGGCGCCTCCGGGCGTCTATGAGCATCTCCTGGACGTTGCGCAGGGGCTGGCCGTCCGTGTCGGTCGCGTGCCGGGTCCACTCGCCGTCGGGGCCGAGGTGCCAGGAGGCCGTGGCGTCGGACATGCCGGCGTCCAGCATCCGGTCCAGGGCCGCCCGGTGGCCGGGGTCGACGACCCGGACCAGGGCTTCTATCCGGCGGTCGAGGTTGCGGTGCATCATGTCGGCGCTGCCGAACCACACCTCGGGGTCGCCGCCGTTGCCGAAGGCGAACACCCGGGAGTGTTCGAGGAATCGGCCGAGGATGGAGCGGACCCGGATGTTCTCCGACAGGCCCGCGACGCCGGGGCGGACGGCGCAGATGCCGCGGACCCAGATGTCGACCGGTACGCCCGCCTGGGACGCCCGGTACAGCGCGTCGATGATCGCCTCGTCCACCATCGAGTTGACCTTGATGCGGACGAACGCGGTCCGGCCGGCCCGGTGGTGCTGGGCCTCCTTGTCGATCCGCGCGATCAGGCCGTCGCGCAGGGACTTGGGGGCGACGAGGAGGCGGCGGTAGGTCTCGCGGCGCGAGTAGCCGGACAGCCGGTTGAAGAGGTCGGAGAGGTCCGCGCCGACCTGGGGGTCGGCCGTGAGCAGGCCGAGGTCCTCGTAGAGGCGGGCCGTCTTCGGGTGGTAGTTGCCGGTGCCGACGTGGCTGTACCGGCGCAGGGTGTCGCCCTCCTGGCGGACCACGAGGGACAGCTTGCAGTGCGTCTTCAGGCCGACCAGGCCGTAGACGACATGGCAGCCGGCCTCCTCCAGCTTGCGCGCCCACTTGATGTTGGCGTGCTCGTCGAAGCGGGCCTTGATCTCGACCAGGACGAGGACCTGTTTGCCGGACTCGGCGGCGTCGATGAGCGCGTCGACTATGGGGGAGTCGCCGGAGGTGCGGTACAGGGTCTGCTTGATGGCGAGGACGTCCGGGTCGGCCGCCGCCTGCTCCAGGAAGGCCTGCACGGAGGTGGAGAAGCTGTCGTACGGGTGGTGCAGGAGCACGTCCCGGGCGCGCAGGGCCGCGAAGACGTCGGGCGCGGACGCGGACTCGACCTCGGCGAGGTCGCGGTGGGTGCCGGCGACGAACTTGCGGTACTTCAGCTCCGGCCGGTCCAGGGAGGCGATGCGGAAGAGGCCGGTGAGGTCGAGGGGGCCCGGCAGCGGGTACACCTCGGCCTCGGAGATCTTCAGTTCGCGTACGAGGAGGTCGAGCACCTCGCGGTCGATGGACTCCTCGACCTCCAGGCGCACGGGCGGGCCGAAGCGGCGCCGCATGAGTTCCTTCTCCAGGGCCTGGAGGAGGTTCTCGGTGTCGTCCTCCTCGACCTCGAGGTCCTCGTTGCGGGTGAGGCGGAAGGTGTGGTGCTCCAGCACCTCCATGCCCGGGAACAGCTCTTCCAGGTGGGCGGCGATGACGTCCTCGATGGGGACGTAGCGGCCGGGGCTGCTCTCCAGGAAGCGGGACAGCAGCGGCGGCACCTTCACGCGCGCGAAGTGCCGGTGGCCGCTGACGGGGTTGCGTACGACGACGGCCAGGTTCAGGGAGAGGCCGGAGATGTACGGGAAGGGGTGCGCGGGGTCCACGGCCAGCGGGGTGAGGACGGGGAAGATCTGGTGCCGGAAGAGGGTGAAGAGCCGTGCCTGCTCCTTCTCGGCCAGCTCGTTCCAGCGGACGAGGTGGATGCCCTGCTCGGCGAGCGCGGGGGCGATGTCCTCGTGGTAGCAGGCGGCGTGCCGGGCCATCAGCTCCCGGGAGCGGGCCCAGATCATCTCCAGGACCTCGCGCGGCTGGAGGCCGGAGGCGGAGCGGGTGGCGACGCCGGTGGTGATGCGGCGCTTGAGGCCGGCCACCCGGACCATGAAGAACTCGTCGAGGTTGCTGGCGAAGATCGCGAGGAAGTTGGCGCGCTCCAGCAGGGGGGTGGCCGCGTCCTCGGCCAGTTCCAGGACGCGTTCGTTGAAGGCCAGCCAGCTGCGTTCCCGGTCGAGGAAGCGGCCCTGGGGCAGGAAGCTGTCGCCGGCCTGTGACTCCTCGTACGCGTCGAGGTCCGCGTCGATGTCGGGTTCCAGATCGGAGACCGCGGCCGCCACGGTGTGCTGGCGGTGCGCGGCGAGGGAGCCCACGGAGGGCTGGGGGTGCTGGACTTCCGCCTGGGTGTCTGACTGGCTCATGAACCCATTCTTCCGCGCGGCGGGTGACACAGGCGCGTCGGAACGTGCGGGCGGGAGCGTCACGGCCCCGTTCCCCGCGGGCCCCTCGGGGGGCGGCGAAGGTTCTGGCACGGCGGGCTTCATTGGCCGAGCGTCGCAAGCCCGTCTGAATCAGCGGTTACGGAGACATGACGTGCGGGATAGCGCGGGGCGGCCCGAAGGGGTTCCCGGTCGCGGAAAGGCCCGGTCCCGGTACGTCCGCGCCGTGCGGAGGCGTACCGGACCGGGTGCGGGCCGGAGGGTTCAGGCGGACCGGCGGCGCAGCACCGCGTACGCGGCGGTGGTGGCGAGCGCGGTCAGGGCGAGGGCCATGCCGGTGGCGGCCAGGTGCAGCGGCCAGAAGCCGTGCAGGGGGCCGCGCAGTGGCAGCCACAGCTCGCGCAGGTACAGCCGTACGGCCAGGGTGGCGGCGCAGGCGGCGGCGAGCGCGGGGAGCGTACGGCGCAGGGCCAGGCCGGCGAGGGCGCCCGTGGCCAGCGCGCACAGCGTGAGCGCGGGCAGCAGCGGGCCGCGCGGGACGAAGACGCGGTCCCAGGCCCAGTGGGTGACCAGGACGTCCTGGTCGGCGGACCACACCGTGTTGTACACCAGGGCGAGCACGGCGGTGCCGGCGAGCAGGGGCAGCGCGGCCGTGGCCAGCTTCGCGGTCAGCCAGCGGACCGGGGTGGCGCCCTGGGTCCAGGCGAGCGCGGCGGTGCCGGACTCCAGTTCGCGGCCGATCAGGGCGGCTCCGGCCCAGGCGGCCACCGCGCAAGGGGCGTAGGAGAGGGCTCGGCCGAGGAGGTTCATGACGTTGCCGGTGTCGGTGAACGCGGTGTACACGCACCAGCCTCCGGGCACGCAGGACCGGTCCCGGGGCGCCGCCGAGCAGTGGATCCAGAGCAGTCCGCCGGCCCCGACGACCACGAACGCCGTCCACACGAGCAGGGCCGGGCGGTGCAGCCGCAGCAGGGTGCGGCCGATGGCCGGGCGGCCGGCGGCCGGGTGGGCGGTGGCGGGCGAGAGGGTCATGCGGTGACTCCTCCGGTGGCGGTCCTGCCCGCGGTGGTGGCCTGGGCCGTGGCCGGTCCGGTCAGCCGGCGCAGGGCCAGGAAGCAGCCGAGGACGAGCAGCCCGGCCATGGCGAGGACCAGCGCGCCGGTGGTGAGCTGGAGCGGCCAGTAGTGGGAGAAGGGGTGGTAGGTGTTCCAGTGCCCGGTGAAACCGGCGTACGCGTTCCGGCACGCCTCGACGGAGCCGCACTGGGGGACGGGCACGTGGGCGCCGGTGCGGGTGATCATGCCCTGGTCGACGGTGAGGCCGGAGCCGGCGAATCCCTGGTCCATCGTGGAGACGCGGGTGACGGCGGGCCACAGGTGCGGCAGCGCGATCTCGGCCAGGCCCCGGACGCCGGCGGCGACGACCGTGCCGACCAGGAGCGCGGGCAGGGTACGGCGCAGCAGCAGCCCGGCGAGGGCGCCGGCGGCGAGCCCGGCGAGGGTCAGGGCGACGATGCTGGGGCCGCCCGCGTGGAAGGTCCAGCGGTCGGACCACGGCTTGGCGGTGTCGATGCGGCCGTGGCCCGCGTTCCAGGCCAGGTGGTGCAGCGAGAACAGCAGCGTGGTCCCGGCGGTGACGGCGAGGGCCGGCACGGCCAGCCGGACCGCCAGCCAGCGCGCCGGTGACGCGCCCTGCGTCCAGGACAGCAGGGCGGTGCCGGACTCCAGTTCCCGGCCGGTGAGGGCGGCGCCGGCCCAGGCGGCCACCAGGAGGGGCAGCGCGTTCAGCGCGAGGGTGGCGTAGCTGTAGTAGTCCTTGTAGCGCAGGATCGCGGCCTGGTCGTAGTGGCACCGCTCACCGGCGCAGGCGTTGTACTGCCGCCAGGCCTCGGCGGCGGCGTCGGCGAGCGGGCCGCGCAGGGCGAGCAGCAGGGCCGCCAGGACGAGCACCAGGCCCGCCCACCCGTACAGCGCGGGCCGGTGCAGGCGCAGCACCCAGCGGGACAGGCGCGGGCTCGTGGCGGCCGGCGCCGGGGCGGTGCCGGTCAGGGTGGCGGTCATGCGGCACTCTCCTCGGTCAGGCCCGGCGCGCCGGGGTTGCGCAGGTGGGCGAGGACCAGGTCCTCCAGTGAGGGCGCGGAGGTGCGCCAGTCGGCGGAAAGCGGTGCGGCCGGGCGGATCAGCGCGGTGAGCTGGCGGCCGGTGACCCGGGACTCCACCACGGTGTGCCCGCCGAGGGCGGTGGTGCCGGCGGCGCCGGTCACCCGCAGATGGGCGCCGAGCAGGTCGTCGATCTCGCCGGCCAGCCGGATCCGGCCGCCGCCGACCAGCAGCAGGTGGTCGCAGGAGTCCTCCAGCTCGGCGACGACGTGCGACGACATCACGATGGTGGTGCCGTACTGGGCGGCCTCCGCCATCAGCGTGCCCATCAGCTCGTGCCGGGCCAGCGGGTCCAGGTCGGCCATGGGCTCGTCGAGGAGCAGCAGGCCGGGCCGTTTGCCGAGGGCGAGAGCGAGCGCCACGCGGGTGCGCTGGCCGCCGGACAGGGAGCGGACGCGGGCCCTGGGGTCCAGGTCGCCGCCCGCGACGACCTGCTCGGCGACGGCCGTGTCCCAGTGGCCGGGATTGAGGTCGGCGCCCATGCGCAGGGTCTCGGCGATGGTGAGCTGCGGGTAGAGCGGCTTGTCCTGGGCGACGAAGCCGACCCGGGGGCGGGCCGCGGCGGGGGTGGTGCCGAGGACGCTCACGGTGCCCTCGGTGGGGGCGGTGAGGCCGGCGGCCAGGGCCAGCAGCGTGGACTTGCCGGCGCCGTTGGGGCCGACGACGGCGCACACGCGCCCGGTGGGCAGCCGGAACGAACAGTCCCGCAGGGCCCAGGCCCCGCGGCGGCCGAACCGTTTCCCGAGAGTCTCGGCCCTCAACGCCGTGTCGCTGCTCATGACGGATCTCCCTGGAAGTGCTTGTCGAGTACGGCGGTGAAGAGTGCGGCCACGTCGTCCCGCTCCAGCCCGGCGGCGCGGGCGCTGCGTGCCCACTGCTCCAGTTCGGTGCGCAGCGGGGAGTCGGCGGGGGCGGTGCCGAGGGACCGGCGCACGAAGGTGCCGAGTCCGCGTCGCGCCTCCACCAGACCCTCGCGTTCCAGCTCCCGGTAGGCCTTCAGGACGGTGTTGGGGTTGATGGCGGTGGCCTCCACCACTTCGCGTGCCGTCGGCAGCCGGTCGCCCGGTTCCAGCAGGCCCATGCGGAGCGCCTGTTTGGTCTGCTGGACGATCTGCACGTAGGTGGCCACGCCGCTGTGCCGGTCGATGCGGTATTCGACCATCGCTGCACCACCCTTTCACTAATCAAGTAGTGAAAGGGTGGTGCAAGGGTGCGCCAAAGTCAACTTCCCTCCGCCGGACCCCGGCTCCGGATGCCGCCGGGGTCCCTCACGCGCGGGTGCGGCCGGTGGGGCTCACGTCTCCGTGCGGTACATCAGGTCCGTCTCGTGGACCCGGAAGCCCAGGCGCTCGTAGACCGAGACCGCCGCCTTGTTGTCGGCGTCGACGTAGAGCATCGCGGCCGGCAGCTGCTGGGCGGCCAGGTGGCGCAGGCCGATCGTGGTGAGGGCCTTGCCGAGGCCGCCGCCCTGCGCCCCGGGGCGCACGCCGACGACGTACACCTCGCCCAGCCCCTCCTCGGCGTGCGTCTTGGTCCAGTGGAAGCCGATCAGCTCCCCGTCCCGCTCGGCGAGGAAGAACCCGGCCGGGTCGAACCACGGCTCGGCCTTGCGGGCGTCCAGGTCCCGCTGGGTCAGCGAGCCCTGCTCCGGGTGGTGGGCGAAGGCGGCGGCGTTCACCGCGAGCCAGGCCGCGTCGTCCTTGCCGGGCACGAAGGCGCGTACGGTCACGCCCTCGGGCAGTGTCGGGGCGGGCAGCTCCAGATCGGTCAACGAGCGCCGCATCTGGCGCAGTTCGCGGAAGAGAGTCAGTCCGAGGACCTGGGCGAGGTGCCGGGCGGCCGGGTGCCCGCCGTGCGCCCACACCCGCAGCCGCTTGCCGGAGGCGGCGAGCAGGGCCGAGCCGAGCGCCCGGCCGTGTCCGTGCCCGCGGTGCGCCGGGTGCACGACGAGCTCGGCGGCCGGCGCCTCCACCGGGTCGGTGTCCTCCAGCTGGGCATAGCCGGCGGGTTCCCCGTCGACGGTCAGCAGCAGATGGGAGACGCCCGGGCGGGCACCTCCGCGCAGCTGGAGCCGGCCCTGCTCGGACACCGGCTGCTGGCCGTCCACCCGGGCGGCCTCGCCGAGCAGGTGCAGCACGGCCTCGGCCCGGTCCGGGGTGAGCGCGGAGTAGGTCTCGATGGAGCGGGAGGGAAAGGCCCGTACGGCGTCGTCGCTGCTCATGCGTATGAGGGTACGGGGCGGGCGCCGGGAAGTGCCGAAACCAGGATGTGACCCTGAACCCCCTGTCGCGCTACGCGCGTTGACCCTAGGCTGCGCCGAGCCAGCACAGCCGACCCACAGGGGGGTCCCCATGCCAGCCGCGCCCCGGCGCACCGGACGTCGCACGTACGGTCTTCTCGCCACCGCCGCAGGCCTCGCCACGATGGCCGCGCTCACCGCCGCGCTCCCGGCCGGCGCGCACGACGGCGGGAGCCGTCCCGGCCGCTACCAGGACGTGCAGCTGCTCTCCTTCAACGACCTGCACGGCAACCTGGAGCCGCCGGCCGGCTCCTCCGGCCGGGTCAGCGAACTCCAGCCGGACGGTACGACGAAGACGGTCGACGCGGGCGGTGTCGAGTACCTCGCCACCCATCTCCGCCAGGCCCGTGCGGGCCACCCGTACTCGATCACCGCGGCCGGCGGCGACATGGTCGGCGCCTCCCCGCTGCTGTCGGGCCTCTTCCACGACGAGCCGACCGTCGAGGCGCTGAACAAGCTGGACCTGGACGTCACCTCGGTCGGCAACCACGAGTTCGACGAGGGCGCCCGGGAGCTGGCCCGCCTCCAGAACGGCGGCTGCCACCCGACGGACGGCTGCTACACCGGCGAGAGGTTCCGGGGCGCGGACTTCCCCTACCTGGCCGCGAACGTCCAGGACGAGAGGACCGGCAAGCCGATCCTGAAGCCGTACTGGATCTGGAAGAAGAAGGACGTCCGCATCGGCTTCATCGGCGTCACCCTGGAGGGCACCCCGGGCATCGTCTCCGCGGACGGCGTCAAGGGGCTGGCCTTCAAGGACGAGGCCGAGACCATCAACAAGTACGCCAAGGTGCTCCAGCGCCAGGGTGTGCAGTCGATCGTGGCCCTCATCCACGAGGGCGGCTACCCGGCCTCCGGCAGCTACAACTACGACTGCGACTCCCCGGGCGCCGGCACCGGCCTGTCCGGCCCGATCGTGGACATCGCCAGGAACGTCACCCCGGCGGTGGACGCCCTGGTCACCGGCCACACCCACCAGGCGTACGTCTGCACGGTCCCCGACCCGTCCGGCCGGCCCCGCATGGTGACCTCCGCGGCCTCCTTCGGCCGGCTCTACACGGACACCACGCTGACCTACGACCGCCGCACCGGTGACATCGCGCGTACGGCGGTGAGGTCCGCGAACCACGTGGTCACCCGGGACGTCCCCAGGGCACCGGACATGACCGACCTGATCTCCCGCTGGAACACCCTGGCGGCCCCCATCGGCAACCGCCCCATCGGCTACATCTCCGCCGACGTGGACAACACCGGCACCGAGTCCCCGATGGGCGACCTGATCGCCGACGCGCAGCTCGCCCACGGCCGCGCACTCGACCCGAGGACCAGCCTGGCCCTGATGAACCCCGGCGGGGTGCGGGCCGGACTGACCTACGCGGCCAAGGGCACCGAGGGCGACGGCGTGGTCACCTACGCCGAGGGCTTCACGGTCCAGCCGTTCGCCAACACCGTCAACCTCCAGGACTTCACCGGCGCCCAGCTGGTCCAGGTGCTGAAGGAGCAGGTGAGCGGGGTCAACGAGGCGGCGCCGAAGATTCTCCAGCCGTCGGCGGGGCTGACGTACACGCTGGACCTGACGAAGTCGGGCGCGGACCGCGTGGTGACCGACTCGATCCGGCTGAACGGCACGCCGGTCGACCCGGAGGCCACCTACCGCGTCGCCACCAACAGCTTCCTCGCGGGCGGCGGCGACGGCTTCCCGACCCTGGGACAGGGCACGGGCGACCTGGTGGGCAGGGACGACCTGACCGCCCTGGCGGACTACCTGACGGCGCACTCGTCGGCGAGCGGCCCGATGGCCCCGCCGAAAGCCGACCGGATCACCGTCGTGCGGTGAGACCCGGGTGAAACCCCTGCCGTGAGACCCCTGTGGCTCCGCACCCGTGACGACGGGTGCGGAGCCACCGCTGTCGCGCGGCCGGCGGGTTCAGGACGCGGTGGGCGTCCAGTCGCCGAGCCAGTCGGCGACCTCCTGGTCCGCCGCGCGGGCGTCGCTGAGCTGGGGCCGGTCGGCGCTCGCGGGGCCCGCGCCCGCCCCCGTGTTGCGGTACTCGGCGAAGCGGTCGTCCTTCCAGGAGAAGCCGCTCATGTCGGTCCACGGCGCGGTCCTGACCGCCGCGCTCAGCGTGGTGTCGCGGACGGTGGTCTGCGGGTCGAGAGTGGCGTCGCCGCCGGCGTGCCAGGGCCGCCCCAGGTAGAAGGTGCGGTCGGCGACGTCGCCGGTCACGGCCGAGTCCGCGATCAGGATGCCCTTGCGGCCGGCCGCGGTGCTGGGCGCGGTGACGTAGCCGGCGGAGCTGCCGTCCCACCGCTTCTTCAGGGTGATGACCGACCTGTCGATGACCGCCGTGGCCCGGCCGAAGATGAAGTCGACGTTGCCGGTGACGTAGGAGTCGGTCAGGTGGACGCGGCCGAGTCTGTCCTTGGCGGCGGTGTCGAGGAGCAGGGTGTCCTGGTCGCCGCTGACGATGATCCCGTCGAGGAACACCTTGTCGGCGGCGGTGCGCAGGGCGACCGCCTGCTGGGCGATGTCCTGGTGGGCGCGCTCGTCGAAGTCGTTGGCGATGGTGAGGTTGCGGGCCTGGAAGTCGTCGGCCTCGACGGCGACGGTGGCGCTGCCGCCGGTGCCGTAGGTGCCCGACCCGTCGGGTTTCCTCGTGCCGGAGGCGTTGTCGTAGACGATGACGGTGTCCTTGCGGCTGGTGCCGGTGCCCCGGAGGGTGACGTGCGGCTTGTCCGCCGGGATGCGGACGGTCTCCCGGTAGGTGCCCGGCTTGACGGCGATGACGACCCGGGAGGGGTTGTTCGCGGGTACGGCGTTCACGGCGGCCTGCACGGTCGAGTACCGGCCCGAGCCGTCCTTGGCGACGGTGAGCGTGGTGGTGGCCTTCGTCGTGGTGGCGGGCGTCGTACCGAGCGACCCGCGCGGACCGGCACCGGACTTCACGACGGACGGCACGTCGGCGGCCTTGTCGAGGGTGTAGCCGTAGTAGCTCCGCGGGTCCCAGGCGGCGCCCGTGCCGCCGCTCTCGTTGCGGCCGGTGGTGCCGGAGAAGACGTTGCCGCGCTGGACGAGGGTGGCGGTGGCGTCCCTGATCACCGGGTTGGTGATGCCCTGGAAGTAGCTGTTCTCCAGCAGCATGTCGGTCCTGCCGCGCGCGTAGTTGCCGTACGAGGAGGTGATCGCCGTGCCCGGGTCGTCCTCCAGGTAGTTGTTGTACAGGTGCGCGTGGGCGACGTTGTCCGTGGACGGGTTGCGCTGTTCGGTCTCGCGGATCCAGTTGTGGTGGATCGTGATGTCGGCGGTGGTGTTCTCGGTCCAGCCGATGCCGAACGCCTTGTTCTCCTGGCCGAGCCGGTTGAAGGACACGGTCAGGTAGGTGGTGTCCTTGCGGCTGTCGATGAGTCCGTCGGCCATGTGCCGGATGTCGTTGTGATCGATCCAGACGTGGTGGGCGCCGTCCATCTGGATGCCGTCGAAGTCGTGCTCCTTGTCGTTCCACACGCCCTGGTAGGCGTCCCGGATGGTCAGGTTCCGGATGATCACGTTGTGGACGCCTTGGCCGAGGAAGAAGCCGCCGCCGACGATCTGTCCCGAGGTGCCGGAACCGATGATCGTCTTGTCGGAGGCGACCTTGATCTCCTTGCCGACCGGGTCCATCGTGATCGCCGCGGCGACGACGATGACGTACGGCTTGTCGGCCGTGGCGTACTTCTCCAGGTCGGCGAGTGTCCGCACGGTGACGAGCCGGCCGCCCCGGCCGCCGTACGTGCCGTTCTGCCCGAGGGCGTGCACCGAGGCGAAGCCGTCCGCGGTGGCGGTGGCCCAGGCCGGCGCGGCCGCGGGGGCGGGGGCGGCGGAGGCCCGCGACTGGGCACCGGGTGCGAGGAAGCCGTAGCCGAGGGCGCCGCCGGCGGCGAGCGCGAGCGGCAGCCCGCACGCGAGCGCCGTACGGCTTCTGCGGTGCCGGGAGCGAGGGGGGCGGGGGACGCGGGGGCTCATGGGCGGCTCCAGTCGGTGATCCGGGCGGGTGCTGCTGTGCAGTCGCCGCGGGCCGGGGGAAGGTTGCCGCCGGGGAGGCGGATGGTCCGGCGCCCGGGGGGGCTGCCGGACCGGCGTGGGGCCGTTCAGCCGGCCGGTGTCTCCGGCGGCGGGGTCGGCGCCCCCGGCAGCCGTACGGTCGCCACCGTGCCGCCGCCCTCCGCGCGGGCCAGGGTGACCTCGCCGCCCGCCTGCCGGACCGTACGGGCGACGATCGACAGGCCGAGGCCCGAGCCGGGCAGGGCGCGGGCGCTGGGGGAGCGCCAGAACCGGTCGAAGACGTAGGGGAGTTCGTCCTCGGGGATGCCGGGTCCGTGATCGCGGATCGTCAGCTCGCCCCCGCTCAGCCGCACGTCGACCGTGCCGCCCCCGGGGCTGAACTTCACCGCGTTGTCGAGGATGTTGACGACCGCCCGCTCCAGCGCGGAGGGTTCCGCCCGGACGAACCAGGGCTCCAGGTCGGCGGTGATCTTCACTTCCGGGCCGCGCAGCCGTGCCCGGCGCAGGGCCGCCTCGACCGCGTCCTGGAACGCGGTGACCTGGACCCGCTCGCCGCGCTGGTTCTCCGTGCGGGACAGCTCCTGGAGGTCGCCGATGAGGGCGGCCAGTTCGGTCATCTGCGCCTTCACCGAGGCGAGCAGCGCCTTGCGGTCCGCCGGCGGGATGGGACGACCGGTCTCCTCGCTGCGGCTGAGGAGTTCGACGTTCGTCCGCAACGACGTCAGCGGCGTGCGCAGTTCGTGGCCGGCGTCCGCGATCAGCTGCTGCTGGAGGTCGCGGGAGCTGGCCAGGGAGGCGGTCATCGAATTGAACGACCGGGAGAGCCGGGCCACCTCGTCCTCGCTGTCGTCCTGGACGGGGATGCGGATCGTCAGGTCCTCCGTGCGGGCCACGTGTTCCACGGCCTCGGTGAGCTTGTCGACCGGACGCAGCCCGGCCCGGGCGACCGCGAGGCCGGCGGCTCCGGCGCCGACGACGCCGATCGCGGACACCAGGAGGAGGACCAGGGCGAGATCGTTGAGCGTCTTCTCGGTGCTCTTGAGCGGCAGGGCGACGAGCACACCGATGTTGGGGCCCGGTTCGCCGCTCGCGGTGGAGGTGGGTCCGAACGGCTGGGTGAGCACCCGCAGCTCGTTGCCCCCGCTGTCGGTCCCGTTGCGGAAGTAGATGACGCCGGGCTTCAGGTCCGCGATCTCGGACTTGTCGCCCTGGGTGACCCGGATCCTGCCCGAGGCGCCGCCGAACAGGCAGACCTGGCCGTCCTCGGTGACCACCTGGGAGTACCGGTCCCGGAACAGGCCGTTGCTCTGCGGGGTGTCGGTGCAGTGCTCGAGGGTGTCGCGGAGCTGGTCGGTCTGCGTGGTGGCCCGCAGCGACTTCTTCAGGTCCTCGTCCAGCTGGTCGTACAGCTTGCGCTGCACGATGAACCAGCACGTCACCGAGACCGCCGCCACCGCGAACGCGACCGCCGCCGCGACCAGCATCGCCAGCCGGGCGCGGATCGGCAGCGCCCGGTAGCGGCGCACCAGCTGGTTCACTCGGCGCCGCCCTGGCGCAGGACGTAGCCCACGCCGCGCACGGTGTGCACGAGGCGGGGCTCGCCGCCGGCCTCGGTCTTGCGGCGCAGGTACATGACGTAGACGTCGAGGGAGTTGGACGACGGCTCGAAGTCGAAGCCCCAGACCGCCTTGAGGATCTGCTCGCGGGTGAGGACCTGGCGCGGATGGGCCATGAACATCTCCAGGAGCGTGAACTCGGTGCGGGTCAGCTCCACCTGCCGGGTACCGCGCGTCACCTCCCGGGTCGACAGGTCCATGCGCAGGTCGGCGAAGGTGAGGGCGTCGTCCTGCTGGGCCTCGGCGGACACGGTGACCGCGTAGGAGCTGCGGCGCAGCAGGGCGCGGATACGGGCGAAGAGTTCGTCCAGCTCGAACGGCTTGACCAGGTAGTCGTCGGCGCCGGCGTCGAGGCCGGTGACCCGGTCGCCGACCGTGTCGCGGGCCGTGAGCATCAGGATGGGGGTGGTGTCTCCGGCGCCGCGGATGCGGCGGGCCGCGGTCAGGCCGTCCATGCGCGGCATCTGGATGTCGAGGACGACCAGGTCCGGCTGGTAGGCGGTGGCCCTGTCCAGCGCGTCCGCGCCGTCGACGGCGACCTCGGTGTCGTACCCCTCGAAGGCGAGGCTGCGCTGGAGTGCCTCGCGTACGGCCGGTTCGTCGTCGACGATCAGGATGCGCTGGGGGTCACGGTCGCCTTCGGCGGGGCTCATCGCTCGCGGTTCCTCGGGGTGTGGTGGGTGGCCCGGTCGGGGGCTTCCAGCCTCGCACGGTCCCGGGCCGGACAGCGGGCAGGCCGGGCCTCAGACGCCGAGCGCGCTCAGGCTGCGCATCGTGTTGAGTCGGTTCAGCGGCACCTTGCGCCGGTGCGGCCGGGCGGCGGAGGTGCGCAGGCCCATCAGCTCGGGGACCGGGGTGGGGACGACCTCGGGGGCGCGGTCGGTCCTCGCGAGGGCGTGCAGCTCGTGGGCGACCGAGAGGGCGACGGTCAGGTCGGCCGGGCCGCGGCCCGCTTCCTGGTGCGAAACCTGCTGGATCATGACGTGCTCCCTGCTGGCTGGACGGACGCCGGCCGGACGGGTGCCGGCCGGGCGGCCGTCAGTTCTGTGCACCCGACCTGAGCTTGGCCAGGTCGGACTCGACGGTGTTGACGGGGATGGCGAAGCCGAGGCCGACGCTGCCCGCGTCCGAGGACGAGGACGACTGCGCGCTCGACGCGTACATCGCGGAGTTGATGCCGATGATGTGACCGCTCGCGTCGATGAGGGCACCGCCGGAGTTGCCGGGGTTCAGCGACGCGTCGGTCTGGATGGCCTTGTACGTGGTGGTGGACGAGCCGGTGTCGCCGTTGAACTCACGGCCGCCGAACTGGAACGGCCACTGTCCGTCGCCGCCCTGGCCCTGGCTCTGGCCCTCCTCGGTGGGCACGGTGACGTCCCGGTTCAGGGCGGAGACGATGCCGCTGGTGACGGTGCCGGTCAGGCCCTCGGGGGAGCCGATCGCGACGACCGTGTCACCGACCTGGACGCTGCCGGAGTCGCCGAGCGCGGCCGTCCTCAGACCCGAGGCGCCCTGGACCTTGATCAGGGCGAGGTCCTTGGAGCTGTCGGTGCCGACGACCCGGGCGGGGTAGCTCCTGCCGTCGCTGGTGCGCACCTTGACCGAGGTGGCGCCGGAGATGACGTGGTTGTTGGTGACGATCTCGCCGCCGGAGGTGATGACCACACCGGAGCCGGTGGAGGTGCCGTTGCTCAGCGTCGCGTTGATCTCGACCACGCTGGGGCTGACCGCCGCGGCGATCGTGGCGACGTCGCCCTTCTTGGCGGCCGGCACCACGGTGGTGCTGCTGCCGGCGACGGCGACGCTGTCCGTGCCGGACAGCTCCTGGAAGGCGTAGGCGGTGCCGCCGCCGACGGCCGCCGCGACGATCGCGACCGCCGCGAGCAGGGCCACCGGCCTGCGGCGGCGCGTCTGCCGCGGCGCCGGTTCCGGGGCGCCGGCCGCCGTCAGCGGCGCGTACGGCGGCGGGGGCGGCCACTCGGGGTTCACGGGAGCGGAGTAGCTGTGCTGCTGGGGGTACGCGCCCTGGGTGTCGTCGTACCCGTACTCGCCGCTGCGGCGGATGCTCTCGGTCATGACACAAGAGTCCCCCGCGACCATGAGAGCTTCCTGAGTGCACCCTGAGAAGCCCGGCAGAACCTCGTCCGCCCGGTACGAAGGCCCGCCGGGCCGGTCAGCCCAGGCAGCCGCAGGAGGTCCGCACCACGAGCCGGGACGGGAACGTCTTCAGCCGCTCGCGCCGCGACCCGGCGACGCGCAGCCCGTCGTCCAGCACCAGGTCGACCGCGGCCCGGGCCATCGCCGAGCGGTCGGAGGCAACCGTGGTCAGCGGCGGGTCGGCGAGCGCGGCCTCCTTGATGTCGTCGAAACCGGCCACCGCGAGCTTCCCGGGCACGTCGATGCGCAGCTCGCGCGCGGCCCGCAGCAGGCCGATCGCCTGGTCGTCGGTGGAGCAGAACACCGCGGGCGGCCGGTGCGGGCCGGCGAGCAGCTCCAGGGCGACGCGGTAGGCGTCGTAGCGGTTGTACGGCGCCTCGAACAGCCGGCCCTCGGTGGGCAGGCCGGCCTCGGTCATGGCCCGCCGCCAGCCCTCGACGTGGTCGGACACGGGGTCGCCGACGGCCGGTGTCTGTGCCGTGCCGCCCATGCAGGCGACGTACTCGTAACCGTGTTCCAGCAGGTGGCGCACGGCGAGGTGGGCGCCGCCGAGGTCGTCCGTCACCACGGCGACGTCGTCGATGGCCTCCGGGCGTTCGTGCAGCAGCACCACCCGGGCGTCCCAGGCGTCGATCTCGGCGGCGGCGCTGTCGTTCAGCGCGTGGGAGACGAGGATGAGTCCGGAGACCCGCATGCCGAGGAAGGCGCGCAGGTAGTGGACCTCGCGTTCGCCGATGTAGTCGGTGTTGCCGACGAGGACCATTTTCCCGCGCTCGGAGGCGGCCTGCTCGACCGCGTGCGCCATCTCGCCGAAGAACGGCTGGCGGGCGTCCGGGATGATCAGGCCTATGAGGTCCGTGCGGCGGGACGCCATCGCCTGGGCGACCCGGTCGGGCCGGTACCCCAGCTCCTTGATCGCGGCGAGGACACGCTCGCGCGTGGCCGGTGCGACCGGCCGGGGTCCGTTGTTGATGACATAACTGACGACGGCGGTGGAGGTCCCCGCCAGCCGTGCCACATCATCCCGAGTCACCTTGGCCACGCGCGGAGTCTACGCGGATTGACCCGCCCTGGGCAGGGCGTATCACATCCCGGCCGGCCGGGCCGGGCACCCCGCCCGGGCCCTGCCGCCCGGCCCTAAGCCTCGGCGTGGATCTCGACGCCGTCCAGGACGGCGGTCGGCGTGTCGTGCGTCGTGGGCCGGCCCGTCCTGGCCTGTGCCTCGTCGGCGGAGCGTTCGGGTTTGTCGGCGGACCGCTCGGGCTTCTCGGGCGTGACGAAGCGGTAGCCGACGTTGCGTACGGTCCCGATCAGCGACTCGTGCTCCGGGCCGAGCTTGGCCCGCAGCCGCCGTACGTGCACGTCGACCGTCCGGGTGCCGCCGAAGTAGTCGTAGCCCCACACCTCCTGGAGCAGCTGGGCGCGGGTGAAGACCCGGCCCGGGTGCTGGGCGAGGTACTTGAGCAGCTCGAACTCCTTGAAGGTCAGGTCGAGGACCCGGCCCTTGAGCTTCGCGGAGTAGGTCGCCTCGTCCACCGAGAGGTCACCGTTGCGGATCTCCATCGGGGAGTCGTCGTTGACGATCTGCTGGCGGCCCATGGCCAGCCGCAGTCTCGCCTCGACCTCCGCGGGACCGGCGGTGTCGAGGAGCACGTCGTCGATGCCCCACTCGGCGGTGACGGCGGCGAGGCCGCCCTCGGTGACCACGAGGACCAGCGGACAGCCGGGTCCGGTGGAGCGCAGCAGCTGGCACAGGCTGCGCACCTGTGGGAGGTCGCGGCGGCCGTCGACCAGGATCACGTCGGCGCCCGGGGTGTCGACCAGTGCGGGGCCCTCCGCCGGGGCGACCCGCACGTTGTGCAGGAGCAGGCCGAGGGCGGGGAGCACCTCCGTCGACGGCTGGAGGGCGTTGGTCAGGAGCAGCAGAGAACTCATACGTCTGGTTCCTCCTCGGTCCCTGCGAGGACGTGTGCGGTGCGGCACTGCTCTGCGATCCCGAAGGCCCCGTACACCGGCGGTCACCTGAGGTTTCCCGCTTCGTATACAACGCTTCCGAAAGCACGAAAGGACCCGGGGGCTACGCTGCCCGAGTCCTCTGCCCAGCAGAATAGCCCACATGAGCAACCGTCCGGCAGGTCATGTGGCAGGTTCCACCATTCGTCCGAATGCCGAGACAGGCAGACGGGGCCCTATCCGGACGTTTCTGCGCACGGCCGACGGAATCGCGGTCGAAGCCGTATACGATCCCGGCGCCGCCGTGCCCTCGGCATCCCCGGACGCCTCCCGTGCACCCGCCCGTGACCTGGTGTTCGTGATCGCCCACGGGTTCACCGGGGACGTGGACCGGCCGCACGTGCGCCGGGTGGCACGCGTCCTGGGCGCTCACGGCGCGGTCGTCACCTTCTCCTTCCGCGGCCACGGACGCTCCGGCGGCCGGTCCACGGTGGGTGACAAGGAGGTGCTGGACCTCGCCGCCGCCGTGGAGTGGGCCGGCGGCCTCGGGCACGCGCGCGTGGTGACCCTCGGCTTCTCCATGGGCGGCTCGGTCGTCCTGCGGCACGCGGCGCTGCACCCGGGCACGGTCGACGCCGTGGTCTCGGTGAGTTCACCGGCCCGCTGGTACTACCGGGGCACGGCACCCATGCGCCGCCTGCACTGGCTGGTCACCCGCCCCGCGGGCCGCCTGGTCGGCCGCTACGGCCTGCGCACGCGCATCCATCACCGGGACTGGAACCCCGTACCGCTCTCCCCGGTGCAGGCGGTCCCGAGGATCGCCCCCACCCCGCTGCTGGTCGTGCACGGTGACCGGGACGGCTACTTCCCCCTCGACCACCCCCGGATGCTCGCCGAGGCGGCCGGTGACCACGCGGAACTCTGGGTGGAGGCGGGCATGGGCCACGCGGAGAACGCGGCGGACGACGCCCTGCTGGCCCGGATCGGGGACTGGGCGGTGTCGGCGGCGGGCTAGCCTGACCCCACACTGTCTTCGTCCATGTCTTTTCCTGCCGTCGAGTGAGGATCGAGATGCCCAAGGTCACGGTGCGGTACTGGGCCGCCGCCAAGGCCGCGGCCCAGGTCGCCGAGGAGCCGTACGAGGCGGACACACTGGCCGACGCGCTGGCCGCCGTGCGCGCGCGCCACCCCGGTGAGCTGACGCGCGTGCTGAAGCGGTGCTCCTTCCTCGTCGACGGCGACCCGGCCGGGACCCGGGCGCATGAGACGGTACGGCTGGCCGAGGGCGGCACGGTCGAGGTGCTCCCGCCGTTCGCAGGAGGGTGAGCATGACCGACCAGCCGTATCAGGGCGGCCCCTACGAGGGCTACGACCAGCACCAGCAGCACTGGCCCGGGCACGAGCCGCGGCAGGGGCAGCAGCCCGGGCACGATCCGGAACTCACCCAGCAGTGGCAGGGCCAGACCTGGGAGACGCAGACGCACGCGCCGCTGCCGGACCCGGCGTATCCGCCGCGGCAGGAGCAGCAGCCGTATCCCCGGCCGGCGTACCAGCAGCCGTACGGGCAGGAGCGGTACCAGCAGGAGCAGTACCCGCCGTACGAGGGCTCGTACGGCGGCGGTTCGCACGGCGGCGGTTCCTACGGCGGCGGCGCGTACGGGGAGGCCTACGCCCCCGCGCAGCACCCCGAACCGGCTCCGCCACAGCCCCCGGCAACACCGGCCCAGATCCCGGCCCCCGCGCCGGTGCCCGTACCCGGGCCGGAATCGCAGGCCGGGGAGGGGCCGGAGTACGGTCCCGCCACCCTGGCCGGCAACGCGCGGATCACCGACGCCCAGCGGGCCCGCCTGGAGGGCCGCTCACCGGTCATCCCGCCCGGCATGCAGCCGGCGGCACTCACCGCCGTACTGGGCCTGCTGCTGGCCGTGACGGCGCCGGTCGCCTCCTACGCGCTCGTCGTGCCGCTCGTGGTGCTCCAGGCCGTGACGGCGGCGGGCTGGTTCCGGCTGAACGGCATGTGGCCGGCCCGGCAGGGCATCGCGCTGGCCTTCGCGGGCGCGCTGACCGCCGACGTGGCCGTCCTGGCCGCCGGCCCCGACCACGCCCTGGTGGCGATCCTCGGCTCGCTCGGCCTGTGGGTCCTGCTGTCCCTCGTCCTCCAGCTGCGCTCGCACGCCTCGGCGGACGAGCGGATCCACGGCCTGATGGCGACGGTCGCCTCGGCGGCGCTCGCCGTACTGGCGACCGGGTTCCTGGCCGCCGGCACGCACGCGGTGTCGGTGGGCGCGGCGGCGGTCGCGGTGGCCGTCCTGGCCCGCGCCCTGCCCCTGCCGACCCCGGCGTCGGTCGCGGTGTCCGTGCTGGCCGCGGCGGGTGCGGGGATCGCCGTCGGCACGATGACCGGCTTCGGCACGACGGGGGCGCTGCTGGGCGGGGCCGCCGGGGTGTGCGCGCTGATCGGCCACCGGGTCGCGAGCTACGACTACCCGTCCCGCTTCGTCCACTTCACGGCCGGCGTGGCCCTGCCCCTGTCGGCGGCGGCACCGGTGGTGTGGCTGCTGGGACGGGCACTGGGCCACTAGGCCGTGTCGTCGGACTCCCGCCTGCTCCACGACGCCATGCACGCACTCTCGCCGCACCGGGCCCCGACCCGAGTACGTCCGGTACGAGAGTCAGGACCCGGCACGCCGAGAGCACGCACCTGACGCCGCAGAGCCCGCCCTCCGGGCGAACGACGGGAGTCCGACGACACGACCCAGGCCGTCAGAGCGGGTCGAGGCGGGCCTTGAGCAGGCAGAACTCATAGCCCTCGGGGTCGGCGAGGACGTGCCGGTACTCCTCGCCGGTCCGGCCGATGTCGGCGGGGCGCGCCCCGAGCGCCAGCAGGCGTTCGAGCCCGGCGTCCTGATCGCGGTCGGTGGCGTCGACGTCGATGTGCAGCCGGAGCTTTCCCGGCTCCGGCTCGTCCCTGCGGCTGAGGAAGATCGTCGGCTGTGGCCCGCCGAACCCGTCGCGCGGCCCGATCTTGAGGCTGCCGTCCTCCTCACGGCCGAGCCGCGAGGGGTGCCCAGGCCGAGAGAGGGGCACGGTCACCGGGCGCGGTGATGCCGGAGACCGGCGGTACTGGTGGTCACTCGCCTCATGGCCGGGCGGGTTACGGCAGGAGCGTGGCGAGCAGGGCGCGGATGCGTCGCTCGATCTCGTCGCGGATCGGGCGGACGGCCTCGACGCCCTGGCCGGCGGGGTCGTCGAGGTCCCAGTCGAGGTAGGTCTTGCCGGGGAGGACGGGGCAGGTGTCGCCGCAGCCCATCGTGATCACCACGTCGGACGCCCGGACGGCCTCGACGGTCAGGACCTTCGGTGTCTCGGCCGACATGTCGATGCCGGTCTCCGCCATCGCCTGTACGGCGGCCGGGTTCACGGCATCGGCCGGTGCGGATCCGGCGGAGCGGACCTCGACCCGGCCCTCGGAGAGGTGGGTGAGGAAGGCGGCTGCCATCTGGGAGCGTCCGGCGTTGTGGACGCACACGAACAGCACGGACGGCTTGGGCTCAGACACGGGCGGAACCTTCCGGAGCGGTGACCGGTTCGGTCGTCGGGGCGGGCTGGGGGAAGAAGCGGCGGGCGGCGAGGGCGACGTGCACCAGGCCGATCAGGACGGGTACCTCGATGAGAGGGCCGACGACTCCGGCGAGGGCCTGCCCGGAGGTGGCGCCGAACGTGGCGATGGTGACCGCGACGGCCAGCTCGAAGTTGTTGCCCGCGGCGGTGAACGCCAGCGTCGTCGCCCTCGGGTGGTCGAGTCCGATCGCGCGGCCGGCGGCCATGGACCCGGCCCACATCAGCGCGAAGTACGCCAGGAGTGGCAGCGCGATCCGGGCGACGTCCAGGGGCCGGGAGGTGATGGCGTCGCCCTGGAGGGCGAAGAGCACGACGATGGTGAACAGCAGCCCGTACAGCGCGAACGGGCCGATCCGGGGGATCAGCTTCGTCTCGTACCAGGTACGGCCCTTGGCCTTCTCGCCGACGCGGCGGGTGAGGAACCCGGCCAGCAGCGGGATGCCGAGGAAGATCAGTACGGAGCGGGTGATCTCCCACACCGACACGTGCAGCGCGGTCTGCTCCAGTCCCAGCCGGCCGGGCAGCACGCTGAGGTAGAACCAGCCCAGCCCGGAGAACGCGATCACCTGGAACACGGAGTTCAGCGCCACCAGGACGGCGGCGGCCTCGCGGTCGCCGCAGGCGAGGTCGTTCCAGATGACGACCATGGCGATGCAGCGGGCGAGGCCGACGATGATCAGCCCGGTGCGGTACTCGGGCAGGTCCGGCAGGAGGAGCCAGGCGAGCGCGAACATCAGCGCCGGGCCGACGATCCAGTTCAGCACCAGCGACGGGATCAGCAGGCGGCGGTCGCGGGTGACGGCGTCGAGGCGGTCGTAGCGGACCTTCGCCAGGACCGGGTACATCATCACCAGCAGCCCGAGCGCGATCGGCAGCGAGACCCCGGTGACGGTGACCTTCGCGAGTGCGTCCCCCAGGCCCGGGACGAGGCGGCCCAGGCCGAGGCCGGCAGCCATCGCGGCGAGGATCCACACGGCGAGGAACCGGTCCAGGAAGGACAGCCGGCCGGCGACCGCTCCGGGGGACGCGGCGGTGCCGGTGCTCACGAGGCGGCCCCGGCGGACCCGGGCAGGGGTGTTCCGGTGGGGCGGGTCAGGATCGCGGCGAGCTGGTCGGTCATCTCGGGCAGCAGCCGGTAGTACACCCACGTCCCGCGCCGTTCGGAGCCGATCAGTCCGGCCTGCTTCAGCAGCTTCAGGTGATGGGAGATGGTGGGCTGCGACAGGTCGAAGGCGGGGGTGAGGTCGCAGACGCAGACCTCGCCGCCCGCCCGTGAGGCGATCAGCGACAGCAGCCGCAGCCGCACCGGGTCGCCCAGCGCCTTGAACACCTTCGCCAGCGTCTCGGCCCGGTCCTCGTCCAGGGGAGCGGTCAGCAGGCCGGGGCAGCATCCGCCGGCGTCGTCCCGGCCGAGCACCACAAGCTCTTGTTTCGACATACGTCTATGTTGACGTTCTTCGATCCAAGGCGCAAGGTTGCATCGACAGACATCAATGCAACCTGACCGGAGTGACCGTCATGTCCCGTGTCCAGCTCGCACTCAACGTCGCCGACCTCGAGGCGTCCGTCGCCTTCTACTCCGAGCTGTTCGGTGTCGAGCCCGCCAAGCGGCGCCCCGGCTACGCGAACTTCGCGATCACCGCCCCGCCGCTCAAGCTCGTCCTCATCGAGGGCGAGCCCGGCCAGGAGACCCGCCTCGACCACCTCGGCGTCGAGGTCGGCACCACCGGCGAGGTCACCGCCGCCGCCACCCGCCTCAAGGACGCGGGGCTCGCGACCTTCGAGGAGACCGACACGTCCTGCTGCTACGCCCTTCAGGACAAGGTGTGGGTCCACGGCCCCGGCAAGGAGCCCTGGGAGGTCTACGTCGTCAAGGCCGACGCCGACCGGATGGGCGCGAGCCCCGTCCTGGGCGGAGCCGCCGGGTGCGCGTGCTGACCGGTGCTTCGCGCACGTCCACGGCGTGTCGGGCCGCCAAAAGGGTGGTGTCAGCGGGTTCCGGGGTCACATGGGTGCGCGGTGCGTCATCGTGATCACGCTCGGTGCATCGAGCATGACGCAGAGGAGTCCGACGCATGTCCACGCCTGTTGTCAGCATCTTCACCCCCCTCAGCCCCCCGGAAGCCGCCCCGCGAGCCCTGGCCGCCGCCCCCTATGACACCCACTGGCCGCTGGACGGCGGAACCGCCTGGGTGTTCTACAGCTCCCCGGACCAGACGCACGTCAGGCGGCCGGTGATCCTCGCCGACGGCTTCTCCCTCGGAGCGAGCAACGTGGACGCCCTGTACGAGGGCCTGGAGAACGGCGCGTTCCCGTTCGTCTCCGCGCTGCGCGAGCAGGGCTACGACCTCGTACTCCTCGGTTTCGACGAGCGGTCGGCGTCCATCACCGACAACGCCGCCGTCGCGATCGAATGCATCAAGAAGGCGATCGACGACCGCGAGGGCTCCGCACAGCTGACAGTGGGCGGCTTCAGCATGGGCGGCCTGGTCACCCGCTACGCCCTGGCCAAGCTGGGCAGCGAGGGCTTCCGTCACGAGACCGCCACCTACCTCTCCTACGACACCCCGCACCGCGGCGCCTGGCTCCCCGTCGGCGTCCAGGCGTTCGCGCACTTCGTGAAGAAGCACTGGGGCGGGATGCCCCTGGTCGGCGAGCTGCTCGGCCGCTTCTCCACCATGGTCAACAGCCCCGCCGCCCGCCAGCTGCTGCGCTGGCACGTCGAGACCGCCGAGGCCACCGCGGACCAGGACCGGGCGCGCACCGACTTCCTCGACGAACTCGAACGGGTCGGCAGCTGGCCGGCCGGCGTCCGCCTGCTCGGTGTCGCCAACGGCGCGGGCAACGGCATCGGCAACGCCATTCCCAAGGGCGTCCCGGCGATGAGCAGCACCGGCCCCGTCCTGAACGGCACGCAGCTCTTCACCCAGGACATCGGCAACCCCGTCGTCGCCAACCTGCACGGGGCGAACAAGGAGTCGGTCGTGGTCCGCACCGACGGCCTGCCCGACATCGACGGCGCCCCCGGCGGCCTGTTCCCCGTGACGCCCGGCCTGCCGGGCAACCCGGCCAACTTCGGGACCGCCGCCATGCTGGCCGAGGTACTCGACCGCAAGCCGGCGGAACTGGTCTACAACGCCAGCGTGTTCGTCCCCACCGTCAGCGCCGTGGCCGCGGGCGACATCGACGACCGGCACATGCTGTACGGCAAGATCGACCCGGAGGCCAGCGAGCTGGACGATTTCCTGTGTGCCGGTGAGAACGAAGGGCACACCGTCATGACCGAAGAGCTGGGCCGGTGGATCCTGGAGCGGATCACGGCCGACTGACCGGGTGAGCGCGCGGGGGGCCGCTCACGCGGTTCCCCGCGCGCTCAGTCGGTGCGGCCGGTGCTCGTCCCGTCAGGACGCGGTCGCGCCGCGCAGGCCGCGGAAGAAGGCCCGGATGTCGCCGACGAGCAGGTCCGGCTCCTCCATCGCGGCGAAGTGGCCTCCCCGGTCGAACTCCGTCCAGCGGACGATGTTGTCGGTGCGTTCGGCGATGTGGCGCAGGGCGAGAAAGTTCTCCCGGGGGAAGGAGGCGAACGCGGTGGGGGCGGTCGAGGGCTCCGGCGGTTCTCCCCGGTAGGCCGCGTGGGCGCGCTCGTAGTAGATGCGCCCGGCGGAGCCGGCGGTCCCGGTCAGCCAGTACAGCATCACGTGGGTCAGGAGATGGTCCCGGTCGACGGCGTCCTCCGGCCGGTCGACCGAATCCGTCCACTCCTTGAACTTCTCGGCGATCCAGGCGAGCTGACCGACGGGTGAGTCGGAAAGCGCGTAGGCGAGGGTCTGCGGACGCGTGGACTGGATGTCCGCGTAACCCTGCTTGTCGCGGCTCCACGCCCGCATCCGCTCCCAGGAGGCCAGGGTGCGCTCTCGTTCCGCAGGGCTGAGGGCGGCGAGTTCCGCCTGTGACGGCTCGGCCGCGGCCCCGGCGCCGGGAATCAGGTTCAGATGGACGCCGATGACGTGGCCGGGGCGGATGCGCCCCAGTTCGCGGGAGACGGCCGCTCCCCAGTCACCGCCCTGAGTCCCGTAACGGTGGTAGTCCAGGCGGCGCATCAACTCGGCGAACGCGGCCGCGACACGGCGGTACTCCCAGCCCCTCTCGCGGGTGGGGCCGGAGAACCCGAAGCCGGGGATGCTCGGCAGGACCAGATGGAAGGCGTCCGCCAGGTCGGCGCCGTGCGCCCGGGGGTCGGTGAGCGGGCCGGCGATCCGCTCGAACTCGACGATGGACCCCGGCCAGCCGTGCGTGATGATCAGCGGCGTGGCATCCGGTTCCGGCGAGCGGATGTGCGCGAAGTGGATGTTCGCGCCGTCGATCGTGGTCGTGAACTGCGGCCACCGGTTCAGACGGGCCTCCGCCGCCCGCCAGTCGTACTCATGCCGCCAGTAGTGCGCGAGTTCCCTCAGGTAGTCACCCGGAACGCCGTACGACCAGCCGACGTCCGGCAGTTCGTCCGGCCAGCGGGTGCGGTCGAGGCGGTACCTCAGATCGTCCAGATCGCTGTCCGGGACCGAGACCCGGAACGGTCGGATCATTCGAGCGGACTCTCGTCCCTGACCCCGGCCACGAAGGCCGCCCAGGTGCTCGCCTGGAAGACGAGGGCTCCACGGGCAGGGGCCTTGCTGTCGCGGACGGGGACGACGGAGGGGAGGTCGTCGGCGACCTCCAGGCACTCGCCGCCGTCGGAGTTGCTGTAGCTGCTCTTGCGCCAAGCCGCGCTCAGGAAGTCGTCCGATACTTCGATGCAAGCGCCGCCGTCGGAGTTGCTGTAGCTGCTCTTGCGCCATGTCGCGTGGATCAGATCGATGGCTCGCACGGCTCTTCCTCCAACAATCGCAGGATGAACTTTCGCGACTCGGCCGGGGACAGGGCCATGTCGCGCACCGCATCATATGTACGCTGCAAACGCTCGACGTTGCCGTTCTCTTCGACTAGTTCACCATGCACGTCATTCTCGGTGTAGGCCACGGTGCGGCCGTCCAGCAGGCGTAGGTAGGTCACCTCGGTGCTCATCAGGCCGTGCAGCCCCGTACCGAAGGGCACGACGTGGAGGGTGATGTTCGGGCGCTCCGCCACCTCCGCCAGGTACTCCAACTGTTCTCGCCAGGCCCGGCCGTCCCGCAGTGACGTACGCAGGGCCGCCTCGGAGAGGATGGTGCGGAACGCCGGCGGGTCCGCGCCCTCCAGCAGCGTCCGTCGTCCAATGCGCGCCTCGACTTGCTGATCCAGTCGCTCGCCACCGATACCGCCTGCTGCGAGCAACTCACGCGCGTATCTAGGGGTCTGAAGCAACCCGTGCAGGGTGCCACCCCCGTAGTGCCAGAGACTGATGGCCTCCGCCTCCAGCTCCATGTACCGCCGATACTGCTCCTTGAACTGAGTCGGGTCGGCGACCGCCAGCTCCCACAGGGTCACCAGCAGTCCCGGTGTCCCGTAGAACTGGTCCAGTGCCTGTACGACCTCCGGGCCGCCCAGGGTCTGGCCGCTCTCCATCTTGCTGAACTGGGACGAGTCCCAGCCCACCTCCTTGGCGAGGTCCCGCAGGGACAGGCCGCGTTCGCTTCTGAGGTGCCGTAGCTCCTCGGTGAACCGCGCCCTCGGCTCCTGGCTCCGTCCGGTGATCACCAGCCGTTGTGGCATCGCGCTCCTGTTGAATTTGTTGAAGTTGGTGGGCCCAGCGTTGAATTTGGGCCTCTCAGCAGCTCAAACGCGCTTTTCGTGGGCCATGCTCGTAGGCATTCCGAACACGCAGGGTAGTCCTACGTATGCGCTGCGCTCAGGCGTTCATGGAAAGGAGCAGGCCGCGATGACAACGACGTCGGAGCCCCACGAGCCGGGGAGCCTCCTCTACGATCCGGCCACCGACAGGGTCGGCGAGTACCGCGACCGGGCCGGCCCGTACGCGTTGCTGCGCCCCGTCGGCGGCGGGGTGGAGTGGGAGGCCGATCCGGGGACGCTGCGCCCGGCCACCGACCGGGAGCGGCTCTGCGCGAGTGTCCGCGCCGTCAACCGCCGTGCGGGGGCGCTGCCTTCGCTGCCCGCGCCGCTGGACGAGGCCAGTCGGCCACCGAGCCCCGTGCCCGGCTGTGCCGCCTGCGTGGAGCTGGCGGAGCGCCGGGAGGACGCGCGGGCGGCGCACGACCGCAGCGCCGAGACCGACGCCAACGTGCTGCTGCGCCAGCACCAGCGACAGGAGCACCGGGCATGACGGTGACCGGGGGGCTGCCGTACGAGGAGTGCGCGCGGTGGGGGCGGCGCTCGCCACGGGACGCCGTGGGTCCGTGGCCCGCCTACGCCCTGCCGCCGTTCCGCCCGGCGCCCCGGCCACCCGTGCACCGGCCGCCCGTCACCCGTCCCCGTCCCCGGCGCCGAGTGTCCGACCAATCGGCCGTGAGCAGCGTGCTCACCGCGCTCTGCGCCGCCGCGCTGCTCGTGACCGTGGTTCTCGCGACCGTCCGGACGCGGGGCTGACGGGAGGTCCCGGGACAGCCGAAGGGCCGCACCCCCACTGGCGTCCAACCCAGGGGATGCGGCCCTCAGCCGTCACGGAGTCCGTCCGGAAACGGTGGCTCAGACCGCGATGGCGACCTCGGCCAGGCCGCCGTGCTGGGCGACGACCGTGCGGTCGGCCGTGCCGCCGGGCACCAGCGCCCGGACGGTCCACGTGCCCTCGGCCGCGTAGAAGCGGAACTGGCCGGTCGCGGAGGTGGGAACCTCGGCGGTGAACTCGCCGGTCGAGTCGAGCAGTCGGACGTAACCGACCACGGGCTCGCCGTCGCGGGTCACGTGGCCCTGGATCGTGGTCTCACCGGGCTTGATGGTCGAGGCGTCCGGGCCGCCGGCCTTCGCTCCACACATGCTGTCTCTCCAGAGGGGTCTGACCGGGAAGGTCGGTCGGATGGGTTACTTGCCGGAGCCGAGTTCGATCGGCACGCCGACGAGGGAGCCGTACTCGGTCCAGGAGCCGTCGTAGTTCTTGACGTTCTCCACGCCGAGCAGCTCGTGCAGCACGAACCAGGTCAGGGCCGAGCGCTCACCGATGCGGCAGTAGGCGATCGTGTCCCTGGCCAGGTCGACGTCCTCCGCGGCGTAGAGGGCCTTGAGGTCCTCGTCCGACTTGAACGTGCCGTCGTCGTTGGCGTTCTTCGACCACGGGATGTTCTTTGCGCTCGGCACGTGACCCGGCCGCTGCGACTGCTCCTGCGGCAGGTGCGCCGGGGCGAGCAGCTTGCCGGAGAACTCGTCGGGCGAGCGGACGTCGACCAGGTTCTGCGCGCCGATCGCGGCGACGACGTCGTCCCGGAAGGCGCGGATCGCCTTGTTCTGCGGCTGGGCGGTGTACTCGGTCTTCGGGCGCTCGGGGACCTCGTCACCGGCGACCAGCTCGCGGGCGTCCAGCTCCCACTTCTTGCGGCCGCCGTCGAGGAGCTTGACGTTCTCGTGGCCGTACAGCTTGAAGTACCAGTAGGCGTACGACGCGAACCAGTTGTTGTTGCCGCCGTAGAGGATCACCGTGTGGTCGTTGGCGATGCCCTTCTCCGACAGGAGCTTCTCGAAGCCCTCCTGGTCGACGAAGTCACGGCGGACCGGGTCCTGGAGGTCCTTGGTCCAGTCGATGCGGATCGCGTTGCGGATGTGGTTCTTCTCGTAGGCGGACGTGTCCTCGTCCACCTCGACGATCGCGATGGTCGGGTCGTCCAGGTGCTCCTGGAGCCAGTCGGCGTCGACCAGGACGTCGCTGCGGCTCATGCTCTTTCTCCTCCGGGGCAGTTACGGCGGGGCGTGCGAAGTAGCGAGGGGCGCGCGCCCGGTATCCGAGCGGCGCACGAGATGCCCTGACGACAGGGCGGTGGGATGCGGGAGCCGGGCTCCCGCTCAGAAGGGGCGACAGAGCATGGCGGCAACGCGGCACAGGTCCACTGCCCGCCGCTTCGTGAGATCCGCCTGTCGCCTCATGCCGACGATCGTAGGGACGTACGGGCGGGCATGTCACCGGCGTGTCATATGTCGAGACGCGATCGTCCGAATGGCGGGATACGAAAAGCGCCCGGGGGCCCTCCGGGGACCTCCGGGCGCTCACGCGGACCACCACGCCTACGCTGCGAGCGGGACCGTCTCGCCAGTCGGACAATCGGTGTCCACCGGCGGTCCCGGCCCGCGGTGCCGGTCGACTATCCGGCCAGCCTCACGTCCGAACCCTTCACACTGATCTTCACGCCGTCCGGCGCGGCCTGCACCTTGTCCAGCTTGATGCCGCCGGGCAGCTGGTCGATGGCCTGCTGGAAGTCGGTGATCTCGCGGACGCGGCTCTCGGCGAGGGCGGCGGGGCCCAGCTTGGGCAGGGAGTCCGCGTGCACCTCGACCCGGTCGTTCACCACGGCCACCGAGCTGAGCACGGACACCGTCTGCGTCAGCCCGAGGGACGCGACGGTTCCCTCCACCGCGACCTTGATCTTCCCGTTGCCGCCGTCGGAGAGCCCGACGATCCGGGCGGTGACCCCGGGAGCCACCTCGGTCGGCTCGGACTTGGCGGTCTTCAGCAGTTCGGCGTACGAGACCGTCGCGGTCCCGGTCGCCGCGTCCGCGATGGCGGAGCTGTAGTCGCCGGAGAACTTCACGCCCTTCATGTGGGCCTTCAGGTCGTCCACGCGGATGGTCGTGCCGGCCTTGCCGGTCGCCGCCCGGTAGCCGTCGATGCCGACCTCGACGTCGTCGAGGGAGCCGCCCGCCAGCTGGGTCAGGAACGGGAAGCCCTTGATGTCGACGTCCGGGGTGGACGCCAGGTTCTCCGTCGCCTTCAGCTTGTCCGCGGCCTTGCCCTCCGCGAAGTGCACGGCGACCCGGTCCGCGATCACGAACAGCCCGCCCAGGATCACGACGAGGATCAGCAGTATTCGCAGGGCGCGCATGTGGTGGGTCCCCCGGGTCGGTGACGGTGGTCGGGATGCGTACGTCCACGCCACGGTAACCCCGCGGGTGCCGGGGGGACGGCCATTGTCGATCAGTTGTGACAGGGCCGTCCGGCCCTACCCTGGAAGCATGTACGCCCGGCGGCGGCACCTCTACTTCGCCATGATGGGGATCTGTATCGGCCTCTTCGTCCTGGCGTGGGGGGTCGTGCGAATGTGGTCCGTGCCGGCGGCCGTCGGCATGTGCGTCGTGGCCATGGTCATCCCGCCCGTGGCGGCGATGGTCGCCAACCGCCGCGGCCCGGAGGACCGCTGGTGGGACGACCCCTCAGGGGACCCGGAGTCGGACGACTGGTGGGACGAACTGGACGGCAGGAAGCGCCCGCGCTCCTGACGCCGGCCGCGGGGCTCAGACACGAGCGGTCGTGGGGCTCGGCACACGAGCGGCGTGGGGCTCGATACACGAGCGGTCGTGGGGCTCGATACACGAGCGGCGTGGGGCTCAGTACACGAGCGGTCGTGGGGGGGTCAGTACACGAGCGCCTGGGTGTCGTCGGCCAGCGCCTCCTGCACGAACACCTGCGCGCCCGCGATCCGCACGCCCTCGATGACGTCCTTCTCGGTGATCTCCCGGCGGGCGGCGCACTGCGTGCACAGCGTGAGGCGCCCGGCCGCGAGGACCGAGTCGAGCAGGTCCGGCAGCGGCGCCGCGTGCGGCAGCTCGAACTCGGCGGCCCGGCCCGGCAGCGCGAACCAGGACGACTCCCCGGTCAGCCACAGGGAGACCTCGACGCCACTGGCCACGGCCACCGCGGCCACCGTGAACGCCTGCGAGCAGCGCTCGGGGGCGTCCGCCCCGGCCGTCACCTTGATCACGAGCTTCTTCGCCATGACCGAAGCGTAATGCGCTTGCCCACAACTGCATGCGCTGCCATCAGTCCCCTGTGCGTGCCCAAGCCCTCCGAGGGCCGGCCGGGCAAGCCTGCGGCCACCGGACCGAGCGCCCTGCTGCTGCCCTACGGCGAGGACCGGTACGGGCGCGGTCCGGACGTGGCCGAGCTCGGTTCCGACACCGAGCTGTCGCCGTCCCGTTCCGGCAGACCGTGACCCTCTCCGGACCGAGCTGCTCACCTCAGCAGACCTCGTCGGGAGGGTGGGGTCCGGGCCGCGTAAGCTGGTCTGCGGCTCTGTCGTCCGTCCACCTCCGCTCAAGGAGCACCCGTGGAACTCTTCTACGAAATCCTGCTCGTCCTGGTCTGCGTCGGCGTGCTGGCCTTCGCCGGTCTGACCGTGAAGAAGCTGTACCAGGGCCAGCGCTGACCCACCCCAAGGAAAGCTGTCGCTCATGATCGAGATCCCGTCCGACCTGCACAAGGACCTCGTCCCGCTCGTTTTCCTGCTCGGCAACTGGGCCGGTGCGGGCGTGTACGACTTCCCCGGCTCGCAGAAGTGCAACTTCGGGCAGGAGGTCGCCTTCACCCACGACGGCCGGGACTTCCTCGAGTACCGCTCCCACACCTGGGTGCTGGACGGTGACGGCAACAAGGTCCGCCCGCTGGAGTCCGAGCACGGCTTCTGGCGGATCGACGCCGACCGCAAGGTCGAGGTGACGATGACCCGCGACGACGGCGTCATCGAGATCTGGTACGGCGAGCTGGCCGACAAGAAGCCGCAGATCGACCTGGTGACGGACGCCGTCGCCCGCACGGCCGCCTCGCAGCCGTACAGCGGCGGCAAGCGGCTGTACGGGTACGTGAAGGGCGACCTGATGTGGGTCGGCGAGAAGCAGACCCCCGAGGTACCGCTGCGCCCCTACATGTCGGCCCAGCTGAAGAAGGTCGTCACCCCGGACGACGTCGAGCGCTGGGCGAAGGCCCTGCCGGACGACCTCCCGGACGACGGCATCGCCTTCTTCAAGTAGGCGTTCCCGCCCCCATCTTCCCGATGGCCCCAGCGCACTGCGCCGGGGCCATCAGGCGTTTCAGGCGGCTCGCGTCCGTTTCCGGTTCGCCACCGGAGCGTGAGGACTGGGCACGTGGTTGACACTCTTGGCTATGGACATTAGCTTCTTGCTAGTCGCATTAGCTTGTAGCTATTGCGCTTAACCAACAGGGGGATGTCATGGCTGAGTTCGTCTCCGTCCCGGGCGGCATCATCGCCTACGAGACGGCTGGAGAAGGCCCGCTGGTCGTTCTGGCCCACGGCATGGGGGACAGCCGCACGGCCTACAGGTTCGTCCTGCCGCGTCTGGTGGCGGCGGGGTATCGAGTGGCCGCGGTCGACCTGCGGGGCTGTGGGGAGTCGAGCGCGCAATGGCCTTCCTACTCGCGCACCGACATCGCGGGCGATCTGCTCGCGGTGATCCGCCACATCGACAGCGGCCCGGCCGTCCTGGTCGGCCACTCGATCTCCGGCGGCGCCGCCACCATCGCGGCCGCCCAGGATCCCGGCCTGGTCAGGGGCATCATCGAGCTGGGCCCCTTCACACGTGCCCAGTCGATCAAACTCGGTGACTTCCGCTCGAAGAGCTACCGCAAGGGTGCCTTCCGGCTGCTCGGCGCCAGCCTCTTCGGCAGCGTGGGACTGTGGTCCCGCTATCTCGACCATGCCTACCCGGGCCGTAAGCCGGCCGACTGGACCGACCGGCTGGCCGGCATCGAGGCGATGTTGGGCGAGCCCGGCCGGATGCGGGCGATGCAGAAGATGGGGCAGTCGGCGCCGACCGACGCCGGCGCCCAGTTGGGCAACGTACGGTGCCCTGCCCTGATCGTGCAGGGCTCGCTCGACCCCGACTGGGTCGATCCGCGCGCCGAGGGCGAGGCGATAGTGGCTGCAATGCCGGCCGGTGTCGGAGAGCTCGCGGTGGTCGAGGGAGCCGGCCACTACCCGCACGACCAGTACCCCGAGGAGACGGTGTCCCTCATGCTGGCCTTCCTGGAAGCACACGTCCGTGCCTAGGGCGGGCCTCGATAGGAGCGCCGTCGTCGCGGCGGGAGCAGCGCTCGCCGACGAGGTCGGTTTGGCCGACCTGACCATGGGGCTGCTGGCCGACAGGCTCGGCGTACGGCCGCCGTCCCTGTACAAGCACGTCGGCTCCCTGCACGAACTGCGGCACGGCATCTCCGTCCAGGCCAAGGGCGAATTCGCCCGTCAGCTGGCCCGGGAGTCCGTCGGCCGTTCCGGCCCGGACGCGGTCCGGGCGTTCGCCGACAGCTACCGCCACTGGGCCCTGGAGCATCCCGGCCGCTACGCCGCCACCGTCCCCGCTCCGGTAGCCGGTGACGAGGAGGACCGCCGCGTCAGCGAAGAGGCGTTGCAGGTTCTGCTCGACGTGCTTGCCGGTTTCGGCTTGCCCGACGCGCGGGTGGTCGACTCCGCACGGGCGCTGCGATCGGCACTTCACGGGTTCGTCACCCTTGAGGGCGCCGGTGCCTTCGAGATGCCCCGCGACGTCACGCGAAGTTTCCGCTTCCTCATCGACACCCTGATCGCCGGCTTCCAGGCCGACCCTCCTGATCACGCCTCCGAAGGATGACATGGCCGCCACCGATCCCTCCCTATCCACCCTTAGCCAGCTGTGAACGGGAAGACTCCGGCCGAACCGTTGTCCGAGGCGCCCCCTGCCGATCGAGGTCAGGAGGCCGCCGTGAACACCGTGAGGAACAAGACGCAACGGCCGGGGCACGACTACGTCCGAGGTGGCGTGCGCTTCGCCGGCGAGGTGACCGCTTGGGTGTGCACCCCCTGGGCCCTGTGGTCGCACTCCATCCCGCTGGCGATCGGCGCCGTCCTGCTGCTCATCGGGCTGCCTGCCGTCTTCAGCACCCCGGACGACCGGCCCGGCGGAGACGCGCCCGTCGCGGTGCCGGGCATCGTCACCATCTTGCTGGTCGTGCTCCATCTGGTGGCGGCGGCAGCGTCTGCGTGGGCACTGTGGGGGACGTGGATCGCCGCAACGGTGACTGTCCTGTGCCTGATCGTGCCGTTCACCGAGCTACCGCGCTGGCGAGCCCTGTTGAGTGCGACCCATGATCGAACTGAGCGCCCAGCGCGCCGGTGACTGCGAAGACCTGGGCTCTGTTTTCAGCATCGCAGCCTCCGGGGTGGGTGCCCCGTCTGGGGTGCGGGGTCCGGCGGTCTGCGGCTGCGCCGTGTCGGTGCGAGTGATCGGAAGCGTCGCTGCGGGCAGGCGGCGGGGTCCGAGGGCCCCGGCTGCGTGCCCGCCGGGACGGTGTGTCAGACCATGGCGAGCCGGTCCACCAGCAGCTCCACCCTCGGCTCGGCGTCCTCGGGCAGCAGACGGCCCGCTCGGGTCAGGGTCGCCAGGCCGTGCAGAGCCGCCCAGAACACCTCGGTGAACATCCCCGGGTGGACGCCGTCGCCGGTGACCTCGGCGAGGCACTCGAGCAGGGCGGCGAAGGCGTCCTTCAGCGGCTCGGGGGTGTCCTCCTGCGCGTACGCCAGGCCGCCGTCGAGCTGGAACAAGGCGTCGTAGACCGCCGGGTTGTGCTCGGCGAAGTCGAGGTAGGCGCGGGCGAGGGCGGCGACCCGCTCGCGCGGGCTGTTCGCTCTGGAGGCCGCGGCACGCACCGCTGCGGCCAGCTCGGCGGCGCCTTCCAGGGCGACGGCGCCGATGATCTCGCGCTTGCCGCGGAAGTGGCTGTAGAGGACGGGCTGGCTGTATTCGATGCGCTCGGCGAGCCGGCGGGTGGTGACTGCGTCCCAGCCCTGCTGCTCGGCGAGTTCGCGGGCTGTCGCCACGATGAGGCGCTCGCGCTCCGCCCGTTCGCGCTCCTTGCGTTCCTGTACCGACATGACCTGATTCTAGCATCGCTAGACAATCGAGCGTCAGCAGGTCTAGCGTTGCCTCATCATCTAGCAACGCTAGTTCACGAGGGGTCGTCGTGCTCAACACACTTGAGGTCGTCACCATCGTCGTCGTCGGCCTGATGGTGGGGGTGGAGTTCTCCGTCGTCTTCATCATGAACCGGATCCTGGACGCGCTTCCCGAGGACAGCGGCCAGCTCGGCCATGCCCACGGCGGCCGGATGCTCGGCGCCCTGATGCCGTTCTGGTACATGGGCTCGCTGGTCCTCAGCGCGATCTGGGTCGTCGCCGGACGGCACCACCACGGCGCCGGACTCGTCGTCACCGCCGCCGGACTGCTGATGCTCAGCGTGGTCATGTCGGTCCTGCTGCTCGTCCCGATCAACAACCGAAACAAGACCTGGACCCCCGAGAACCGGCCCGCCGACTGGAAGGAGCAGCTGCACCGCTGGAACCGCTACCACTACATCCGCGTCGTCGTCATCGTCGCCGCGTTCACCCTGCTGGTCGCCGCCCTCGCCTGATACCACCGCTGCCCCGACATCCACTGGTTCGCCCCTGCATACCGGCGGCTTTTGCCCCGTCGGGGTGAGCCGGAGAGGGCATCGGATCTCTGACTCCGCGGGCCGAGGCCGCGCCGGTGGCCGATCCCCACTCAGCAGCTCCCGGTGTCGCTGCCCCCGCTCGACCGGCAGAGGGAGACCGGAACCGCTCTCCACGCGGTCGACGAGAAGATCAGGGCACACGAGGAGATCATCCGGGCAAGCGTGGATCTGCGCGCGATCCTCTCCGATCTTCTGATGTCGGGCCGCCTGCCCGCCGACCCTTCGACCGCCTGACGCGCCGCGGCACTCCTACACTGGGCCTGTGGTGAGCACCGACTGGAAGAGCGACCTCAGGCAGCGCGGCTACCGGCTGACGCCGCAGCGCCAGCTTGTCCTCGAAGCCGTGGACACCCTCGAACACGCGACCCCCGACGACATCCTCGTGGAAGTGAGGAGGACGGCGTCGGGGGTCAACATCTCCACCGTCTACCGGACGCTGGAGCTGCTGGAGGAGCTGGGCCTGGTCAGCCACGCCCACCTCGGCCACGGCGCGCCGACGTACCACCTCGCCGACCGCCACCACCATCTGCACCTGGTGTGCCGGGACTGCGACAACGTCATCGAGGCGGACACCGCGGTGGCCGCGGAGTTCACGGCCAAGCTGCGCGAGCAGTTCGGGTTCGACACCGACCTGAAGCACTTCGCGATCTTCGGCCGGTGCCAGGACTGCTCCCTGAAGGGCCCAACCACCTCGTCGTAGGCTTGCGGTATGAAGAGCCCCCTGCTGTCCCTGCCCGGCGCCGTCCCCGCCGAGGGCGTGGACGAAGGCGTCGCCGCCCACTACGGCGACCTGTTCCGTGAACAGCGCGCCCTCGCCGACGGCAGCGGCTTCGTCGACCTCTCGCACCGCGGTGTCGTCACCGTCAGCGGCGAGGACCGGCTGAGCTGGCTGCACCTGCTGCTCACCCAGCACGTCAGCGAACTGCCCGCGGGCGAGGCCACCGAGGCCCTGATCCTCTCCGCGCACGGACACATCGAACACGCGCTGTACCTGGTGGACGACGGCACGACCGTCTGGGCACACGTGGAACCCGGCACCCAGGAGGCGCTGATCGCGTACCTGGAGTCGATGAAGTTCTTCTACCGGGTGGAGGTCGCCGACCGGACCGCCGACATCGCCGTGGTCCACCTGCCCGCCGGCTCGATCACCGAGCCGCCCGCGGACGCGGTCGTCCGCGAGACGCCGTACGGCCGTGACCTGTTCCTGCCGCGCGCCGCGCTGGAGGACTTCGCCGCCGGACACGGACCGGCCGCCGGGATCCTCGCCCACGAGGCGCTGCGCGTGGAGCACCACCGGCCCCGGCTCGGCTTCGAGACCGACCACCGCACCATCCCGCACGAGCTGGGCTGGATCGACACGGCCGTCCACCTCCAGAAGGGCTGCTACCGGGGGCAGGAGACCGTGGCCCGGGTGCACAACCTGGGCAAGCCGCCCCGGCGGCTGGTCTTCCTGCACCTGGACGGCAGCGAGGTCCACCTGCCGCCGGCGGGCACGGAGCTCCGGCTCGCCGACGAGGAGCCCGACGGCCGGAAGATCGGGTTCGTCACCACGTCCGTACGTCACCACGAACTGGGACCGGTGGCCCTGGCCCTGGTCAAGCGGAACGTCCCGCTCGACGCGCGGCTCCTGGCCGGGGACACGGCGGCCGCCCAGGAAGTCGTCGTGGCGCCCTAGTTCGTGTCGTCGGACTCCCGCCGTTCGCCCGGAGGGCGGGCTCTGCGGCTAGGTGCGTGCTCTCGGCGTGCCGGGTCCTGACTCTCGTACTGGACGTACTCGGGTCGGGGCCCGGTGCGGCGAGAGTGCGTGCATGGCGTCGTGGAGCAGGCGGGAGTTCGACGACACGGCCTACCGGATCTCCGGGCGGCCCGCGTCTCGTGGGGTCCCCGGCGTCCTGAGTCTCCTCGGCGGCCCCGGGCTTCCGGCGTCCTAGATCTCCAGCAGCACGGTGAACGGGCCGTCGTTCGTCAGCGACACGCGCATCTGCGCGCCGAAACGGCCCGTCGCCACCGTCGCGCCCAGCGCCCGCAGCCGGGCCACCACCTCGTCCACCAGGGGCTCGGCGGCCTCGCCCGGGGCCGCCGCGTTCCAAGTGGGCCGGCGGCCCTTGCGGGCGTCGCCGTACAGGGTGAACTGGCTGATCACCAGCAGCGGGGCGGCGGTGTCGCTGCACGACCTCTCGTCGTGCAGCATCCGCAGCGTCCACAGCTTGCGGGCCAGCTGAGCCGCCTTCTCCGGGGTGTCCTCATGGGTCACCCCGACCAGGACGCACAAGCCCTCGCCCTCGATCGCGCCCACCGTCTCGCCGTCCACGACGACGCTCGCGCCGTCCACTCTCTGCACCACCGCACGCATGCGGACCATCATGCCCGGTGCCGCACACCCGGCCGCGGGGGGCCGCGGGGGGCCACGGGAGGCCACGAGGGTCGTGGGCGGGCCGCGGCGGGCCCAATTTGGTTCCGTTACCGCCCATCTGGGGCTGTTCGGGCGCACTCGGTCACATAGTGGCCGGTTGGGGTGGCACGATGCTGTCACACGCCGGGCGAGGGGACGGTCACCACCTGATGAGCACACCGAGTACCAGCGGGCGGCTGGGGACACAGAAGGCGTGCCGGCCGCCCGCACAGCGCGCCGACGGCACCACGGGTTCGGAGTCCCGCCCGGTTCTCCCGGGCGCGGGGTGCCCCCAGCCGCACGACCTGGCCCGGCTGAGCCTGCCCGAACTGCGCGCCCTGCGCCGCGACGCCCAGCGCGACGAGGCCGACCTCAGCTATGTGCGGCGGCTGTTGCAGGGCCGGATCGACATCCTGCGCGCGGAGCTGGGCCGGCGGGGCCGGACGTCGGTGCCGGCGCCCGTGGACGGCTCGGTGGTCGACCGGCTCCCGGAGATCCTCCAGGACGCCCCGGCCCGGCAGCGCTCCTCGGCCCGCCATGTCACGCTCGGCACCCCGCACAACGAGGAGTTCCGGCAGCTGGCCACCGAGATGCTCGGCGAGGTCGAGCTGTCCGACCTGACGGCCCGGACCGACCCCGAACTCGCCGCCGCCATGGGCCGGCTGGTCTGCTACGAGCAGGACGTCTCCCGGCGCCGCCAGCGGCTCCAGCGCACGGCCGACGATTGCAGCGGGGAGATCACGCGCCGCTACCGGGTGGGCGAGGCCCAGATCGACGACCTGCTGATCTGACGGCACGCGCCCGGCCCGGGATCGGCACGCGCCCGGCCCGCGATCGGCGAGCGTCCGGCCTGGATCGGCGGGCGCCGGTGCCGCCCGGGGGTGTGCGGGGCGTCCGGGGTGCGCGCCGGGCGGGCGAGAGGGCGCCGTCCGGTGGCCGGCGCCCTGGTGTGCCCGTCCGGGCGGCTGCGCTGCCCGGACCGTCGCGGCGGCTCCCCTCTTCCGGCGGCGCTGGCTGTTCATCCGTAGCGAGCTGTTCAGTTGTGGCTGTGCGATGCGGATGTTCAGTTGTGACTGTGCTGGATGTTCAGTTGTGACTGTGCGCTCCGGTGGCCGTCCCCGGTCCGGGCTCCCGGCTCCCCTCCGGGGGGAACCCGGGCGGCCAACCACTGGGAAGCTCGACCAGGTCGGACAAGTTGGCTGCCAACTTCACTGTACTTATCTCCGCCGGGAAGCGGCTCATAACCAGCTGCCGGCGAACTGCCCAAAGTTGGCGGGAAGTTGTACGGTTCAGGGGTGGACCCGGAGCACGCCGCCGCCAGTGGGCGGACGAGGCCCCAGCGGCACCGCCCGTCCCACCGCGAGATCGCCGACGAACTGCGCCACCGGATCAGGTCCGGAGTGCTGCGCCCGGGCGAGCGCATGCCCACCCAGGCGAGGCTGGCCGACGAGTTCGGGGTCGAACGCGGGGCCGTACGGCAGGCGCTGCGCATCCTCCAGTCGGAGCATCTGCTCACCGACGTTTCCAAGGGCAGCCCCGCCACCGTGGCGGCGGACCCGGGGTCCATGCGCCCCCCGGCCGGCCCGGCGGCGCCGCCGCAGCCCACCATGGTGGCCCTCGCGCCGCGGATCGCCGGCGCCTTCGCCGCCCCGCACGTGCGGATCGACGCGCTCTGCCTGACCGCCGTCTCGCTGACGATGGCGATCGGTGAGCCGCTGCGGCAGATCCACGCGGGACAGCTGGAACCGGCCAAGATCGACCTCCGGCTGCTGCTGCCCAGCCGGAACATCGACCTCGCCTTCCCGGCACCGGTGGACGCCGGTGACGGCGGCCGGCTGCACCGGCGCTGGCTGTCCCAGCGCAACGCCCAGGGCCTGGTGCTGCGGCAGAACCTGCTGGCCCTGCGCGCCACCCACGGCATCGACGTGCGCATCTCCTTCCGGGCGCTGCCCTTCACCCCGCCGGTGAAGCTGTATCTGCTCAACGGGTCGGAGGCGCTGTTCGCGTACTACACGCTGGGGCGCCGCGAGCGGGAGATCGAGCACGAGCCCATGGAGATGTACGACGCCGACGGCACCCGGTCCGTCCTGTTCGCGTTCGGGGAGCGGACCGGGCGGCGGGACGCGGCGTTCGTGGAGCAGTCCCGCCTGTGGTTCGACGCCCTGTGGGAGACGATCAGTTCGGAACTGGCCCTGACCCCCTGACAGCCGCCAACCCGGCCGAGATGGCAACCAACTTCACGTCGCCCATCCTCACTTGGCCGGCCAGCGCGCACAACTTGCCCGCAACTCCCCAGAGATGGATCAGGGGCGTAGCTTTTGGTCGTGACCCAGGAGAACATGGCAGCCAACGGCGGCGGACGGCGCACGTCGCAGCAGATCGCCGACGCCCTGCGCGACCGCATCCGGTCCGGCGCCCTGCGGGCCGGTGAGCGGCTGCCGACCCAGGCCGAGCTGGCCGGGGAGTTCGGCGTGGAGCGGGGCGCCGTACGCCAGGCCCTGCGGGCACTTCAGGAGGACGGCCTGCTCAGCAACGTCAGCAAGGGCAGTCCGCCCCGGGTCGCCGGGCCGCCGCCCGCGCACGACGAGCCCCAGCCGACCATGGTGGCCCTCGCCCCCCGGCTGACCGAGGCCTTCGCCGCGCCGCACGTGCGCATCGACGCCGTCTGCCTGACCGCGCAGAGCCTGATACCCGCCCTCGGTGAACCGCTGCGGCTCATCCACGACGGCCGGCTGCGGCCCGGCCGGGTCGACGTCCGCGTCCTGCTGCCGTCCCGGGACATCGACCTCGCCTTCCCGGTCTCCGTCGACGCCGGCAGCGACGACGACGCGGTCCACCAGCGCTGGCTGGCGATGCGCAACGCCCAGGGCCAGGTCCTCCAGTACAACCTCCAGGCGCTGCGCGGCACGCACGGCATCGACGTCCGGGTGACGTTCAGGGCGCTGCCGTTCACCCCGCCGGTGAAGCTGTACCTGCTCAACGGATCGGAGGCGCTGTTCGCGTACTACACGGTCACCCGCCGCGAGGAGTCCACCGAGGACGGGACGCTGGAGATGTACGACGCGCTCGGCTCCGAGTCCCTGCTGTTCTCCTTCGAGCGGCGGGCCGGACAGCGGGACGCGGCGTTCGTGGAACAGTCGCAGAAGTGGTTCGACGCCCTCTGGGAAACCATCACCACGGACCTGACACTCTCCTAGTGACTTCTGATGCGACTTCTGATGCGACTTCTGTTGCGAGCGAGATCGAGAAGCTACGGGAATTGATCACACCGGCCCGTTTCGTGCTGTGGGACTTCGACGGGCCGATCTGCCGGCTGTTCGCCACGCACCGGGCCGAGCGGGTGGCCGCGGACCTGGTGGACTGGCTGGAGCGGCAGGGCCTGCGCGGGCTGCTCACCGACGCCGAGCGGGAGACCCTGGACCCGCAGGTCGTCCTGCGTGCCGTGGGCCGCCGCCGCCCGGGCAGCGACCTCGTCACCGGCCTGGAGGAACGGCTCACCCAGGAAGAACTGCGGGCCGCCGCCTCCGCGCTGCCCACCGCCTACGCCGACCCGCTGATCCGCACCTGGACGGCCGTCGGCGCCCGCCTCGCCGTCACCACCAACAACTCACCCCGGGCCGCCCGCACCTACCTCGAGTCCCGCGGCACCGCCGGCTGCTTCAGCCCTCACCTGTACGGCCGCACCGAGCACCTGCACCACCTCAAACCGGACCCGCACTGCCTCAACCGGGCCCTCAGCGCGCTGGGCGCGGCCCCCACGACGGCCCTGATGATCGGCGACTCCGTCTCGGACCTGACCGCGGCCCGCCGGGCCGGCGTCCCCTTCCTGGGCTACGCGCGCCGCGCCCAGAAGGCCAAGGCCCTGCGCGCGGCGGGCGCGGACCACGTCGTCCGCTCACTGGAACCCCTGCTGCGGCTGCTCCGCGGCGCCCACCGCTAGCGTGCCGCCCCCGTGCCGTGCGGTGCGTTACGATGCCGCCACTGCGGGCCACCACCCGGGACGTGTACGTCACACCCGGCGCAGGTGAGCGGCCGACCACCCGTCGGGCCGCTCGTCCTGGGCGCGTGGGCCCGGCGGACCCCCGCCGGCTCCGGCGCTCCGACCGACGGGGCTCCGGCGGCGCCGTCCCGCGGCCCGCCTGTCCCGACCCGCCTGCGCGACCCCTCCTTTCTCGACCCTCCTTTCTCGACCCTCCTTTTCCGACTTTCCGCACGACCTACCCGGAGCGGCCCGTGGGCGCACCGCCTGTTCCCCGTGCCGTGGCCGGGGAGCACGCCGGCACAGCCCGGACCGACGCCCTCGTCCGGGAGTTCGTGGCCCGTGCCGTCGCGGCCGGCCGGGCGAGCGGCGGCCACCGCCACCGCAACCACGTCGTGCCGCTCCCCGCACCCCTCGCCGGTCTGCTCGGCCGCGAGCCCGGCACCCCGGTGACCGTACGGGTGCCGCGTCCGGACGCGGTGCCGGTGGTCATCCGGACCTGGTGGAGCGAGCCGGAGATCCTGCGCGCCGTGCGCAGGGCCCTGCCGAACGTGCCCGCATGCCTGGCGGCGGGGCCCGGCTACGCCGTCCACAGCCATGTGGACGGCATCGTGCTCGCCGACGTCTGCGGCCCGGGCGAACCGGTCGACGGACCGCTGCTGCGGGAACTGGCGGACCTGCTCGCCGCGATCACCCAGGTGCGCGGCGGCGTCCTGCCGCCCCTGCCGGCCCACTGGCCGCGCAACCACACCGACTCCCAGGGCTTCCTGCGCACCCTCGCCCACCTGGCCGACCAGCAGATCCACCGGCCCAACCGGCGCCGCTACGGCGGCCTGTTCACCGCCCTCGGCGTGCCCGAGGACGCCCTGTCGCGGTTCGCCGACCGCGTCCCCGCGCTGGCCCGGCGGCCGTACGGGCTGATCCACGGCGACCTGCACCGCGGCACCCTCGTCCGGCCGGCCACCGGCCACCCACCGCTGACGTGCGTCGACTGGGAGCTGGCGAGCTACGGCGACCCGCTGCACGACCTCGCCGTCCACCTGGTGCGGATGCGCTACCCGGAGCACCAGCGGCGCGAGGCCGTCGACGCCTGGGCCGAGGCGGTGCACCGGGTACGGCCCGCCGCCACGGCCGGCCTCTCCCGGGACCTGCGGCACTACCTTGCCTTCGAGTACGCCCAGTCCCTGTACGCCGAGGTCATCCGGGCCGCGCGTTCGCTGGAGGACGCCTTCGACCAGCGCCGCCTGGACGCGGCGGCGGCCACCGTCCGCGACGCGCTGCGCGCCGCCGCCGGCCCGCTGCGGCTGGGCCGGGTGCCCGAGCGGCGGGAGATCGAGCGGATCCTGTTCCGGCGGGCGGCGTCCGGAGCCGTGCCCCGGCGTCCCGCGCCCGTCCGCGCCCTCGGCTGGACCCCCGACCGGCGCGTCCCCGAACACCCCGACTTCCCCTACCCCGCCGTCGCCGACGCGCTGTTCCTGGAGGGCGCCGCCCCGGCCGACCGGGTGTTCAAGGGGGCCGCGCACCTCACCACGGTGCTCCGGGTGCCCGGAACCGCCTTCCCCGTCGTGGTCCGCCGTGAGGCGACCGTCGTCCTGCGGCGCGAGACGGGCTTCCTCAGCGAGCACGCCGTGCTCCGGGCGATCGAGCGCTCCGGGGTGCCCGTGGCCGCGCCCCGGGTGCTCGCGCTGGGCACCAGCCACGCCACGGATCCCGCCCACCGGTACGGCGGGGACGCGTTCACCGTCCACACCTACGAGGGCGCCCGCGACCTCGGCCGCCGCCCCGAGCACCCGGTGCACGGACTGCTGCCGCACGAGGCGGACTGCCTGGTCGACCAGCTGGCCGCGCTGACCGGCGTCGACTACACCCCGACCGACCCGGTGGCCGGCGGCCCCGGCTTCTACGGCTGGCTCAGCGACCAGCTGGTCGCGCTGGTCGCGGGGCTGCCCGGGGAGTCCCAGCGGGCGGCCCGCTTCCTCGGTCTGCCGGACGCGCCCCGGCTGCGCGAGATCCTCGCCCGGCACCGGGTCACCGACCGCGCCTGCGCCCTGCTGCACGGCGACCTCAACCCCTGGAACCTGGTGCGCCGCGACGACGGCCCGCCCCTCACCCTGATCGACTGGGAGATGGCACTGGTCGGGGACCCGCTGTACGAGCTGGTCCGGCACATGCACCTGACCCCGACCCGGCCGGAGATCCGGGACCGTATGTTCCGCCGCTGGGACGCCCGGCTGCCCGCGCGCTTCACCGAGGGCTGGCAGCGGGACTGGCGGGTGTACCGGTGGATCGAGATCGTCCGTTCCGCCTACGTCGACCTCGACCGCCTGGTCACCGGCACCGGTCTGGACGCCCCCAACGTGCGCCGCGCGGTGGACTCGTACGCCATGACCCTGGCCGCGGCCACCGCCTCCCTGGGCCTGTCGACCCGGCGGCGCGGCACCCCGCACCCGGCCTGGCCGACCGGCCCCGGCGCCCCTGCGTAGGCTCGCTCCATGGGTGAGATGGGCACGTGGTGCACACCCGCCCCCTGCCGTTCTGACTGCGGGCGGGCGCTCCGACACCGGCCCGGGGGGACGCTCAGGCGCCGACGTACTCCGCCAGGTGCTCGCCGGTGCGGGTGGAGCGGGCCGCCACCAGGTCGGCGGGAGTGCCCTCGAAGACGATCCGGCCGCCGTCGTGACCCGCGCCGGGACCCAGGTCGATGATCCAGTCGGCGTGCGCCATGACCGCCTGGTGGTGCTCGACGACGATGACCGACTTGCCGGAGTCCACCAGCCGGTCCAGCAGGCCCAGCAACTGCTCCACGTCGGCGAGATGCAGCCCCGTGGTCGGCTCGTCCAGGACGTAGACCCCGCCCTTGTCGCTCATGTGCGTGGCCAGCTTGAGCCGCTGCCGCTCGCCGCCGGACAGCGTGGTGAGCGGCTGGCCGAGGGTGAGATAGCCCAGACCCACGTCGGCCATGTTCCGCAGCACCCGGTGCGCGGCCGGGGTGCGCGCGGCACCCGCGCCGAAGAACTCCTCCGCCTCCGTCACCGTCATCGCCAGCACCTCGCTGATGTCCCGGCCGGCGAGGCGGTACTCCAGCACCGAGGCGTCGAACCGCCTGCCCTCGCACTCCTCGCAGGTCGTCGCGACACCGGCCATCATCGCCAGGTCGGTGTAGACGACACCGGTGCCGTTGCAGCCCGGGCAGGCGCCCTCGGAGTTGGCGCTGAACAGCGCCGGCTTCACACCGTTGGCCTTGGCGAACGCCTTGCGGACCGGGTCGAGCAGCCCGGTGTACGTCGCCGGGTTGCTCCGGCGCGAGCCGCGGATCGGCGCCTGGTCGACCGACACCACACCCTGCCCGGCCGGCACCGACCCGTGGACCAGCGAACTCTTCCCCGAACCGGCGACACCGGTGACGACGACCAGCACCCCGAGCGGGATGTCGACGTCCACGCCCCGCAGGTTGTGCCGCGTCGCCCCGCGGATCTCCAGGACCCCGGCCGGATCGCGCACCGACTCCTTCGGCGCCGCCCGGTCGTCCAGGTGCCGGCCGGTGAGCGTGCCGCTCGCCCGCAGCCCCGCCACGCTGCCCTCGAAACAGACGGTGCCGCCCGCCGTACCGGCACCCGGGCCGAGGTCCACCACATGGTCGGCGATCGCGATGACCTCCGGCTTGTGCTCCACCACCAGCACCGTGTTGCCCTTGTCCCGCAGCCGCAGCAGCAGGTCGTTCATCCGCCGGACGTCATGCGGGTGCAGGCCGGCCGTCGGCTCGTCGAAGACGTACGTGACATCGGTGAGCGAGGAACCGAGGTGGCGGATCATCTTCGTACGCTGCGCCTCGCCGCCCGAGAGCGTGCCCGCGGGCCGGTCCAGCGAGAGATAGCCGAGGCCGATCTCCACGAACGAGTCCAGGGTCTCGCCCAGAGACCTCAGCAGCGGCGCCACCGACGGCTCGGCCAGCTCGCGCACCCACCCGGCCAGGTCGCTGATCTGCATGGCGCAGGCGTCGGCGATGCTGATCCCCCGGATCTTCGAGGAGCGGGCCGCCTCGCTGAGCCGGGTGCCGTCGCAGCCGGGGCACGTGGTGAAGGTGACCGCCCGGTCCACGAACTCCCGGATGTGCGGCTGCATGGCCTCCCGGTCCTTGGCCAGCATCGACTTCTGGATCCGCGGGACGAGCCCCTCGTACGTCATGTTGATGCCCGCGATCTTCATCCGGGTCGGCTCGCGGTACAGGAAGTCGTGCAGCTCCCGCTCGGTGAACGCGCGGATCGGCTTGTCGGGGGAGTAGAGACCGGACTCGGTGTAGAGGCGGTGGTTCCAGCCGCCGGACTTGTAACCGGGAACGCTGAGCGCGCCCTCGCCGAGCGACCTGTCCTCGTCGTACAGCTGGGTCAGGTCGATGTCGGTGACCGAGCCCCGGCCCTCGCAGCGCGGGCACATACCGCCGGTGACGCTGAACTCGCGCCGCTCCCTCACCGTCCGCCCGCCGCGCTCCACGGTGACCGCGCCCGCCCCGCTGATCGAGGCGACGTTGAAGGAGAACGCCTTGGGTGAGCCGATGCGCGGTGTGCCGAGCCGGCTGAACAGGATCCGCAGCATCGCGTGCGCGTCGGTGACGGTGCCGACGGTGGAGCGCGGGTCGGCCCCCAGGCGCTGCTGGTCGACGATGATCGCGGTGGTCAGCCCGTCGAGGACGTCGACGTCGGGCCGCGCCGGCGTCGGCATGAAGCCCTGCACGAAGGCGCTGTACGTCTCGTTGATCAGCCGCTGCGACTCCGCGGCGATGGTGTCGAACACCAGCGAGCTCTTGCCCGACCCGGACACGCCCGTGAACACCGTCAGCCGGCGCTTGGGAATCTCGACGGTGACGTCCCGGAGGTTGTTCTCACGCGCGCCGTGCACGCGGATCAGCTCGTGGCTGTCGGCGGCGTGCGGGGTGTCCGCCCGCGCGTCCGTCATCGTGCCCATGCTCATCGTCTCTCCGTCCGTCGGGCCGCCCCGCCACGCTAACGGCGCCCCTCCCCCCACCGCTTCTCGATTCCTGACCGATCCGGAGGGGGCGTCGTGAGGGGTGCCGGCCGACACGGCACACTTTTGCAAGCAGGTGCTTGCAAAAGTTAGCGCGGGTGGGGCAAGGTGGAGGCATGGCATCGCTGAACGTCGGCAACCTCGGTGAGTACCTGCGCGAACAGCGGCGGAACGCCCAGCTGTCGCTGCGGCAGCTCGCCGACGCCGCCGGGGTGTCCAATCCGTACCTGAGCCAGATCGAGCGCGGGCTGCGCAAGCCCAGCGCGGAGGTGCTCCAGCAGGTCGCCAAGGCCCTGCGCATCTCCGCCGAGACGCTCTACGTCCGCGCCGGCATCCTCGACGCCGAGCGGGACGGGGAGGAACGCCTGCGGGAAGGCGCGACCCGCGCCGTCATCCTCGCCGACCCCTCGCTCGACGAGCGGCAGAAGCAGGTGCTGCTCCAGATCTACGAATCCTTCCGCAAGGAGAACGGATTCGGGGGCGGCCGGCCCGCCGAGGACGAGGAGACCGGCTCGGGCGCCTACGCGGCCGGCGCGGGCGATGCCACCGGAAGTGACACAGACGCCGGTCCACGGCGGACGGCCGGGTAACGCCGGACCAGGGCTCCGGACGCCCGCCGCGGACCACACCAACCCAGTCGAACGCGAATCCGATCCGGGAGGACCCTCCACCATGGCCATCACCGACGACCTGCGCAAGACCCTCAGCGACCCCACTCCGCTCTACTTCGCCGCCGGTACCGCCAACCTGGCGCTCCAGCAGGCCAAGAAGGTGCCGGCCCTGGTCGAGCAGCTGCGCGCCGAGGCCCCGGCCCGCATCGACGCCGTGCGCAACACCGACCCGAAGGCCGTGCAGGAGAGGGCCGCCGCCCGCGCCAAGGAGGCGCAGGAGACCTTGCAGACCCGGGTCAACGAGTTCATCGGTTCCATCGACGTGAAGAAGTTCGGCGAGACCGCCCAGGACCTCGCCCTGCGCGGTGTCGGCGTCGCCGCCGAGTACGCCGTCAAGGCCCGTGAGACGTACGAGAAGGTCGCCGAGCACGGCGAGCAGGCCGTTAAGACCTGGCGCGGCGAGGCCGCCGAGGAGATCGAGGAACTGGCGATCGCCGTCGAGGGCAAGGCCGAGCCGGGCGACATCAGCGTCGACGAGCCCAGGCCGGCGGCCGCGCCGACCGTCGCCCCCACGCCGGCACCGGCCGGGACGACCGCCCTGTCCACCGAGGACAAGCCGGCGGCGCGGAAGACTCCGGCCGCCCGCAAGACCGGCACCACCACGAAGAAGGCCACCCCGCCGGCCAAGTGACCACGACCGGCGTGGCACGTCCGGGCCGGGCACCTGTGGGGTGTCCGGCCCGTTCTCTGGGTACGGTGGCGGCGTAGCAGGATCGGGAAATCAACGGGCGGTGCACGCATGCTGATGTTGGGCTTCGCGGGATTCATGGGCATCTTGAAGATCGCCCTGATGGCCCTGGCCGCGTTCGGGCTGTTCGACGCGGCGTTCCGGCGCGAGGACGCGTTCCGCGCGGCCGACAAGCAGAACAAGGTCTTCTGGCTGATCATCCTCGGCATCGCGCTGGTGGTCAGCTACCTGTTCACGATCCTGTCCATCCTGCCGATCGCCGGCGCCGTCGCCGCCATCGTGTACCTGGTGGACGTGCGCCCCGCCCTCCAGCAGGTCGGCGGCGGCGGCCGCGGCTGGGGCCGCCGCGGCGGCGGCAGCAGCAGCGACGGCCCGTACGGGCCGTACAACGGCGGCCGGTAGCCGGTAGCCGGTAGCCGACGGCCGGCGGTGGGGCGGTTGCCGGCGGGTCGGTGGGCCGGCTTCCGCTGTTTCAGCCGGGCTTCGCTGTTTCAGCCGGGCTCTCGCCGATGCGACGGGGCCTCGCCGTGCGCCTCGTTATTGCCGTCTCCGCCGGGCTCTCGCTGACGCGCCGGGATGTCGCCGTGCGCCTCGCTCTTGCCGTTTCGGCCCAGTCTCGCCGCCGCGCCGGGTTCCCGACCGTCCGCCCGGCTTCCGCCGTTCCGCTGGCTCCCGCCGTCTCAGCCGGACGTTCGCCGCCGCGCCGGGCTGTCGCCGTACACCGGGCTCGCGTGGATCGCCGCGCGGCGTCCGAGCCTGGCGCCACGTGCGCCCGGCGCCGTCCGCGCCATGTGCGCCGCGCGCCGCTCGCGCCGCGCGCCGCCCGCGCCGCGCGCCGCCCGCGCCGCGCGGCATCCGCGGCCCGGAGCCCGCCGCGGCGGGCTTGCCGAGGGGGATAGCGCCCGCCGAGGGCACACTGCGCCTGCCCGCTGAGCGGCACGGGAGCTGTGCGCCTCCCGACCGCTGCGGGAGCTGTCCGCCTCCCGACCGGCACGGGAGCTGTCCCCCCGGATGGGCACGGGAGTGGCCCGCCCCCGACCGCTGCGGGAGCTGCCCGTTTACCCGACCGGCCCGGGGACTGTCCGCCGCCCGACCCGGCACGGGAGTGGCCCGCCCCCGACCGCTGCGGGAGCTGCCCGTTTACCCGACCGGCCCGGGGACTGTCCGCCGCCCGACCCGGCACGGGAGCTGTCCGCCCCCGACCGCTGCGGGAGCTGCCCGTTTACCCGACCGGCCCGGGGACCGTCCGCCCCCCGACCCGGCCCGGGGACTGTCCGCCCCCCGACCCGGCACGGGAGCTGGCCCCCCGGATGGGCACGGGAGCTGTTCGCCCCGACCGCTACGGGATCCGTCCGGCCCCCGACCGGCACGGTGTTCGTGTGAACCGATCGACGTTCGCTGCCCGGCGCCGGTGACGGGCCCCCTGTGGCCATGACCGGGCCTCGGTCAGGGGGTGCGGTCCAGCAGGACCACCGCGACGTCGTCGGTCAGCTCGCCCCCGTTGAGGTCGCGGACCTCGCTGACCGCGGCCCGCAGCAGTTCCTCACCCCGCAGCCCCTCGGTGAGCTGGCGGCGGATCATCTCCACCATGCCGTCCTGCCCGAGGCGGTCCCCGTCCGCGCCGACCCGGCCCTCGATCAGGCCGTCGGTGTAGAGCATCAGGCTCCACTCGGCGCCCAGCTCCACCTGCATCCGCGGCCAGCGGGCACCGGGGAGCAGTCCGAGGGCGGGGCCGTTGTTCTCGTACGGCAGCAGCCGGGCGGGCCGGCCGGGGCGGGCGATCAGCGGGGCCGGATGTCCGGCCAGGCACAGGCCGGCGCGGCGGCCGTCGGGGGCGATGTCCACCGTGCACAGCGTCGCGAAGATCTCCTCGTCGGCGCGCTCGTGCTCGAGCACCTGCTGGAGGGTGTTCAGCAGCTGGTCCCCGCACAGCCCGGCCAGGGTCAGCGCCCGCCAGGCGATGCGCAGCTCCACACCGAGCGCGGCCTCGTCCGGGCCGTGCCCGCAGACGTCGCCGATCATGGCGTGGACGGTGCCGTCGGGGGTGCGGACGGCGTCGTAGAAGTCGCCGCCGAGCAGGGCACGGGAGCGGCCGGGGCGGTAGCGGGCGGCGAAGCGCAGCCCGGAGCCGTCCAGCAGCGGGGTCGGCAGCAGGCCGCGTTCCAGGCGGCGGTTCTCCTGGGCGCGCAGCTTGCCCTCGGCGAGCCGCCGCTCGGCGGTGTCGGACCGTTTCCGCTCCACCGCGTAGCGGATGGCTCGGCTGAGCAGCCGGCCGTCCAGCTCGTCCCGGAACAGGTAGTCCTGGGCGCCCACGCGGACGGCCTCGGCGCCGCGCTCGGCGTCGCCGGAGGCGGTCAGCGCGAGTACGGCGTGCCGGGGCGCGAGCTGGAGCACGTGCCGCAGCACGGCCAGCTCGTCGTCGGTGTCGCTGCCGCCCGGCGCCGGGAGCGCCAGGTCCAGCAGGATGCAGTGGACGTCGTCGGTGAGCAGTCGTCCGGCCTCGGTGAGGTTGCGGGCGGTGCGGACGCGGATCGGCTTGCCGGCCGGGTCCAGCAGGTCGGGCACGATCGGCATACCGGCCGGATCGTCCTCGATCAGCAGCAGGGTGAGAGTGGCGCCGGTGCTGTGCACGGGCGTGGCGTCGCGGTGGGCCTCTTCCTTGAGGGGGCCGCCGACTGCGCGGGCGGCCTGCGCCTGACCACTCTCCACGGCCGGGATCGCTCTCTGCCGCGGTACGGGTACGGGCATCGTCCTGGGTTCCTTCCCTCCCCCCGAGGGCACGGCGGCGTCGAGGGTCTCGACCCACCGACGGGTGACCCTAGCCGCTGCCACCGCCCCGGCGGAATGGTGTGAGCCGCGTCGCTCGGCCACCCGCCGCTGTCATATGCCGCGTTCCCTACCGCAGTTGGACACCGCCGAGGCGGGCGGGGAATGACGAAGCTCACGTCCTGTACCGGTTTGGGCGGGCGTTGGGCGTGCGGTGGGTCACATGACGCGTACCTCACCGGGCAGATGACCGCGCGGGGCCCGTCACGCGTCCGGCCGGCCGTGTGCGGGAGCCGTCGCGTGCGGCCGTCCGCGCGAAGGAGCCGTGGCGTGCGGCCGGCCGTGCGCAGGGTCCGTGGCGTTCGGCCGTACGACCCCGAGGACCGGCATCGAGCCGGCGCCCGCGACCGTCACCGTGCGCCCGGGACGCGGGGCGTGGATGATCCTGCCGTCGCCGATGTACATCGCGACATGGCTGGCGTCGTCGAAGTAGATGATGAGGTCACCGGGGCGCATGTCCTTGACGTCGACGTGCGGGAGCTGTCTCCACTGCTCCTGCGAGGTCCGCGGGACGGGGTGCCCGGCCGCCGCCCAGGCCTGGGAGGTCAGGCCCGAGCAGTCGAAGGAGTCCGGTCCCTCGGCGCCCCACACGTACGGCTTGCCGAGCTGGGCGGTGGCGTACCGCACGGCCTCGTCGCCCTGGACGGAGGTTGTGCCGTCGGCCCGGTCGAGGACGCCGGTGTCCAGCCAGGCCGTCTGCGCCTTGGCGGCGGCCTCCCGCTCCAGCTGGGCGAGCCGCTCCTTCTCCTTCTTCTCCAGCCGGGACTGGAGCTTCTCGGCCGTGTCGATCTGCCTGCGGATCTTCCGCTGGGCGGCGGCCCGGGCCTTGCGGTCGGCCTCCAGTTCCTTCCAGCGGGCGGCGGCGTCGTCGGCGTACTCCTGCAAGTCCCGCTGCGCGCGGGCCACTTCGGTGATCAGCGTCTTCGTCGCCTGCTGGCCCTGGAGCACCCGGCCGGCGCCGTCCAGGAACTGGCCCGGGTCGTCGCTGAGCAGGAACTGTGCCGTGGGTGACAGGCCGCCGGTGCGGTACTGGTCCCGGGCCGCCGCGCCGGCCCGGTCCTTCAGCTCCGCCAGCCGCTGCCGCCCCTGGGTGATCTTCTTCGTCAGGGCGGTGATCTCGGCGGACTGCTTCTTCGCCTTCTCCTCGGCGCCGTTGTAGGCGTCGGTGGCGACGGCCGCGTCGTGGTAGAGCCGGTCGAGCTTCTCGCGGACCTCTTCGAGATCCTTGTCGGGCGGGGGAGTCGCCGTCGGTGTGGGGGCCGGAACGGGTAGGGGGGCGGGGGCCGCGAACGCCGTGCCGGGTGCCGCGAGAACGGTCACCGCGCAGATCACGGTCAGGGCGGCGGTGAGCAGGCCGCGCTTGCCCGTACCCATACCTGGTCCCCCCAGCTGATTTACCGTCAGTAACTTAGGTTGTCCGGGGGATCGTGCCACGGTCGCGCGCAAAACGACAGAGGTCGTCCGAAGCCGGATGCCCCCGGCCCGGGCCCGCCCCGCTCACGTCCCCACGCGTCGCCGCCCGTACGGCGATCCCTCCGCGATGTGACGAACGGCGCGGGGAAACCGTTCCCCTGGCCGGTGCCGCTCAGCGGACCGGCGCCAACGCCTCCCAGGACACGGTGACTTCACCCTGCCGCCGACGGGCCGGCGGATCCATGACGGGCCAGTCCGCCGCCAGGTCCCGTACCGCGCGCAGCCAGCGCTGACGGGCGCCGTAGGAGGCGTAGGGCGCGGCGGCGGCCCAGGCGCGGTCGAAGTCGCGCAGGAAGGCGTGCACCGGCTCGCCGGGGACGTTGCGGTGGATCAGTGCCTTCGGGAGGCGTTCGGCGAGGTCGGAGGGGCGGTCCAGGGAGCCCAGCCGGGTGGCGAAGGTGACGGTGCGGGGGCCCTCGGGGCCGAGTGCCACCCACACGTGCCGCCGGCCGATCTCGTCGCAGGTCCCCTCGACCAGCAGTCCGCCGCGCGAGCCGCCGCCGGCCGGGGCGAGCCGGGCGCACAGCCGCTCCCACACCGCGCCGACCTGGTCCTCGTCGTACTGCCGCAGCACGTTCGCGGCCCGGATCAGCACCGGCCGTCCGGGCACGGGGACCTCGAAGCCGCCGTGCCGGAAGGCCAGCCCCTCCCGCTCGTACGGCCTGGCAGCCGCCACCCGCTCGGGTTCGATCTCGACGCCGACCACGCGTGCGCGGGGTGCGACGGTGCGCAGCCGGCCGAGCAGCTCGACGGCGGTCCAGGGTGCCGCGCCGTAGCCGAGGTCGACCGCCACGGGATCCGCGGCGCGGCGCAGCTCGGCGCCGTGCACGGCCGCGATCCAGCGATCCATGCGGCGCAGCCGGTTGGGGTTGGTCGTCCCGCGCGTCACCGTTCCCACGACGGAGGACCCACCGGTCGAGCGGAGCCGGGAGTGGGGGAGGGTCGTCGCGCGGGCTGCCATACGTACGAGGGTAAGAGGACGGCGGAGGACGGCGGCCCGGACCCGGTCGCGGCAGAGGGGCGCGAAGCTCCGCCCACGCTCACCGATCTCGAACAGTTGACCCCCTTCAGGTAATGATTCGGCAAAGCCGCTTGATCGGGAAATGGCCGGGCACCCGCTCGCTGTTGCACTCCGTGGAGGGCGACGGCGGCCCTCCGGCAGGCATGCCCGCAGCGAGGAGGAACGCCACGTGAGCCAGTACGTCAGCAGGCTCGGGCGACGCTCCCCGTCGGCCGCCACCCTGCTCCGGCTGCACCGGCGCCCCCGCCGCGTCGCCATGCTCTCCGTGCACACCTCCCCCCTCCACCAGCCCGGCACCGGCGACGCCGGCGGCATGAACGTCTACATCGTGGAGCTGGCCCAGCGGCTCGCCGCGATCAACATCGAGGTCGAGATCTTCACCCGGGCCACGGCCGGCGGCCTGCCCCCCGCCGTCGAACTGGCCCCCGGCGTCCTGGTCCGGCACGTCGACGCGGGCCCCTACGAGGGCCTCGCCAAGGAGGATCTCCCGGCCCAGCTGTGCGCCTTCACACACGGCGTGATGCAGGCGTGGGCCGGCCACCGCCCGGGCTACTACGACCTCGTCCACTCCCACTACTGGCTCTCCGGCCACGTCGGCTGGCTCGCCGCCCAGCGCTGGGGCGTCCCCCTGGTGCACGCCATGCACACCATGGCCAAGGTCAAGAACGCCAGCCTGGCCGACGGCGACACCCCCGAGCCCGCCGCCCGGGTCATCGGCGAGACCCAGATCGTGGCCGCCGCCGACCGGCTCGTCGCCAACACCGAGGAGGAGGCCGGCGAGCTGCTGCGGCACTACGCGGCCGACCCCGCCAAGGTCGCCGTGGTCCACCCCGGGGTGAACCTGGAGCGCTTCCGCGCCGCCGACGGCCGGGCCGCCGCCCGCGCCCGCCTCGGCCTGCCCCCGGACGCGCTGATCCCGCTCTTCGCCGGCCGCATACAGCCCCTGAAGGCGCCGGACATCCTCCTGCGTGCCGTGGCCCTCCTGCTGGAGGAGCGTCCGGAGCTGCGCTCGCGCATCCTCGTGCCGGTCGTCGGCGGCCCCAGCGGCAGCGGGCTCGCCAGGCCGGAGGGGCTGCACAAGCTCGCCGCCCGACTGGGCATCGCGGACGTCGTGCGGTTCGTCCCGCCGGTCGGGCAGGAGCGGCTGGCGGACTGGTTCCGGGCGGCGTCCGTCCTCGTCATGCCGAGCTACAGCGAGTCCTTCGGCCTGGTCGCCATCGAGGCGCAGGCGGCCGCGACCCCGGTGATCGCGGCCTCGGTCGGCGGCCTGCCCGTGGCCGTGCGCGACGGCGAGACCGGCTTCCTCGTCCAGGGCCACAACCCGGCCGACTACGCGCGCGTGCTGCGCCGCTTCGCCGACGAGCCGGCCCTGACCCCGCGCCTGGGCGAGGCCGCCGCCCGGCACGCCCAGTCCTTCGGCTGGGACACGGCGGCCGCCGCCACCGCCGACGTCTACACGGCCGCGACCCAGTCCCACCGCCGTCGCGTACGCTCGCACCATGGGTGACGTCGAGAAGGCCGGACAGGTTCTGGAGGCCGTCTTCAAGGACGCCGGACTGGAGTGGGAGAACCCCGAGCCGGGGAACTACGTCGTCACACTCCCCGGCACCCGCAAGCTCTCCACGACGGTCGCCTTCCTCGTAGGCCGCCACTCCCTCTCCCTCAACGCCTTCGTCATCCGCCACCCCGACGAGAACGAGCCGGCCGTGCACCGCTGGCTCCTGGAGCGCAACCTCCGCCTGTACGGCGTGAGTTACGCCGTGGACCGCCTCGGCGACATCTACGTCACCGCGCGCCTCCCCCTCGCCTCCGTCACCCCCGACGACGTCGACCGCCTCCTCGGCCAGACCTTGGAGGCCGCCGACGGCGCCTTCAACACCCTCCTGGAACTGGGCTTCGCCTCCTCCATCCGCAAGGAGTACGCCTGGCGGGTGTCCCGCGGCGAGTCCACCCGGAACCTGGACGCGTTCAAGCACCTGATCGACCGCCCGACGGCCTGACCGGTGCCGACCGGGGCCAGGGCGTCGGCCGGTTCCTTCTCGGTCGGCAGCTGGTCGCCCTTCTTGCCGGAGAACCCCGTCTTGAGTGGCAGCGAGCGGGTGTGGCCGGAGAAGGGCCCCTCCTCGCCGGCGCCACCGCCGCGACCAACGCCGCCGCTAGGGATTCTCACCGTCCTGCGTATGGCGTGCACGCCGCAGTCGATCCCCGGTCCGCGTGCGTTCCGCGAGTCCGTCCAGCCGCGAATTCCAGGAGCTGTACGGCACGACGGACGCCGTACGCCCGCGCGACCTGTACGAGGCTCAGCGCGCGCCGCGGTAACGCCCGGGCGTCACCCCGACCAGCCGCCTGAAGTGCCGGGTGAGATGGGCCTGGTCGTGGAACCCGGTCACCGGCGCCACCTCGCCCGGCGCCAGCCCGTCCAGCAGCAGCCGGCGGGCCCGGCCGACCCGGCGGGACATCAGGTACTGGTGCGGGGGGATACCGTACGCACCGCTGAACGCCCGTACCAGATGCGCCGGATGGGCGTGCAGCAGTCGCGCGGCCTCCGCCAGCGGGATCCCGTCGACGACCCGGGCGTCCAGCAACTCCCGCAGCCGGCGGGCGAGTACCGGGTCACGGTGCCGGCGCGGCACATCCGCCCGGTGCCGCAGATGGTCCCGCAGCCGCTCCCCGACGAGGGTCAGCCGGCTCTCCGCCTCCAGTTCGTCCCCGGGCCGGGCGAGAGCGGCGTGCAACTGCCCGACCCGCAGCCGCAGTACGGGATCCCGCAGGTCCGGCCCGTCGACGGCCGCACCGATGAACTCGTCCCCGAGCCGGCTGCTGTCGAGGTAGACGACCCGCTTGCGGAACCCGCCCGGCGTGGCCGGTGAACCGTTGTGCGGCACATGCGGCGGCAGCAGCGACACGGTGTCGTGCGGGGTGCCGTGCTCCTGCCGGTCGAGGTCGTACCGTACGGCCCCGTCGTCCACGATGAGCAGCGTCCAGGCGTCGTGGACGTGCATCGGATAGGCGTACTCGGTGAAGTGGGCGTGGAAGACCTCGGTGACCCCCGGGACACGGGGGCGCCACGCGGTGACTTCCTGCCGGACGGACATGCAAAGAACGTACAAGACGAGGGCGTACGGCGGTCGGCAGTCTCGTCCCATGAGCACTGAACCCCGCCGTCACGACACGAAGATCGCCGTACTGCTCCGCGCGGACCTGGCCCCCTGGCAGCGGCTGAACGTCACCGCGTTCCTGGTCAGCGGCCTGGGCGCGGCGGCCCCCGAGGTGATCGGCGAGCCCTACGAGGACGCGGACGGGGTCGCGTACCTCCCCATGTTCGGACAGCCCGTGCTGATCTTCGAGGGCACCGGGGAGACCCTGCGGGCGGCCCACGGCAGGGCGCTGAGCCGCGCCCTGCCCCGGGCGGTGTTCACGGCCGACCTGTTCGCCACCGGCAACGACGAGGACAACCGGGCGGCGGTGCGGGCCGTGTCCACCGCCGGCCTGGATCTGGTCGGGCTGGCGGTGTACGGCCCGCGCAACGGAGTCGACAAGGTGCTGAAGGGCGCGCGCATGCACCCGTGACTCCGCGGCCGCCCTCAGCCGAACATGCCGGGCACGTAGTCACCCGCGGGCTGCCGCACGATGACGTTGACGCGGTTGTAGGCGTTGATCACGGCGATCAGCGCGATCAGTGCGGCGAGCTGGTCCTCGTCGTAGTGCTTGGCCGCGTTCGTCCAGGCCTCGTCCGTGACGCCGCCGGCCGCGTCGGCGATCCGGGTGCCCTGCTCGGCCAGCTCCAGCGCGGCCCGCTCCGCATCGGTGAACACCTTCGCCTCCCGCCAGACCGCGACCATGTGCAGCCGGGTGGCGCTCTCCCCGGCCGCGTCGGCGTCCTTGGTGTGCATGTCCGTGCAGAACGCGCACCCGTTGATCTGGCTGGCCCGGATCTTCACCAGCTCCTGCGTGGCGGCCGGCAACGCGGACTCCCCGATCACCCTGCCCGCCGCGTTGAAGTGCTTGAACAGCTTCCCGGCCAGCGGGTTGTCGAGAAGGTCGAGCCGAGCTTCCATGATCTGCTCCTACGTGGTCGAGGCGGTTTACACCTCATTGACGGCCACGCCGGACGGGATGTGACACGGGCGAGTGTGGCGCGCGTCACGTGCGGTGCGGCCCGGCTCTCTCAGGCCGTACGGACCTCCGCCTCCGTGTCGGTCCGCATGCCGCCCGGCGCCGGGCGTTCCGTCGGCAGGCGTCGCATCACCACTCCGTACCCGACCCCGGCCGCCGTGCCGACCACCGCGCACATGCCCCACAGCCACTGCGCGCCGAGGCGGTCGATGACCGTGCCGGACATCAGGGGGGCGACCAGGGCGGCGACGGACCAGGAGAGGGTGTACACGCCCTGGTAGCGGCCCCGGCCGTGGACGGGGGAGAGGCGGACGACGAGGCCGGTCTGGGTGGGGGCGTTGACGATCTCGGCCAGGGTCCACACGCACACGGTCAGCATGAAGGCACCGACGGAACCGGCGAAGACGGTGAGCCCGAAGCCGTACCCAGCGAGCAGCGAGGAGGCGATCAGGAGGGTGCGCGGGTCGCGGTGTTCGATGAAGCGGGTGACGGGGATCTGGAGGACCACGATCAGGATGCCGTTGACGGCCAGGGCGCTGCCGTAGTCGGCGGGCGAGAACCCGGCCCGGCCCATCGCCACCGGCAGTCCGACCGAGCCCTGCTGGAAGACCAGGGCGACGAGGAAGGACAGCCCGACGACGGCCATGTACCGCCCGTCCCGCAGCACCGTGCGCAGGCCCACTTCGGCCGCCCCCGCCTGCCGGGCCGGAGCCGCGGGCCGGGACTCCGGCACCCGGGCGAAGACGACGACCGCGCAGGCCAGGGTCATCCCGGCCTCGATCAGGAACCCGGCGAGATAGCTGACCTCGGCGATGAACCCGGCGGCCGTCGAGGAGACGGCGAAACCCAGGTTGATGGCCCAGTAGTTGAGGGAGAAGGCCCGCACCCGGTCCTCGGGGCGGACGATGTCGGCCATCATCGCCTGCACGGCCGGCCGGGAGGCGTTGGAGGCCATGCCGACGAGGAAGGCGACGCCGGCGATGGCGGCCGGGTCGGTCACGAAGCCGAGCGCGGCGACGGAGGCGGCGGTGGCGGTCTGGGCGATGAGCATGGTGGGCCGCCTGCCGAGCCGGTCGGCCATGACCCCGCCGCCCAGCGAGGAGACGACCCCGCCGAGGCCGTGCAGGGAGGCCACGAGACCGGCGTACGACGCGGAGTAGCCCCGGTCGAGGGTGAGGTAGAGGGCCATGAACGTGGCGACGAACGCGCCGAGCCGGTTCACGAGCGTGCTGGTCCACAGCCACCAGAAGGCGGGAGGGAGTCCGGAGACGGACTCCCGGGCAGCACGTCGCAGACCGGTTGGTGACATTCGCGATCCCCCGCATAAGTAAGTGCCCCGACTGGCATGCGCAACTTACCGAAGCGGCTCGCGGCGGCGCCAGCCGTTTAGCGGGGCGCGGAGACGGCCGGGACGGGAGGGAACGACTGGGGTGGGAGGAGGGGGCTGCTCGGGCGGGGGGATATGCGATATGCCTCGCCCAGTTCGCGGTACGCGTCCGGCGTCAGTTCGCGGGGCGGGTCGGACGTCAGCTCGCGGGGCGGGTCGGACGTGCCGGTGCCGCTGCTGCCGCCCTCACCGTCGCCGCCACTCCCGCGGGGCCCGCCGCCGGGGCCTCACCGCGCGCACCGTGGGCGCCTCGCGCCCCACGAGCCCCACGGCCGAGCCCCGTGCGTCCCGTACGCCCCGCACGGTCCGTACGTCCCCCGACCGCGCCACTCCGGGCGGTCTCCCGGGGTGCTCCGACCGGATACGGCCCGCCGCGCGCCGTCCGCTCGAAGCGGCTCGGGAAGGGGAACTTCCGCTCCAGGAACGCCCCGATGGCCGCCCCGGCCGCCGCCCGGTCCGCCGGGTCGGTGTCCACGTCGTTGAGGCAGAAGAAGTCGATGTCCTCGCCGGCCGCCAGGCGGGCCAGGCGGCGCCGCATGTCCGGCGTGCCCAGCTGCACGTACCGGAAGCGGTAGTCGGCCGGGACCGCCCGGCCCGTCGCGATCGCCCAGTGGTGGTGCAGCGTCGACGCCGGAGCCACGTCTGCGGTGGAACGGAACCGGGAGTACGACGTCCGCTCCAGCTCCTCGATGCGGAGATCCTCCATCTCCCTCATGACCGACAGCAGTTGAGGGTGCGGGGTGTGCAGCGACTTCTGCGTGACGTACCGGCCGTGGAAGCGCCGGATCACCTCGCGCGCGTTCTTCCCGGCGGAGTTCGGCGCCGGCTCCAGCGGATGCGGGGCCCCGGCGCCCAGCTTCAGCGGAGACAGCGGGATGCGGGCGATGCCGTTGCCGTGGAAGAAGTGGCCCGCACCCACCGGGCGGTTGATGAAGACGTCGTCGTTGAAGTACAGGTAGTGCTCGGACAGACCGGGTATGCGGTGCAGCCGGCTCTCGATCGCGTGCGAGTTGAAGACGGGCAGCGCGTCGGCCGGGAGGATGTCCCGGTGGTCGACGACGGTCAGGCCCGCCGCCTCCGGGTCCAGCCAGGACGGGATCTGGGAGTCGGTCACCAGGTAGACGTGCCGGACGAAACCGGCGTACATCTCCAGCGAGCGCAGCGCGTACCGCAGCTCGTCATGGCTGGTGTAACGGGACGCGCCGGTCTCGCGGGCGGCGATGACGTTGTCGGAGAGCACCTGATGCGCGCGGCGCTTCACGGCCATCGCGGGGTCGTCCCCGTCGACCCACGTGTACACGGCGTCGACGGGGAAGCGCACCTCGTCGATGCCCGGCTCGGCGAACGCCGCGAACGTCGGCACATCGCGCCGCGGCCCGGCCGTGCTCATGGTCGCGTGTCGGTCCGCGGTCACCGCCGCGGGCTGCCGTGCCGTGTCCGGCAGTACCTCGGACACGGCGTTGCGGCGCGGTGCGACCAGAGCCGGACCGAAATCGTCCGCCAGCCTGCTGCCGGGCACGGTGAGATGCCCGGGATCCCCGCCCAGCTCCCGGCCGTACCGCCAGAATTCCAGCTCGCAGCCCGTCTCCAGCCCGGTGAGCACCTGCCCGCCCGGGCCGAGGCGCACCACACCGGTACGCAGCACCGGCGCCCGCCGCAGCGCCCGCGGCAGCCGGCCGTCGGCCCACAGCACCGCACCTGTCACGGTGCCGTCCGGCCCGACCGCGCCGACGTAGGCGGCCGTAGGGGCCAGGTGCCGCGCGGCCTGGGCGAGGACCGCACCACGGTGGGACTCCTCCACCCCGATCACCTGTCGCGGCGCAGCGGACCCCTGCTCGGCGGGGACCAGGAAGTACGGGACGCCGGCCGCCTCCAGCAGGGCGCACACCTGCTCCAGGTCGGCCGCGGCGGCGTCCGCGGCGGTGTAGGCGGCGACCGTACGCCCGTACAGCCGCGCCGGTCCGCACGTGATCCGGCGCAGCCCCGGGACACCCGCCCGCAGCCGCCGGCGGGCCGGGGCGGCGCGCAGCGCCCAGAGCCGGGCCGACAGCCACAGCCGCAGCCGCGACAGGAGGTCACGGACGGTCCGCAGCCCCGTCGGCCGCGCCGCGAAACGGTGACGGATGTCCATGGCCGCGGCCCGTCAGCTCTGCGTCTCGTAGGAGGCCGGAGCGGGGACCGAGGGGGCCGTCCGCGGTGCCGCGGGCGCCGTTTCCCGCTTCTCGGAGGGGCTGGCCGGCTCCCGCTTCTCGAAGGGGCCGGGCGTCTCCCGCCTCTCGAAGGGGCTGGGGAAGGGGAAGTAGTTCTCCAGGAACTCGTGCATCCGCGCGCCGACCTCCTCCCGCTCCTCCGGCGGCACGTCGACGTCGTTGAGGCAGAAGAAGTCGAACCGGCGGTTGCGCCGCAGGTCGGCCAAGCGCCGCTCGGCGTCCGGACGGCTGATGTTGACGTACCGGAAGCTGAACTTGCCGGGTACGCCGTGGCCCGTCATCAGCGCGTACTGGTAGAGCAGCGGCGCCGTCACGGCGATGTCCTGCGGCGAGCGGAACCGGGACGCGGTGGTGCGGCGGATGTCCTCCGGGAACAGCTCCTCCAGTGCCTGGAGTGTCGCGCGCTGCTGCGGCAGCGGGGTGTGCATGAAGTTGTTCGTCGTCATCCGCCCGAACGCCTCCAGCAGCAGCCGCCGTACGTTCTTGCTGGCGGAGTTGGTCGCCGTCTCCTCGGCGTGCGGCTCACCGACGCCGATCTTCAGCGGGGAGACCGGGATCTTCATCAGGCCACTGCCGAAGAAGAAGTGCTCGGGGGTGATCCGGCGGCCGACGAAGACGTCGTCGTTGAAGTACAGGTAGTGCTCGGACAGGCCCGGTATGTGGTGCAGCCGGGTCTCGATCGCGTGCGAGTTGAAGACGGGCAGGACGTCCGCGGGAAAGATGTCCCGGTGGTCGACGACCGTGATCCCGGGGATGCTGTCGTCTAGCCAGTGCGGCTTCTGGCCGTCGGTCACGAGGTAGATGTGCCGCACGAAGTCGGCGTACATCGCGAGCGAGCGCAGTGAGTACTTCAGCTCGTCGTGGCTGGTGTAGCGGGAGGCGTTGGTCTCCTTGTCCAGGATCTCGGCGATGCCGTGGTCCTGGTAGCGGGCCCGCTTCGCCCGCATCGCCGGTTCCTCGCCGTCCACCCACGTGTAGACGACGTCGACGGGGAACGTCACCTGGTTCACGGTCGGCAGGGCGAGCGGGGCGAAACTCGGCAGTTCCCGGTCACCGACCCGGACGGTGACCGGCGTCTGCCCGGAGGCCGGCAGCACGTCCGTGATCCCGTTGTTCCGGGGCGTGACCAGCGACTCGGCGAAGATGCCGGCCGACGCCTGCGGCTGCACCTTGGCCAGCCGCCGGGGTCCGTCGGCGGACGCGAGCAGTTCCCCGCCGTCCTCCCAGAACTCCACGTCACAGGCCAGCTCGGGCCCGGCCAGCAGCTGCCCGGCGGGCCCGAGGTGGTTCTCCCCGATCCGCAGCACGGGCGCCGTACGCAGCGGGGCCGGCAGCGCGCCGTCGAGGAACAGCGCGGGGTGCTTGAGCTGACCGCCCGGCAGGGGGCGGCCGATGAACACGGCTGTATCGGCGTTCCGCTCCTCCAGGGCGGCGAGGAACCGCTCCCGGTCCACGACGTTCACGGCGACGGTGTGACGGATCCGGGACGACGACGGCACCAGGAAGTAGGAGATACCTTCCTGCTCCAGCGCCGCGACCACCAGGGCGAGGTTGGAGGCGGCCGCCTCGGCCGCGCCGAACCGGTCCACGACCCGGCCGTAGAGCCGCTGGCCGCGCACGGCCACCGGGCGCAGCACCGGATCCGTGACCGCCGCCCTGCGGCGCCGCCGCATGGTACGCAGCTGCCACACCCGCTCGGCGGCCTTCCGCTCGACCCGCGGACGCATCCGCCGCGCAAAGGAACGCACGGTCACGTTCTGGGCTCCTCTTCGTCGGCCCGACCTTCCTGACGACAACAAGACAGTGAGATGTGACCAAAGGTTGTAGAAGAATTAACCGGAACGTGCAGAAGGGGCCCGCGACGACCCCGGCCCCCGGCCGGGTGGCCCGTGCAGCTCCCCCGGCGGGCGGCGCGGCCCCGAGACCCCTTAGGTAGGCTGAAGGCCATGGCCGACGCACCGTACAAGCTGATCCTCCTCCGCCACGGCGAGAGCGAGTGGAACGCGAAGAACCTGTTCACCGGCTGGGTGGACGTCAACCTCAACGAGAAGGGCGAGAAGGAGGCGGTCCGCGGCGGTGAGCTGCTCAAGGACGCCGGCCTGCTGCCCGACGTGGTCCACACGTCCCTCCAGAAGCGCGCCATCCGCACGGCCCAGCTCGCGCTGGAGGCCGCGGACCGCCACTGGATCCCCGTCCACCGCTCGTGGCGCCTGAACGAACGCCACTACGGCGCCCTCCAGGGCAAGGACAAGGCGGCCACGCTGGCCGAGTTCGGCGAGGAGCAGTTCATGCTCTGGCGCCGCTCGTACGACACCCCGCCGCCCCCGCTGTCGGACGACTCCGAGTTCTCCCAGGCCCACGACGCGCGCTACGCGACGATCCCCCCGGAGCTGCGCCCGCGCACGGAGTGCCTGAAGGACGTCGTCAACCGGATGCTCCCCTACTGGTACGACGCCATCGTCCCCGACCTCCTGACCGGCCGCACGGTCCTGGTCGCCGCCCACGGCAACTCGCTCCGCGCCCTGGTCAAGCACCTGGACGGCATCTCCGACACCGACATCGCGGGCCTCAACATCCCGACGGGCATCCCGCTCTCCTACGAACTGGACGCCGACTTCCACCCGACCACCCCGGGCGGCACCTACCTCGACCCCGACGCGGCGGCGGCGGCCATCGAGGCGGTCAAGAACCAGGGCAAGAAGAAGTAGGTCTTGTGATCACGCCCCTGAGCAGCGCAGATGGCGCGACTCGGGGGCGTTTTCACGGCCTGGGCCCTCGCTGGCCCTCAGGCCCCCGGCTGCTCGGCATGAGGTGCGCGTGCATCTTGCCGCCAAAACAGACACCGTCCGCACCCCGTCATTGCCTACTATACACACTACGTATACGCAGTATGTATAGTGCCGCCTCATGACGGACGTATATCTGCTGCCGATCCGCACGGCCGCCCTGATCTTCCCGGGACTCGCCCTCCTGATGTTCGTGCCGACAGCGGTCGTCATTTACCGGCGGCACGGCGTCATGACCCGCTGGCGTGTGCTCTCGCTCTACGGGGGCGTGTACTACGCACTCACCGCCTTATGCCTGACGATCGTGCCGCTTCCGTCCCCGTCGGTGGACGTCTGCGCCAAGTACCCGTCCTTTGCCCATCCCCAGTTCACGCCCGGCAGGGCCTTCGCAGACATCTGGAAGGAGGCGCACCACCGAGTCACCCTCGACGCTCTGGTGCTCGGCAACTCGGCCGTCTGGCAGACCGTGTTCAACCTCCTCCTGCTGCTGCCGCTCGGAGTCTTCGTACGGATTCACTTCCGCAAGGGGCTGATTGCGGCCACCGCGGCAGGACTCGCCGGGTCACTGCTCTTCGAGCTCACCCAGTACACGGGGTTGTGGGGTCTGTACGCGTGCCCGTACCGCCTTTTCGCCGTGGATGATCTCATCGCCAACACAGCGGGAGCGGCGCTCGGCTGGGCGGCGGCCGGGCCCCTGGCCCGCGTTCTGCCGGCCCTGACCACCTTGGACGACCGCGCGCTTGATTTCCACAAGGTCCCCTTCGGGCGCCGCCTGGTGGCCCTGCTGCTGGACATGACGGGTGCCGCTCTACTGACCGGAGCCGTCGCCGGTCTCGTCTTCCTCGGCCTGGGGGCCGACGCCGTGCTGTGGGTCCCGCCCGTGGTCTGGGTGCTGTGGTTCGTGGTGGTGCCGCGGTGGAGCGGCGCCACTCCGGGCAAGCACGTCCTGCTGCTGAAGCTCGTCACGAGGAGCGGCGCCAGGCCGGGGCACGGTGCGCTCGTGCTGCGCGCAGCGGCGCTCGGCCTGCCCTTCGCTGTCGTGTGGCTCATCGTGGGAGCGACTCTGCCGAACGCCGCCGCCGATCCCTCCGCCCTGATCGAGATCGCGGGCGGGGTCGGTTACCGGGACGTGGCCCACTCGATGGCAGCAGACCCGGCCGGCGGGCTCGCCATGCTCCTTGCCCCAGTCCCCTGCATGGTCCTCATCGTCTGGTGCGTACAGGCAGTCCGCACGCACCCCGAGGGTCTCGGTCTTCACGAGACCGTCTCCGGAGTGCGGAACGAGGCCTTGCCGCACACCAGGGCCCGGCGAGGAGGGAGGGCCGGGCAAACCCGTCGACAGCCGCCCTCTGCATGGATGAGCGTCACTGAGGCATGTGCAACCACCCAGGATCGCACCGAGGTGGAGCGCCCGCAGTCGCAGCCGAGGACGAAGGACCTTTAGGGGCAATGCCGGGCCTACGCCGACGGCGCCCGGCCAAGCTCCATGCCGCTAAGGGTTGCGAGGCGTCGAGTCCCCACAGCGGCTCGGCCGCCTCCACTGGGTCGGCGAGAGAACGGTGTCGTGGCTGACCGGGTGCCGGCGTCTACGAGCGCAAGGCCGAGCACTTCCTTGTCTTCGTCGGCATAGCCGTATCCTTCATCGGCTACCGTCGGCTGACCGCCCCGCTCAGGCTGCGGCATAGGTGAGTGGGCCGCTGGCCGAACTGATCAACGGTCCGGCAGCCCAGGGGATGTGTCCTCGACATCCTCGGTGGTGTCACACCACCGACCGGAAGACTCCCACGTCGCACTGACAGACACGTGAGTCAGCCCCAGCACGTGCCGACCGGGCACGGCCCTCGGCATCGAGGACTGCAACAAAGAGCCGGCGCACCCGCCGCCGTGGCTGACTTCCGGTGGCTCAGGTCGCGCGTTCAGTGCGGTAGTGGGTGACCATGGGGTGAAGAAGGTTGAAGAGGAGCGTCGTGCCCGCCGGGAGAGCGGAGGTCGGCAAAGCGCGATCCTGCACCGGAGGAGGCCTGCCGCGCGGGGCTCACCCGGACCGCCGCTCCGCTCGGTCGTGAACAGGACGAAGCGGCCGGCTGAGCGATTCAGGGGCGTGGGGACGCCATCCACCCTGCTGGAGTGATGCACCGTGCCTGACGAGCTCCCCTCCGTGGCTGAAGTCCTCGCCCAGGAACCGGCCGTCCTGGTGCTGGATGCCAGGGGAGCCGTCCTCACCTGCACACCCCCTGCTCTGCGGCTGTTCGAGGGCTCCATCGACGAGATCCGCGGCGTGGAGATCTCGGCTTTCTTCGACGATCCATCCGTGTGGGCCGAGCTTGTCGCCGGTGCTCTGGGCGGGATCATGCTGAGCGCGCGGGCCGACTTGCACTCCGTCCGCGGTGCGCCTTTCTCGGCGGTGGCGGCAGCGACGGTGCTGGCAGAGGGAGCGGAGGGCCGTTTCCTCGTGCGGCTGATTCGGGCGGAGTCCCCGGATTCCGGGCCCCAGACCGTACGCCGTACGGTGCCCACCGCGGAGCAGGTACTGGCGACAGATCCACGAGCACTCGAGCGGCTGGAGCTGCTCCATGACGCGGCGACCCGCATCGGTGGCTCCCTGGACATCACCCGCAATGCCGAGCAGTTGCTCGACGTCCTCGTACCGGCGTTCGCCGACCTGGGGGCGGTGGACCTGACCGAGAGCGTATTGCTCGGTGAAGAGCCGATGTCTTTCCCTCCCGGCACGCCCATGCAACGGATCGCTGTAGCGGCGGCCAGTGGGTGCTGGCCCCGGGAGAGCCACGCGGTCGGCACGACCTTTCGGATCGGCCATGAAGAGGCCGAGCATCTGCGCAAGGGCACGCCCGGGGTTCTGCCGGATCTGCACCTGGCCCGGGCGGCGCTGAAGGACGATCCGGAAAGAGCCGCGCTCATGCTGCCCCCGGATGCCACCTCGCTGATGGTGCTGCCGCTTCTGGTCCGGGGAGGGGTATTGGGGGCGGTGGGGCTGTGGCGCGCCGGGGGGCGGGCCCCTTTCGATCCGGCCGATGTGACTCTGGCCGACGAGATCGGCACCCGGGCCTCGCTGAGCCTCGACAACGCTCGGCGCTACAACCTGGAACGCCGCACCGCGGAGGCGTTGCAGCAAGGTCTGCTGCCACGGCCGGTGGTGGAGGTCGAGGCTGCGAAGACGTTCGGTGCGCATCTGCCGGCGCGCGCGGTGACGGGCATCGGCGGCAGCTGGTACGACGTGATCGTGCTGTCGTCGAGCCGGGTGGGCTTTGTCGTGGGCAATGCGGGCGGGCAAGGGATGAACGCCACGGCGGCGATGGGGCGGCTGCGAGCGGCGGTGCAGACTCTGACGGACCTGGATCTCAGTCCCGACGAGTTGCTGTCCCACTTGAACGACCTGGTGGTTCGGTTCGCTGAGGATGAGGAGCAACGGGACGCCGTCCCTGCCGGCAGCGTGCACGGCGCGACGTGCCTGTACGCCGTGTACGACCCGATCACCTGCCGCTGCGTACTGGCCAGTGCCGGACACCCCGGGCCGGTGCTGGTCTCGCGGGGCGGTGAAGCCGACATGGTGTCCGTGCGTCCGGGGCTGCCCCTGGGCCGAGGCGCCGAGCCCTTCGAAGCCACCGAGCTGGAACTGAGCCCCGGTGACGTGCTGTCCTTCTACACCGGCGCACTGGCGCGAGATCCGTTCCACACGCGCGGACTGACCCTGGTGCGGGAAGGCACGGCTGGTGGCGCTGAAGGCGGCCGCCCGGTCACGGAAATCGGTGGCCGAATTCTGGAAAAACTCCTGCAGGAGCCCTTGGACGACGACCTGGCACTTCTGGTGACCCAGGTGTGCCGACTCCCGGAAGATGCCACTGCCACCTGGGAGGTGGCCGCCGACCCCAGCATCGTCGCAGGCATACGCCGTCGGGTCGCCGATCGGCTGACCTCCTGGGGATTGGAACACCTGGTGTTCACCACAGAGCTGATCGTCAGCGAGCTGGTCACCAACGCCATCCGCTACGGCGGTGCCCCAGTGGGCCTGCGGCTGATTCGCGATCAACGTCTGATCTGCGAGGTGTCCGATGCCAGTCAGACGCAGCCACATCTGCGACGGGCCCGACTGACGGACGAGGGTGGCCGCGGTCTGTTCCTGGTGGCGCAGCTGACCCATCGCTGGGGCAGCCGCTACACCGTTGCGGGCAAAACCATCTGGACCGAACAACTGTTGGAGCAGGAGCCCTGAACCTACGGGCCCGGTTGTCTGGCCGTATGGCTTGGCAGCCGTTCCCCTCGCCGGGATCATCGGCGAGTACGACGGCTGCGGTGCCGCCTCCCGAAGACCTCATCCTCTCGGTGTCTCGATGGGCACATCCGCCCACACCGTCTTGCCGACAGGGTGACGAGGGGCCGATCCCCAGCGCGCGGCCAGGACGTCCACCAGGAGCAGCCCTCGGCCGGACTCGCCCTCGGGGTACGACGACGGCGGAGCCGTCGGCGGTCGCTTGGCCGAGGCGGCGTCCGCGACCTCGATGCGGACCAGGCTTGTAGCCGTGTCGAAGGTGAGCCGGAGGCCGAAGTCGCGTCCGGGGACCCGGCCGTGCCGCACTGCGTTCGCCGCGAGTTCGCCGACGATGAGGGCGACCGTGCACGACGCGTCCGAGGCCGGCGGGTAACCCCACTCCTCCATGTGCCGGACGGCAAGACGCCGGGCGAGCTGCGCGCCGCGCGCCGTGGAGACGAACTGCGCAGAGCAGGACAGGAGTTCACGTGCCGCGGTGGCCCGGCTCGGCTCGTCTTCCGGGGTGGTCGTTCCTGTGAGCACGGCTTGTCCGTCCTTGTCTGTCGGGCACGAGGCTTTCCGTCGGGTACGCGAGTCGTCACGTTCCGTGCCCAAGGGTCGTCTCATCGCCCTACGCTCGACAGGTGGAGCAGGCTTACCTTTCGGGCTGTAAGTGAAGGAAGTGACGCTATGGCCAATGCAATTGATCCCAGTGCGTCGATGGCGGCTCTGTTCGGCGCGCGGGTGCGCAGGCTCCGTACGGCGGCCGGACTGACCCAGGCCGAGCTCGGCGCGAGAACGCACGTGGTCAGCACGCGGATCACGCAGATCGAGCGGGCGTCCGGGGCCAAGCCGACGCTGGAACTGGCGCGTGCGCTGGACACTGCCCTCGGTGCGGACGACCTGCTGGTCGAGCTGTGGCCGTACGTGTACCGGGAGGCCTTCCCCGACTGGTCGCGGGCCTTCATCGCACACTCGGAGCGGGCCGTGTCCATCAGTGAGTATGCGGCCCACGTGGTGCCCGGCTTGTTGCAGACCAAGGAGTACGCGAGAGCCGTTCTGAGCGTCGGCCTGACGCTGAGCGGTGAGGAGCAGTTGGAAGAACGGCTCGCCTTCCGCATGGCGCGGCAGCGGCGGCTCGGTTCCCCCGACCGGCCGGAGCTATGGGTGATTTTGGACGAGGCGGTACTGAGGCGCCCGATCGGCGGCCATGTCGTGATGCGGGAGCAGTTGGCGCGACTGCTCGACGCCGCGACGGAACGCCACAACACCGTGCAGGTGCTGCCCTTCGACCAGGGCGAGCATGACGCTATGGGCGGCTCCTTGACGGTGCTCACGCTGCCGGACGGCTCCGAAGTCGCCTACACGGAGGGCGCGCATTACGGCCAACTCATCGAGGATCCGGCCGAGGTCAGGCACTTCGCGGTGACCTACGATCGGCTACGGGCGAATGCCCTGCCCCCGCTCATGTCGCTCGACATGATCCGATCCGCGATGGAGGGCTACAACCGTGGAGCGAATGTCCCGTCCCGATCTGAGCGCCGCCGTCTGGCGCAGGAGCAGCTACAGCAATCAGGAGGGCGGCAACTGCGTGGAGGTGGCCGAAGGATTCCCGGTCGTCGTCCCGGTTCGTGACAGCAAGGCCCCGCAGGGACCGGTGTTGTGCTTCGGTACCGCCTCCTGGCACGCCTTCATAGGCGAGTTGAAGGCCGCACACCGCCGTCCCTGAGGCAGCCGGGCTCCGGTCGTCGTCCACGGTCCGGGCCCACCGGACCCTTGTCCGCGAGGGTTCGGTGGGCCACTGACCTCCTGAAAGAACCGGGGAACAGAACTACCCGCCCACCCACCCTCCCCGGCCGGAAGCCCGCGTCACCCGTCCGAGTGACCAGCTTGCCGGGGAGGGATACGGACGGTTACGTTCGCCCCGACAACCGCAAACAGATACGGCCCCCGGCCGGGACTGGCATCCCGATCGAGGGCCTGACCGATCAGGAAGCAGAACCTTCCCGATGGCTGACCCGCAGTCTAACGCGCCCCTGCGCGCCGCCGCCGGAACTCCGACCTCCGGCGTGATCCACGTACGCACCCGGCTGACGGCCGACTTCACCGTGATCTCCAACGCCCTCGCCCAGCGGCGCGGCAGCGCGGTCACGATCGGCGTCGCGGCGTACATCGCCTCCCTGCCCGACGGCTCCCGCGTGAGCATCACCGCCCTGTGCGAGCACTTCACCGAGGGCGAGATCCTGATCTCCCGCGCACTCGGCGAACTCGAAGCCGCCGGTTACCTGGAACGCCGCCGCGAACGCCTGCCCACCGGGCGGATCCGCACCCGGACGTACTTCTACGACGTACCCCGCGGTCACCCGGCCCCGGCCGGGCCGCCGAAGCCACCCGCAGCGGACATGGCGCCGCCCCCGTCGGCCCCCACCACCGAACCGGCGCCCGCCCCTGCCGGCCCGGAGGAAACGGCGGCACTCTCCGACGCCGACCCCGGGGCCCTGGCCGTTCTGACGTCCCTGCGCCGCGTCGATCCACGTCTCGTCCTGTCCGAGCGGGAGGCCGTGCGGCTGGCACCGGCCGTCACCCAGTGGCTCGCGGCCGGTGTCGCGCCCGCCCAGATCACCGCCCTGCTGACCAACCGGCTCCCCGACCGCTTCCTGAGCCGACCGGCGCGCATCCTCGCCTTCCGCCTCCGGGAGACACCACTGCCCGCGCCGACCCCGCGCCCGCTCGTCGAAGAGGCGGCGCGTACGGCCGTACTGCCCTTCCACACCTGCGACGGCTGCGAACGGGCGTTCCGCGCACCGGAACCCGGGCGCTGCCGGGACTGCCGGCGACGCGGCGCACTCCTGCCCGCAGCCGCTTGAACCGACGACTCAGGGCGCTCGGCCAGCCTGGACAGGAGGCCGACACCGTGGGTACGACATTTGTCTGTCGTGCTCACGGTGAACCGCGTTGCCGAACCGCCGACGGCGCTGACCGTCGCCGTGATCACGGGAACGCCCGGCCCCGCCTCCCCCCACGTGTCAGTGGGTGCGCGTGATTCTGGCGCTGGCGTGACAGAGCCGCCCTGACCGGCGAAGGCCGGTGTGAAGGGTGCTCACACCGGCCCCTGGGTGTGGGTCAGCCGCACTGGCAGGGGTTGCCCGACTGGCATCCGCAGCCGCATCCCGAGCCGCAGCCGCACGCGCCGAACAGCGGGAGGCTCCTGATCTCGGCGGGCTGGTCGGTCTCGCGTTCCTGAGTGGGATCGGGGGTGGTGCCGGGGGATTCGGCCATGGGTCCCTCCTAGACGCTGGGGCAGGGATGCCCTCGCCCCATTCATGCCCGCCCCGCCGGGCGCATCAACGGCGCACGGAGGCGCCCCCGCGCCCGACCGGACGGACAACAGGCTCCCTCCGCCCGGCAACCGGCAGCTCGCAGGCCCCCTCCGCCGGCGGCCGGCAGTTCGCAAGCCCCCTGCGCCCGGCAGCCCGCAGGCCCGCCCGGCAGCCGGCACCCCGCAAGCCCCTCCGCCCGGCAACGGGCAGCTCGCAAACCCCCCGCGCTCGGCAACCGGCAGCCCGCAGCCCCTGCGCCCGGCAGCCGGCACCCCGGCCGCCCCCGGCCACCCGCCGAGCCCCCTGGCAACCCACGACTCCGACCACCCCCCCCGGCGACCCGGAACGCAACCTCCGTAACCCCGACCAACCTCCGACTCGCCCCGGACCGACGCCGAGCCGACCCCGGGGACCCCGGGCCGACCCGAGCCGACCGCCGCCCCCCGGCAGGGCTACGCGCCCTCGACCCCCGTCACCGGCTGGACATCCGCCTGGAGGGCGTCCGCGTGTTCGCCCGTGACGAGGTAGACGACCCGCTTGGCGACGGCGACGGCGTGGTCGGCGTAGCGCTCGTAGTAGCGGCCCAGCAGGGTGACGTCCACGGCCGTCTCGATGCCGTGCTTCCAGCGCTCGTCGATCAGGTGCTGGAACAGCGTGCGGTGCAGCAGGTCCATCTCGTCGTCGTCCTGCTCCAGCTGGAGCGCGAGGTCGACGTCCTTCGTGATGATCACCTCGGCGGCCTTGGCCATCAGCCGCTGCGCGAGCTGGCCCATCTCCAGGATCGTGGCGTGCAGGTCCTGCGGGACGGCCCGCTGCGGGAAGCGCAGCCGGGCCAGCTTCGCCACGTGCTGGGCGAGGTCACCGGAGCGCTCCAGGTCGGCGGACATGCGCAGCGACGTGACGACGATGCGCAGATCCGTGGCGACCGGCTGCTGCCGGGCCAGCAGGGCTATCGCCCGGGCCTCCAGGTCGTGCTGGAGTTCGTCGACCTTCTGGTCGGCCTCGATCACGCTCTCGGCCAGCTTGAGGTCGGCGTCGAGGATGGCGGTCGTGGCGCGTCCGATCGCCGATCCGACCAGGCGGGCCATCTCCACCAGTCCGTCGCCGATCGAGTCCAGTTCCTCGTGGTACGCGTCCCGCATCAGGGTTCCCTCTCGTACGTGTGCTTGGGGGTCTACGGGGGATGTGACACCACGCGCCCCGTGGCGAAACCGGCGGTGCGAACCCCACGCTCCCACGTTCCGTCCCGTACGCGTCCGTTTCCGCCACCCCAAATGAACCACCACCGGCCCCCAGGTGAACTCTGGGCGACGAGTGTTCGAGGTCGCACCTCGGTGGCTGTGGGTATGTCGTACCCCATGCCTAACCTAAAGGCATGGACGTGAACGCGGCGGTCGCCGCAGCGGCAGCGATCGCCGGGGTACTCACCGGTGTCATCGCCATGCTGGCGTTCCGCTGGAGTGAACGCGACCAGAAGCGGCCGACCAGGACTTCTCTGCACACCGATGCCGTACTGCCGCCCGGCGTGGACACCGTGCTGTCGGTGCTGCGCTCCTCCGCCGTCGTCCTCGACGAGGCGGACGCCGTGGTCAAGGCCAGCTCCGCCGCGTACGCCCTCGGGCTGGTGCGCGGCGGCAAGCTCGCCGTGGAGCCGATGCTCCAGATGGCGCGGGACACCCGGCGGGACGGCGAGATACGGCAGGTCGAGCTGGACCTGCCCCGGCGCGGCACCGGACGCGGCGAGGCCCTCGCGGTCTCCGCGCGGGTGGCGCCGCTCGGCTCGCGCCTGGTGCTGCTGCTGGTCGAGGACCTGACGGAGGCCCGCAGGATCGAGGCGGTACGACGGGACTTCGTGGCGAACGTCAGCCATGAGCTGAAGACACCGGTCGGCGCGCTGTCCCTGCTCTCCGAGGCGGTGATGGACGCGTCCGACGACCCCGAGGCCGTGGAGCGCTTCGCCGGCCGGATGCAGATAGAGGCGACCCGGCTGACCAACCTGGTGCAGGAGCTGATCGACCTGTCGAGGGTGCAGAACGACGATCCGCTCGAGGACGCGGAGCCGGTCCGGGTGGACGAGCTGGTGGCCGAGGCCGTCGACCGCTGCCGCCACCAGGCCGGTACGAAGCAGATCACCATGGCCGCCGGAGGCGCCGACGACCTGCGCGTCTGGGGCAACCGCGGCCAGCTGGCCGCCGCCCTGGGCAACCTGGTGGAGAACGCCGTCAACTACTCGCCGGCCCGCACCCGCGTCGGCATCGCCGCCCGGCAGATCGCCACGCCCGGTGGTGACATGATCGAGATCGCCGTCACCGACCAGGGCATCGGCATCTCCGACAAGGACAGGGAGCGCATCTTCGAGCGCTTCTACCGAGTCGACCCGGCCCGCTCGCGGGCGACCGGCGGCACCGGTCTGGGTCTGGCTATCGTCAAGCACGTGGTCGCCTCGCACGACGGGGAGGTCACGGTCTGGAGCGCCGAAGGCCAGGGCTCCACCTTCACCATCAGGCTGCCGGAGGCGGCCGCGGCCCGCGACCGCGCACAGCAGCACCCCGACCTCGACGACGAGGCCGGCCCCGACCCATCCCCGTACGCACCGCTTCCCGCCCCGGAGGTCCTTCCGTGACCCGAGTGCTCGTCGTCGAGGACGAGGAGTCCTTCTCCGACGCTCTGTCCTACATGCTGCGCAAGGAGGGCTTCGAGGTCGCCGTGGCGGCGACCGGTCCCGACGGACTGGACGAGTTCGAGCGCAACGGCGCCGACCTGGTCCTCCTCGACCTGATGCTGCCGGGGCTGCCCGGCACCGAGGTCTGCCGCCAGTTGCGCGGCCGTTCCAACGTCCCCGTGATCATGGTGACCGCGAAGGACAGCGAGATCGACAAGGTCGTCGGTCTGGAGATAGGGGCCGACGACTACGTCACCAAGCCCTTCTCCTCGCGCGAGCTGGTGGCCCGTATCCGCGCGGTGCTGCGCCGCCGCGGTGAGCCGGAGGAGGTCACCCCGGCCGCGCTGGAGGCGGGTCCGGTCCGCATGGACGTGGACCGGCACGTGGTGACCGTCAGCGGCTCCAAGGTCGACCTCCCGCTGAAGGAGTTCGACCTGCTGGAGATGCTCCTGCGCAACGCGGGCCGGGTGCTGACCCGCATGCAGCTCATCGACCGGGTCTGGGGCGCCGACTACGTGGGCGACACCAAGACCCTCGACGTGCACGTCAAGCGGCTGCGCGCCAAGATCGAGCCGGACCCGGGCGCGCCGCGCTACCTGGTGACGGTGCGGGGGCTGGGCTACAAGTTCGAGCCGTAGGCCGTCGGGCCGCAGGGCGCGGCACCTGTGTACGGCGAAGGGCGGCACCCCGCGCGGGGTGCCGCCCTTCGCCGTACGGGCGGTTCAGTGACCGGCGGTCGACTGCGAGGCCGAGTCGCTCGGAGTGGCGGGCGCGCCGGAGGCGCTGGACGACGAGCTCGCCCCGTCGCCCTTGCCCGGCTTGCCGCTCGCGGTGGCGGTCGCGCTGCCGGTCGCGCTGCCGGAGGCCGTGGCGCCGGGGGCGCCACCGGCGGACGCGGAGGCGGACGGGATCTCGGTCGGGCCCCACTGGCCGAAGTAGCTGCCGGCCGGGACGACGAAGGCGCGCAGGCTCACCTTGCCGGTCTTGCTGAAGGTGAAGGTGATCTGCTGGGCGTCGCCGTCCTTGACGGCCTCACGGCCGCTGGGCAGCACCGCGGAGGCGTTGCCCTTGCCGCCGAGGATCAGCGAGCCGCCGGCCGGGACGGTCAGGCTCTGCCCCTTGGCGGCCTTCAGCTGGGCGGACGTGCCGCTGCCCGCCACGGTGACCGACTGGAGGGTCTGGTCGGTCCTGCCGTTGTTGAACAGGTTCGCGGAGATCACCGCGGGGCCCGTCGCCTTCAGGTCGGGCTGGGTGATGACCACGGCGTTCTGGATCTTGATGTCACCGACGTGGACGGCCGCGTTGTCCGGCTTGATCTCCAGCGTCTGGGCGTTGTTTCCGGCGCCGCAGGCGGCGAGCGAGGCGATCGAGAAGGCGATGGCGGAGGCGGCGAGGGCGCCGCGTCGAAGGCTGCTGCTCACGGCGGCGGCAACTCCTTGAACGCGCGGGCGGCTCCCCTGATAAAGCCGCCCTAAGGGTCTGTCAGCGGGCTCAGGTTACCGAGCCGTCCCCGGGCGACCGCACCCGACCCTCCCCCAAGCAGCGCCCTTCCCTCCGGGTGGGGGTACCCCACGGGCCCGCGAGCGGCACCCTCGTCACATTGCGGGGCCGCTCGTCTGTCATTCACATAACGCGGCGGGCGAGCGGCTCACGGGAAACGCCGAGAGGCCCGCGGCAAGACACGCGACATCCTCGCGGCACCACTCGCGAGTTTTCCGTGAAGGATTCCGCACCGCCCCCGATATTGATCACGGAGCGCCGCTCCGGTGGCCGTTGATCAATTCCGGATTCGGCTCACATCCGCCTGTGGTCACCGAACGGAGTAGCGGAAGTCGTACGCTTGGAACCGGACATATCAGGACGTTCAGCCACTCGGGGGGACCTGCCCGGGTGTGTGACGTACTCGTTTCAGCCTGCCCGCAGAGCCCCTCCGACCTGCGAATACCCGCTTCCGCGGGCGCTCCGCAGCACGTTCCGGTTGCTGTTGTCAAGCCCCGAGATATGCCCTGACCTGCGAAAACGCCATTCAGAAGCCGCCGTATCCGTGTTACCCTGGATAGCCACGGAAGGGGTACCTGTCACATGACGTTCAAGGTTGGCGACACCGTGGTCTATCCCCATCACGGGGCCGCGCTGATCGAGGCTATCGAAACTCGTCAGATCAAAGGCGTGGACAAGACCTACTTGGTGCTGAAGGTCGCCCAGGGTGACCTGACGGTACGTGTGCCAGCGGACAATGCGGAGTTCGTCGGCGTGCGTGATGTGGTCGGTCAGGACGGGCTGGACCGGGTCTTCGAGGTGCTGCGTGCGCCGTATGCCGAGGAGCCCACGAACTGGTCGCGTCGTTACAAGGCAAACCTGGAGAAGCTCGCCTCCGGCGATGTCATCAAGGTCGCGGAAGTCGTGCGTGACCTGTGGCGTCGTGAGCGCGAGCGCGGACTCTCCGCCGGTGAGAAGCGCATGCTCGCCAAGGCCCGCCAGATCCTGGTGAGCGAGCTGGCCCTCGCGGAGAACACGAACGAGGACAAGGCCGAGGCCCTGCTCGACGAGGTACTCGCCTCCTGACGCGCAGCGGCAGCGAACCCTCGCTTCCGGCACGCCCAGCACAGTAAATGCCGCGGTGCCCGATGACACTTACCCTGTCGCCGGGCGCTGCGGCATGTTCGTCCCCGGAAGAACCGCGGCAGAACCCCGGAAGATCCCACCCCGGAAGATCCCCGACGGCCGGACGGGACGCCGGAACGCCTGCCGGGCACCTCGGGAAAAGCCCCCCGTACGCGTCGTGCCGGGCTTGCACCGACGGCTCGACCGGGGTCACGGAAAGGGTCCGGTCAAGGCGTCGCGCCCGCACTCCTCCAGGCCATACCCACGTAGGTCGAGCACACAAACCTGACAGGAACCGATGTCTGACGAATCGCGCCCCACGCCCGCGCAGAGCCCCGTCGCCGCCGTGATTCCCGCCGCCGGCCGGGGCGTCCGCCTCGGTCCGGGCGCCCCCAAGGCACTCCGCGCGCTGAACGGCACGCCGATGCTCATCCACGCGGTCCGCGCCCTCGCCGCGTCCCGCCATGTCTCCCTCGTCATCGTCGTGGCCCCGCCGGACGGCACCGCCGAGGTCAAGTCCCTGCTCGACGCGCACGCCCTGCCCGAGCGGACCGACTTCCTCGTCGTGTCCGGCGGCGAGTCCCGGCAGGAGTCGGTCCGGCTCGGCCTGGACGCCCTGCCGCCCGAGTACGGCGTCGTCCTCGTCCACGACGCGGCCCGCCCGCTCGTCCCGGTCGACACGGTCGACGGGGTCATCGAGGCCGTGCGCGACGGCGCGCCCGCCGTGGTCCCCGCGCTCCCGCTGGCCGACACCGTCAAGGAGGTCGAGCCCGCGGCCGTCGCCGGCGACCCGGAACCGGTCGTGGCCACGCCACGCCGGGACCGGCTGCGCGCCGTCCAGACGCCCCAGGGCTTCGACCGGGCCACCCTGGTCCGCGCCCACGAGGACGCCACCGGCGACGTCACCGACGACGCGAGCATGGTGGAACAGCTGGGCCTGACGGTCGTCGCCGTCCCCGGCCACGAGGAGGCCTTCAAGGTCACCCGCCCCCTCGACCTCGTCCTCGCCGAGGCGGTCCTCGCGCGCCGGAGGCTCAACGATGGCTTCTGAGGCAAGCGGCCCCCAGCCGCTGCCGGTGCTGCCCCGGGTCGGTGTCGGCACCGACATCCACGCCTTCGAGGAGGGCCGCGAGCTGTGGTGCGCGGGCCTGCGCTGGGAGGGCGAGGGCCCCGGGCTGGCCGGGCACTCCGACGCCGACGTCGTCGCGCACGCCGCGTGCAACGCCCTGTTCTCCGCCGCCGGGCTCGGTGACCTGGGACAGCACTTCGGCACCGGCCGGCCCGAGTGGTCCGGCGCGTCCGGGGTCACCCTGCTCACCGAGGCCGCCCGGATCGTGCGCGCGGCGGGTTTCGCCGTCGGCAACATCGCCGTCCAGGTGGTCGGCCCCCGTCCGAAGATCGGCAAGCGGCGGGACGAGGCGGAGAAGATCCTCTCCGCTGCGGCCGGCGCCCCCGTCTCGGTCTCCGGCGCCACCACCGACGGGCTCGGTTTCCCGGGCCGCGGGGAAGGGCTGATGGCGGTGGCCACGGCACTCGTGGTGCGGGTGAGCTGAGAGCGTGCGAGGGTACCCGGACAGTCACCGCTGACGGCTTTGTGTGGAGGTATCCGTGTCCGCTGCCCTGTCCGACCGTGTGAAGTCCCTGCTCGACGGCACCGTGTTCATCGTCGTCGGCACCCTCCAGCCCGACGGCAGCCCGCAGATGTCGCCGGTCTGGGTGAAGCGCGACGGTGACGACGTCCTCTTCTCCACGACGGTCGACCGCCGCAAGTACCGCAACCTGGAGCGCGATCCCCGGGTGACCGTCGTCGTCATGAACCCCGAGCAGCCCTACGAGTACGCCGAGATCCGCGGCGTCGCCGAGATGACCACCGAGGGCGGGCGGCAGCTCATCGACGAGCTGAGCCGCAAGTACACCGGCAAGGACTACGCCGACTTCAACCCGGCCTCGGCCCAGGACGCCGAGCGGGTCGTCGTACGGATCCGGCCGCGGAAGGTCGTCGGCATGTCGTGACCCGTGGCGTTCCCGGCGGTGGGCGCACGGCACTGTCCGGCGCCCACTACCCTGGAGTGGTGACTATTCGCCTGTACGACACCAGCGCCCGGCAGATCCGTGACTTCGCCCCGCTCCAGCCGGGTTGCGTCTCGATCTACCTCTGTGGCGCCACCGTGCAGGCGGCCCCCCACATCGGCCACATCCGCTCGGGCCTGAACTTCGACATCATGCGCCGCTGGTTCGAGTACCGCGGCTACGAGGTGACGTTCGTCCGCAACGTCACCGACATCGACGACAAGATCATCGCCAAGAGCCACGAGCAGAACCGCCCGTGGTGGTCGATCGGGTACGAGAACGAGCGCGCCTTCAACGACGGTTACACCGCCCTCGGGTGCCTGCCGCCGGCGTACGAACCGCGCGCCACCGGCCACGTGCCGGAGATGATCGAGATGATGCAGCGCCTCATCGAGCGCGGGCACGCCTACGAGGCCGACGGCAACGTCTACTTCGACGTGCGGTCCTTCCCGTCGTACCTGGAGCTGTCCCGGCAGGAGCTGGACAACCTGCTCCAGCCGTCCGGGGAGGGCGAGACCGGCAAGCGGGACCCGCGCGACTTCGCCATGTGGAAGTCCGCCAAGCCGGGCGAGCCGACCTGGCCGACCCCGTGGGGCCCCGGCCGCCCCGGCTGGCACCTGGAGTGCTCGGCGATGGCCCACAAGTACCTGGGCAGCGCGTTCGACATCCACGGCGGCGGCCTGGACCTGATCTTCCCGCACCACGAGAACGAGATCGCCCAGGCCAAGGCCTACGGCGACCAGTTCGCCCGCTACTGGGTGCACAACGCCTGGGTCACCATGGCCGGCGACAAGATGTCCAAGTCGCTCGGCAACAGCGTCCTGGTCAGCGAGATGGTCAAGCAGTGGCGCCCCATCGTGCTGCGGTACTACCTGGGCACCCCCCACTACCGCTCGATGATCGAGTACAGCGAGGAGTCGCTGCGCGAGGCCGAGTCGGCGTTCGCGCGGATCGAGGGCTTCGTGCAGCGCGTGGTGGAGAAGGCCGGGGGTGCCGTCGAGCCCGCCGCCGAGGTGCCGCCCGCCTTCGCCGAGGCGATGGACGACGACCTGGGCGTGCCGCAGGCCCTCGCCGTCGTGCACACCACCGTCCGGCAGGGCAACAGCGCGCTGGCCGCCGACGACAAGGAGGCCGCCGTCGCGCGGCTCGCCGAGGTGCGGGCCATGCTCGGCGTCCTCGGCCTGGACCCGCTCGACGCGCGGTGGACGGGCGACGGCGGCGACCGGGGCGAGGACCTGCACGGCGTGGTCGACAGTCTCGTACGGCTCGTCCTCGACCAGCGCCAGTCCGCCCGCACCCGCAAGGACTGGGCCACCGCCGACGCGATCCGCGACCAGCTCAACCAGTCGGGCCTCGTCATCGAGGACAGCCCCCAGGGCCCCCGCTGGAGCCTGGCCCCGCGCTGACCGTCGGCCCGGCCCTTGATCGATTGTGCCGCCCGGCCGTCCGGGCGGCACACTGCACAGACGTACACACACTTCCGTAGAGGACAGGTAGATCATGGCCGCGAACAACCGTCGCATGTCCGGCAAGAAGGGCGCGCAGGTCGGCAGTGGCGGCCAGCGGCGCAGGGGCCTGGAGGGCCGGGGGCCGACCCCGCCCGCCGAGATGCGCAAGGGCCACAAGAAGAACCGCGTCGCCAACGCCAAGGCGAAGCAGGCCGTGCGCCGCCCCGTGGTCCGGGGCCGCGGCGGGAAGTCCGCCTCCGAGCTGGTCGTCGGCCGCAACCCGGTCTTCGAGGCGCTCCGCGAGGGCGTGCCCGCCAACACGCTCTACGTCCAGCAGTTCATCGACAACGACGAGCGCGTCCGCGACGCCCTCCAGCTCGCCGCCGAGCGCGGCAACATCAACCTGATGGAGGCCCCGCGCCCCGAGCTGGACCGCATGACCAACGGCCTCAACCACCAGGGCATGGTCCTCCAGGTCCCGCCGTACGAGTACGCGCACCCGGACGACCTGCTCGACGCCGCTGCCGGCAACGGCGAGGACCCGCTGGTGGTCGCCCTCGACGGCGTGACCGACCCGCGCAACCTCGGCGCGGTCGTCCGCTCCGCCTCCGCCTTCGGCGGCCACGGCGTGATCGTCCCGGAGCGCCGTTCGGCCGGCATGACCGCCGGTGCCTGGAAGTCCTCCGCCGGCACGGCCGCCCGCACGCCGGTCGCCCGGGTCACCAACCTGACCCGCATGCTCGAGTCGTACAAGAAGGCCGGCGTGACGGTGGTCGGTCTGGCGGCGGACGGCGAGGTGGAGGTCGGCGACCTGGCGGCCCTGGGCGGCCCGGTCGTCATCGTCGTCGGCAGCGAGGGCAAGGGTCTGTCCCGCCTGGTCGGCGAGACGTGCGACCACCGGGTGCGCATCCCGATGCCGGGCGGAGCCGAGTCCCTCAACGCCGGTGTGGCCGCGGGCATCGTGCTCTACGAGGCGGCCCGCAGGCGCGCCTGAGAGCAGCCCGGACGGGAGCGGCGTGCGAACGCCCGTCCGGTAGCTCGCCCCCGTGGGGTAATTCCGGCGCCCCCGGGGCGTGACGGGCGGTTCTTGACGGGGTCCGGACACTTCCGGGCGGTCAAGGCAGTGTCCTAACGCCACATCACTCGGTTAGATGAGTGTGGACACCAGAACACCCCGCACACCCACGGGGGACCGCTCGTCGGGTTTCGACGACGTTCCCGCGCTGAGCATGGTGAAGGTGCCGAGCGATCCGGCGCAGGTCATCGTCAATCACGCCAGCTTCCGCGTGCAGCTGGGCGCGTCGGCGGCACGCGGCCAATCCCCGCGGATCGCCCGGCACCTGAGCGTCGGCCAGGACGCGTCCCGGATGCCCGTCGTGGGCACGGCGGGCCACGCGGGCGCCACCGGCCGCCGCCGTCCCGTCGTGTGGAGCGGCAGGTCCGCCCCCGACGACACCGGCGCCCACCGGCTCCTCCAGGCCGTGCGGGGCAGCAGCGTCCGCCACACCGACGAGTCGGCGGCCGGCGCCACCCGGGTCATCCCGCGCGTCCAGACCGGGTACGCCGACACGTACGACACCCTGGACCCGACCGTCGAGACCCCCGTCGTCGGCCACCAGCGCACCGCGGCCGAGGCCGACGGCACCCGCCTCCTGCCGCACATGCGCTCGGTGACCAGCGCCTACGACGAGCAGACCTACCCGGACACCGGGTACGGGCCGTACGACGCGTACCCGGACGACACGGACGCCGACCCGGACGGCGGCGCCCCGCGCCCCGCCAAGCGCCACGGCGACGACCCGGCCCGGCACGCCTACTACCCCGGCCGCCGGCTCAACCTCGGCGTCGTCCTGCTCCCGCTGCGCATCTTCCTCGGCTTCATCTCGCTCTACGCCGGGATGGGCAAGCTCTGCGACCCCGTCTACTTCGACGGCGGCAAGCGCGGCTCCATGGTCACCTGGCTCAACACCCTGCACCCCTGGGCCGTCGCCGAACCCCTGCGCCAGCTGGCCCTGCACCACCCCGTCGGCTCCGGCCTGGTCATCGCCTTCCTCCAGGTCGTCGTCGGTGTCCTGACCGTCCTCGGCTGCTGGCAGCGCGTGGCCGCCGTCGTCGGTGCCCTGCTCTCCGCCGCCCTGCTCGTCACGGTCAGCTGGAAGACGGTCCCCGCCTACGACGCGCCGGACATCATCTACCTCGCCGCCTGGTCCCCGCTGATCATCGCCGGCGCCCCCGTCTACTCCGTCGACGGCCGCCTCGCGGGCAGCGCCTGGCGCCGGCTCGGCCCCCGCGCGGACATCTGGGACCTGCGCCGCTACGTCCTGCGCCGTGGCGCGGTGCTCACGGCCGTCAGCGTCGGCCTCACCCTCCTGGTCGGCTCCGTGCTGGGCGGCGCGGTCCGCGACTCCAGCCGCGTGGTCGTCCCCGGCCCCGGCGAGGCACCCCGCAACCAGCTCCCCGGCTCCCCGCTCCCGCAGGAGCCCGAGCGGCACCGGAAGGCACCGGCGGCCACCAGCACCCCCACGGGCGGTGCCACGGCCGGCGCGGTGCCCTCCGGCGCGGCCACGACTCCGGGCACGAGCAGCCGCGACACCGGCGCCACCACCACGACGCCCAGCCAGACGCAGGGCACGACCGGCCAGGTCCCGCCCCGCCGGATCTCGCCCACGGGCGGCGGCGCCCCCAGTACGACAGCGGGCCCGACCAGCGCGGGCGGCACCACCTCGACGGGCGGCACCACGTCGACCGGCGGCACGACCGGCTCGGGCGGCAGCTCGACCTCGGGCAAGCCGGGCCTGGTGGGCGGCCTGCTGGGCTGACACCCCGCGACCGGGAAGGGCCCCGTACCGAGGACGGTACGGGGCCCTTCTCCGTGCGGCCGGTCAGGTGCCCGGGCGGTCGTGAGGCCGGCGGCGCACCCGGCGCTCCGGCCCCCCGGCTACCGTCCGAGCGCCGCCAGCTCCTTGGCGGCCTCCGTGAGGTCCTTGGCCGTGTCGATGGCCCGCCAGTAGGACCCGTGCGGAATGGTGAAACCCGCGAGCCGCTTCTCCCGGGCCAGCCGCGGGAACGTGGTCCGCTCGTGGTCCCCGCGCTCGGGGAGCATCGCGGAGAACTCGGGGGAGAAGACGTACACGCCCGCGTTGATCTCGAACGTCGACGGCGGCGCCTCGATGAAGTCGGTGATGTGCCCGAACCCGTCGGTCCTCACCGCGCCCCAGGGGATCCGCGGCCGGGCCAGCGCCAGGGTGGCCACCGCGTCCCGCTCCGTGTGGAAGTCGGCCATGTCGCGCAGGGAGAACCGCGTCCAGATGTCGCCGTTCGTGGCGTACCAGGGCCGTTCGGGGTGGGGGAGGCGCGCGGCCGCGTACCGCAGGCCGCCGCCGCGGCCGAGCGGCTCGCTCTCCACGACGGTGGTGACGGAGACCGGCAGGTCGGCCGAGTCCAGCCACTTCTCCAGGACGTCGGCGAGGTGACCGCACGAGACGACCACGTCCGTGACGCCTTCCTCGGCGAGCCAGGTGAGCTGATGGCCGATGATCGGCGTTCCCGTGCCGGGGATCTCGACCATCGGCTTGGGCCGGTCATCGGTGTACGGGCGCAGCCGGGAGCCCTGGCCACCGGCCAGGACCACGGCTTGAGTGGGGCGCGACGCGGCGCTCGGATGGGTCATGACGGCACTGTACGTGGCGCCCCACCGCCGGGTGCGAGCGGCAACACGCTCTTGGGGTGCGGTTGCCCGGTGCCCGCCGGTGCTCAGCTGTGCGCGGCCAGGACGCCCGAGGCGAAGGCCGTGTCACACACCGGGCGGGCGTAGGACTGGGCACGCGAGGCGCCGTAGATGCCCACCGCGGCCCTGCCGAGGGCTCGGGCGATGGAGGAGCAGTGCCGTGCCAGCGCCGGATGTCCGTTGACGGCCTGCTGGAGGTGCGTGAGGACGACCCCGGGGTTCTTCTCCTGGAGTTCGGTCATCAGGTGGTCGCGGAGCACGTCCTGCGGCGCCTGGGCGGCGGCCTTCCTGACGGGGACCACGGCCGACGAGACGTCGGAGGCGGCCAGCACCGAGCTGGAGGGGCTCCCCGTCCAGTTGACCCGGGTGACCGCGAGGGTTCCGGAGAGCACCAGGAAGACGGGCAGGACGAGGGCGAGTGTGCGGCCGATCCGGCGGGCAGGGCCGCCCCGGTGGCCGCGTCGCGTCTGTGGGGTGGTGGAGTGCTTCACGCGTGTGAGGGTAGCGTCCGGTAGTGACATGGCGACAATCCGTCACTCTTATGGGGGATGAGATGACGGCGCTTTCGGGGTAACGGGTTGACGCCCGCCGCCCGGAACGACTACTGCGCCGGGGTATCGCCCCCCGCACGCGGCAGAGGCCCCGCACGCCGTGCGCGCGGGGCCCCTGGCCGTACGAGTGGTGCCGTCAGTCGGTCAGCCGCTCACCGGTGGACGTGGAGAACACGTGGATCTCGCCCGGCCGCGGCACGACGTGCAGCGTGGCGCCCTTGTCCGGGACCTGACGTCCGTTGACGCGGACGACCAGGTCCTTGACCTCGGCGCCGACCTCGGCGGTGCCGTAGACGTAGCCGTCGGCGCCCAGCTCCTCGACGACGTTCACGGAGACGGCCAGACCGGCCGGCGCGTCCGCGCTGTCCTTCGTCAGGGCCGTGGCGGCGCCGCCGCCCAGCTCGACCACGTCGAAGTGCTCGGGACGGACGCCGACGGTCACGGTGCGGTCGCCCTTGTCGGCGGCGGCCTTCAGCGCGTCCCGGTTGACGGGGACGACGCTGTTGCCGAACTTCACGCCGCCGTCGGTGATCGGCACCTCGACCAGGTTCATGGCGGGGGAGCCGATGAAGCCGGCGACGAAGAGGTTCGCGGGCTTGTCGTACATGTTCCGCGGCGAGTCGATCTGCTGGAGCAGACCGTCCTTGAGCACCGCCACGCGGTCGCCCATCGTCATGGCCTCGACCTGGTCGTGGGTGACGTACACGGTGGTGATGCCGAGGCGGCGCTGGAGGGAGGCGATCTGCGTACGGGTGGAGACGCGGAGCTTGGCGTCCAGGTTGGACAGCGGCTCGTCCATGAGGAAGACCTGCGGCTCGCGCACGATCGCGCGGCCCATGGCGACACGCTGGCGCTGACCGCCGGAGAGCGCCTTCGGCTTGCGGTCCAGGTACTCGCTGAGGTCGAGGATCTTCGCGGCCTCCTCGACCTTCTGCCGGATCTCCGCCTTGTTGACGCCGGCGATCTTCAGCGCGAAGCCCATGTTGTCGGCGACCGTCATGTGCGGGTACAGCGCGTAGTTCTGGAACACCATGGCGATGTCCCGGTCCTTGGGCGGCAGGTGCGTGACGTCGCGGTCACCGATGCGGATGGTGCCGCCGTTGACGTCCTCCAGACCCGCGAGCATCCGCAGGGAGGTGGACTTGCCGCAACCCGACGGGCCGACCAGGACGAGGAACTCGCCGTCCTCGATCGCGATCTCCAGCGAGTCGACGGCGGGCTTGGTGGAACCCGGGTAGATCCGGGTCGCCTTGTCGAACGTGACAGTGGCCATGGTGAATGGACCCCTTCTACCGGCAGGAACGTGCCGGACGATCCGTTGTAGGAAGGTGGTTGGTGTAGTCCACGTGAGTGAACCGGATCGAGACGGTACCCGCCGTTCACTCGCTCTGTCAGTACCCGGGCCCCTGTGACCTTCGGGAAAATTCCCCGCGGAGCCGCTCCGGGACCTGGGTACACTGCACTGGCACGGCGCTGCCACGCGCGCGTGCATGCCTCCTTAGCTCAGTCCGGCCAGAGCAACGCACTTGTAATGCGTAGGTCGTCGGTTCGAATCCGACAGGGGGCTCCGACAGCCCGGGCGGCCTTTCCCGCCTGGGCTTTTCTCACGTCCGGCCGGAGGGCCGGCAGGTGTGCCGGGGATCGCAGGGGATGTCGATCACGTGCCGGGCGATGCCGGTTGTGGCTGAATCGGTGCATGCGATCTCGGCTGGGTGTGCGCAAGGTGCGGGCGTACGTCCGCGCCGCTCCCGGCACGTACGTGTGGCTGGGGATCCTGTTCGTCACGACGGTCGTCCTGCACCACGTGCCGCCGGAGTTCGAGGAGCACTTCCTGCGGCACCGGTCGACGAACCTGCACGAGCTGTCGAGCAGCCCGGTGCGGGTGCTGGTGGTGAGCGCGCTGTGGATCGAGGGCGGGAACTGGGTGCCGTACCTCTTCCTGTACACGGTGTTCCACGCGCCGGCTGAGCGGTGGCTGGGGACGCTCCGCTGGCTGGCGGTCTGCGTGCTCGCACACGTCCTGGCCTCGCTGGTCAGCGAGGGGGTGCTGCTGAGGGCGATCCGGGAGGGCATCGCGCCGCGCTCGGCGTTCGACGCCCTGGACATCGGGGTGAGCTACGCGCTGGCGGGGGTGATCGCGGTGCTGGCGTACCGGATCGCGGTGCCCTGGCGGTACGGGTACCTGGTGGCGGTGCTGGCCGTGTCGGGGCTGCCGCTGGCGGCCGCCCCGACGTTCACGGATTTCGGTCACTTCGTGGCGGCGCTGATCGGGCTGGCCTGCTATCCGCTGGTCAGGGGCCGTGGAAAAGCATGGAATCCGAAGGAGACACTGGCCGGGCTCAGGGGTTAACGTCCCGGCCATGAGCAGCTCGGCGAGCAGTGTCGTGAACGGCGGGATCTCCTTCTGGTACGCGGACGACGGTCTTCCGGCGGTACGGGAGCCGCTGTCCCAGGACGCCTCCGCGGACGTCGTCATCGTCGGCGGCGGATACACGGGCCTGTGGACGGCGTACTACCTGAAGAAGGCGGCCCCCTTCCTGCGGATCACCGTCCTGGAGCAGAAGTTCTGCGGCTACGGCGCCTCCGGGCGCAACGGCGGCTGGCTCTACAACGGCATCGCCGGCCGGGACCGGTACGCGAAGCTGCACGGCCGTGAGGCCGCCGTCCGCTTGCAGAAGGCGATGAACCACACCGTGGCCGAGGTCGTCGCGGTGGCCGGCGCGGAGGGCATCGACGCCGACGTGCACCGGGGCGGGGTGCTGGAAGTGGCGACCACACCGGCCCAGCTGGCGCGGCTGAGGGCCTTCCACGAGCACGAGCTGGCGTACGGCGAGACGGACCGGGAGCTGTACGGCGCCCGGGAGACGGCCGCGCGGATCCGGGTCGCGGACGCGGTCGGCTCGGCCTGGACCCCGCACGGGGCCCGGCTGCACCCGGTGAAGCTGGTCAAGGGGCTCGCGGCGGCGGTGGAGGCGCTCGGCGTGACCGTCCACGAGTCGACACCGGTGACGGAGATCCGGCCCAAGCACGCCGTGACCCCGTACGGCACCGTCCGCGCCCCCTACGTTCTGCGCTGCACCGAGGGCTTCACGGCCTCCCTCAAGGGCCAGCGGCGGACCTGGCTGCCGATGAACTCGTCCATGATCGCCACCGAGCCGCTGACGGAGGAGCAGTGGGCGGCGATCGGCTGGGACGGCCGGGAGACCCTCGGCGACATGGCCCACGCCTACATGTACGCCCAGCGCACCGCCGACGGCCGGATCGCGCTCGGCGGGCGCGGGGTGCCGTACCGCTTCGGCTCGCGCACCGACAACGACGGCCGCACCCAGGAGGCGACCGTCGAGGCCCTGCGGGAGATCCTCACCCGCTTCTTCCCGTCGCTGGCGGGCACGCGGGTGGCCCACGCGTGGTCGGGGGTGCTGGGCGTCCCGCGCGACTGGTGCGCCACGGTCACCCTGGACCGCTCCACCGGCCTCGGCTGGGCGGGCGGCTACGTCGGCTCCGGCGTCGCCACCGCCAACCTGGCCGCCCGCACCCTGCGCGACCTGGTCCAGCAGGACTCCGGCCAGGGCGGCCGCACGGAACTGACGGACCTGCCCTGGGTGAACCACAAGGTCCGCAGATGGGAGCCGGAACCTTTCCGCTGGCTCGGCGTCCAGGGCATGTACGCCACCTACCGCGCCGCCGACCGGCGCGAACGCCTCCGTCCCGGCACGGAGTCCTCCCGCCTGGCCAAGGTGGCGGACCGGGTGGCGGGACGGCACTGAGACCCGGGGGACCGGCCGGTTAACCTCCCCCCATGATTCGCACCGCGACCCCCGCCGACGTTCCCGTCATCCACGCCCTCGTCCGTGAACTGGCCGAGTACGAGAGGTCGCTGGAGGAGGTGCGGGCCGATGCCGGGCAGTTGCGGGAGGCGCTGTTCGGGGAGCGGCCGGCCGCCTTCGCGCACCTGGCCGTGGACGACGTGAGCGGGGAGCCGGTCGGTTTCGCGCTGTGGTTCCTGAACTTCTCCACGTGGCGCGGGGCGCACGGCATCTACCTGGAGGACCTGTACGTCCGTCCCGCCGCGCGCGGCGGCGGGCACGGCCGGGCCCTGCTGGCCGAGCTGGCGCGCATCTGCGTGGAGCGCGGCTACGAGCGGCTGGAGTGGGCGGTGCTGGACTGGAACCGGCCCGCGATCGGCTTCTACGAGGCGCTCGGCGCCCGCCCGCAGGACGAGTGGACGGTGTACCGGCTCACGGACGGGGCGCTGGCGGGACTCGCCGGGACGGAGCGCTGAACCCCTCTGCCGGCCGGGCCGGTCAGGGTACCGACTCCGGTACCGGCGCGTCGGCCGGTGTCCCGTACCCGGGCGCCGCGGCCGTCACCATGAGCCCCGCCACCAGGCCCGCCAGGAGCATCACGACGGCCGCCCACCCGATGGCGACCGTGTAGCCGTGCACCACGCCCGCCGGGACGACGGTGGCCCTGGCGGCCGGGCTGCGCAGATGCGCGGCGACGTAGCCGGCGCTGCTGGTCGTGGCGACCGTGTTGAGCAGCGCCGTACCGATGGAGCCGCCGACCTGCTGCGAGGTGTTGACGGTCGCTGAGGTCACTCCGGCGTCGCGGGGTGCGACGCCGGAGGTGGCGGTGGCGAACACCGGCATGAAGGTCAGGCCCATGCCGAGGCCCAGCAGCAGCAGGGCGGGGAGGATCTCGCCGGTGTACGTGGAGTGGACGGTCATCCGGGTCAGGAGGAGCAGGCCGGCGGCGGCGAGCAGCATGCCCGGCACCATGAGCAGGCGTGGTGCCACGCGGTGCAGCAGGCGCGCGGAGATCTGGGTGGACCCGGTGATGATCGCGGCGGTCAACGGCAGGAAGGCCAGCCCGGCCCGGACGGGTGAGTAGCCGAGGATGTCCTGGAGGTAGTAGGTCATGAACAGGAACAGCCCGAACATGCCGATCACCGCGAGCATCATGGTGAGGAAGCAGCCCGCGCGGTCGCGGTCCCGGATGATGTGCAGCGGCAGGAGCGGGCTGGGCGCCCGGGCCTGCCACCGGACGAACGCGGTGAGCAGGAGGGCACCGGCCGCGAACAGGGCGAGGACCAGCGGGTCGGTCCAGCCGCGCGGTTCGGCCTCGCTGAAGCCGTAGACGATCGCCACCAGTCCGCCGCAGCCGAGGACGGCACCGGGTACGTCGAGGCGGACGCCGGTGTGGCCGGGACGGTCGTGGAGCAGGGCCAGGGCCCCGAGGACGGCGGCGATCGCGATGGGCACGTTGACGTAGAGGCACCAGCGCCAGTTCAGGTACTCGGTGAGCAGGCCGCCGACGATGAACCCGATCGCCGAACCGCTGCCGGCGAGGGCGCCGTAGATGCCGAAGGCCTTGCCGCGCTCGCGCGGGTCGGTGAACGTCGTCGTCAGCAGGGACAGCGCGGACGGGGCGAGGAGGGCGGCGAAGGCGCCCTGGAGCGCGCGGGCGCCGAAGAGCATGCCGGAGCCGGTGGCCGCGCCGCCGAGCGCGGAGGCGACGGCGAAGCCGCCGAGCCCGATGACGAAGCCGCGTCTGCGGCCGATGAGGTCGGCGATCCGGCCGCCGAGCAGGAGCAGTCCGCCGAAGGCGAGGGTGTAGGCGGTGATCACCCACTGCCGGTTGCCGTCGGACATGTGCAGGGCGTGCTGGGCGGACGGCAGCGCGATGTTCACGATCGTCGCGTCGAGGACGACCATGAGCTGCGCGAGGGCGATGACGACGAGCCCCCACCAGCGGTGCGGATCGGCTCCGTCCGCCGGGGTGGCCGGCGCCGCCGGGGGCTCACCCGTTCGGCCGGCACTCATCTCGCCAGGACACCATGGTTCGGCAGGGGCCGCATCCGGGTGGGGGCGGGGCCCCGGCTTCTCCTGGGTGCCGGCCTGCCCGGGCCTGCTCAGGCCTTCTTGAGGTCGCGGGCGGGCCGGCCGAGGATCAGGGACACCGCGGTCACCGCGCTGTTGAAGGACACCTCCGACAGCACGCCCGGGGCGGCCACCTGGTCGCCCGCGAGGTAGACGCCGTCGCCGCGGTCCACGGCGGGCCGGTCGCGCCAGGTGCGGCCCGGCGGGTCCACGGCTCCCGTACGGCCGTCCGCCAGGGCCACCCGCCGCCAGGTCACCCGCTGCCGCCAGTCCCGGAACGCCAGGTCCAGCAGGTGTCCGGCGCGGGTGAGCCCGTCGGCCCGGGTCTCGTCGGGACCGACCGGGAACTGGCCCTGGAGCAGCTGTTCCCCGGCCGGGGCGAGGGCCGGGTCCCACGCCGTGAACCGCTCCAGCCGGCCGGGCGCGTCCAGGTCGCCCACGGCACAGGCGTCCCCGCGCCGGGTGCGCAGGGCGAGGTCGAGCAGGACGGTACGGCCGCTGGGCCAGGTCAGCGCGGGGTCGCGCAGCAGGCGCCGGGCGGCGGGCAGGGAGGTGGCGACGACGACGGGGGCGCCGCCCGGCAGGTCGTCCAGCCGGGCCCCGGTCTCGATCCGTACGCCCATGTTCCAGGCCCGCGCCGCCATCCGGTCGACGACCGCGCCCCAGCCGCCGCGCGGGTGGTGCGCCTCCGGCGGCAGCGCGGTGGCCCGGCGCAGACGCTCCTGCACGAACGCGGCGGACAGGCTGCCCGGGTCGTGGTGGAACAGGGCCGCCGCCGCGTAGTGGGCGGCGGCCCGGGCGCCCTCCTCGCCGGCGATACCGGTCGCCCAGCCGAGGAAGTCGGCGTCGACGGGGGCCGGGCCGAGCCGGGGCCGCAGCAGCTTGAGGAGCGCGAAGGGCGGGGTGCGGCGCAGGACGCCGTGGTGGCGCAGGCGCAGCCGGGTGGCCTCCAGGGGCGGCAGGGCGGCGAGGGGACCGGTCAGCTCCCGCTGCCGCAGCCAGGCCCAGTGCGGGCCGCCGGCGTGGAAGGAGTGCGGTCCCTCGCCGGTCCGGTACGGTCCCGCGGCGGTGCGGGCCCGGCCGCCCAGCATGTGGCGGGCCTCGTACACGGTGACCCTGGCGCCTGCCTCGGCCGCGGTGATCGCGGCGGTGAGTCCGGCGAAGCCGCCGCCGATGACGGTGATGCGGTGCATGGGGTCTCCCCGGGTCGGTTCACCTGGTCCGCCTGTACGACGGCCCGGCCCCGCGGAACGTGACATCGGCGCCGGCCGCCGCCCGGTGCCTCCTCCCGCCGGTCCGGGGCGGTTGTCAGTGGCGGGGTGCAGCATGGGGGCATGGTGAGACGAGCGGCGGGCGGCGGGCCGGCGGAGCGGGCAGGGGTGCGGGCGGCGGTGCGGGGCGCGCGGCGGCCGGAGGTGCGGCTGCCGGCCCTGGAACCCTGGGCCGGACCGGAGCTGGAGCCGGACGGTGACTATGACGGGCTGGAGTTCCGTGAGCTGGACCTGGCCGGGCAGGACGGCATGGGCGCCCGGTTCATGGACTGCGCGCTGACGGGCTGTGTGGTGGACGGCACGGCGCTGGGCCGGGCCCGCGTGCTGGACTCGGTGCTGACCGGGCTGCGGGGTGTCGGCACACAGCTCGCCGAGGCCACGTTCCGCGACGTGGAGCTGGCCGACCCGCGCCTGGGCGGCACCCAGCTGCACGGCGCGGTGCTGGAACGGGTCGTCATCCGCGGCGGCAAGATCGACTATCTGAATCTGCGCGAGGCCCGCCTGAAGGACGTCGTCTTCGAGTCCTGTGTCCTGGTCGAGCCGGACTTCGCCGGTGCGCGGCTGGAGCGGGTGGAGTTCACCGACTGCGCGCTGCGGGGCGCCGACTTCGGTGGCGCGACCCTGACGGACGTGGACCTGCGCGGTGCCGCCCCCCTGGACGTGGCCCGCGGCCTGGACCGCCTCTCGGGGGCGGTCATCAGCACCGGTCAGCTGCTGGACCTGGCTCCGGCGCTGGCGGCGGGGCTGGGGATCCGGGTCGAGGGCTGAGCCGCTGGGGTCACGGCACCCGGGGGAAGCGGGCCTGGAGGGTCCACAGGGCCGGGTTCTCCGCCAGGTCCTCGTGGAGGTCGGTGAGGTCCGCGATCAGGTCGTGCAGGAAGTCGCGGGCCTCGCGCCGGAGTTCGGTGTGGGCGAAGGTCAGCGGGGACTCCTCGGCCGGCTGCCAGTCGGAGGTGATCTCCACCCAGCCGAAGCGGCGCTCGAAGATCAGCGCGTCGCTGGACTCGGTGAAGTCCAGTTCGGCCCGCTGCGGGCGGGCGGCGCGGGAGCCCATCGGGTCCCGGTCCAGTTGCTCCACGATGTCGCACAGCGCCCACGCGAAGTCCAGCACCGGTACCCATCCCCAGGCCGTGGACAGCTCCCGGTCCGCCTCGGTGTCCGCGAGGTACACGTCCCCGCAGAACAGGTCGTGCCGCAGCGCGTGGACGTCCGCGCGGCGGTAGTCGGTCTGCGGCGGGTCCGGGAACCGGTTGGAGAGGGCGTAGCCGATGTCGAGCACGGAAGAGATGGTGTCACGGCGGTCCGCCCGAGCCCGTCCGCGGTGCGTCCCGCCGCCTAGGATCACTGACATGTCCAGATCGGTGCGTTGTGTCCCGGCCGTCGCCGCCCTGCTTCTCCTCGCCGTCACCGGCACCGCGTGCGACGGCGGCACACAGGGCACCGCGGGCGGGTCCGGCGTGCACGACCCGTACTTCCCGCAGGCCGGCAACGGCGGCTACGACGTCGGCCACTACGCCCTCACGCTGGACTACACCCCGGGCACCCGCCATCTCACCGGCACGGCCGTCATCACCGCCCGGGCCACCCAGGAGCTGTCCGCGTTCGACCTCGACCTGGCCGGGCTGCACGTCGACTCGGTCACCGTCGAGGGCAGGGCCGCCCGCTGGAGCCGCGGCGGCCGGGAGCTCACCGTCCGCCCGCACGACGGCCTCAGCGACGGTGAGACGTTCCGCACGACCGTGCGCTACTCGGGCACCCCGCGCACCCTCACCGACCCCGACGGCTCCAAGGAGGGCTGGCTGCCCACCGCCGACGGCGCCCTCGGCCTCGGCGAACCGGTCGGCTCCATGGCCTGGTTCCCCGGCAACCACCACCCCGCCGACAAGGCGTCCTACGACATCACCGTCACCGTGCCGAAGGGTCTCCAGGCCGTGTCCAACGGCGAGCTGACGGACCGGAGCACGAAGGGCGGCCGTACGGCCTACCACTGGCACACCGCCCAGCCCATGGCGAGCTACCTCGCCACCGTCGCAATCGGCCACTACGACATCGCCCGCACCACCGGCCCGCACGGCCTGCCCGTCGTCACCGCGGTCGATCCCGCCCAGGCCGGGGCGAGCGCCAAGGTGCTCGCGAAGATCCCGGACATCATCGCGTGGGAGGAGTACAACTTCGGGCCGTACCCCTTCTCCTCCGCCGGCGCGATCGTCGACCGCCCGGCCGACGCCGGGTACGCCCTGGAGACCCAGACGCGCCCCGTCTTCCCCGGCGCCCCCGACACCTCCACGCTCGTGCACGAACTCGCCCACCAGTGGTACGGCGACTCGGTCACCCCCGCGTCCTGGCGGGACATGTGGCTCAACGAGGGCTTCGCCACCTACGCGGAGTGGCTGTACGAGGAGGACCACGGCGGCCCCAGCACCCGGGAGACCTTCACCGGCTACTACGACGGGGACCACGAGGAGATCTGGGCCTTCCCGCCGGCGAAGCCGTCCAGCGCCGCGCACATCTCCGACAGCCCGGTCTACCAGCGCGGCGCGATGGTCCTGGAGAAGATCCGCCGCACGACCGGCGACGACACCTTCTACGGCATCATCCAGGGCTGGGCCGCCGCACACCGCCACGGCACCGCGAGCACCGCGGAGTTCACCGCGTACGTGGAGAAGAAGGCCCCGGACAAGGACTTCGGCGAGATCTGGAAGGACTGGCTGTACGGCGACGGCAAGCCGCGCCACCCCTGAGAGCACGGCACCGGCGGCGTGCGCCCGGGAAGGGCGACGCCACCGGTCCCGGCGGACGCGCGGAGGGCGTCAGACGTTCACGCCGAAGTCCTGGGCGATGCCCACCAGGCCCGAGGCGTAACCCTGGCCCACCGCGCGGAACTTCCACTCCGCGCCGTTGCGGTACAGCTCGCCGAAGACCATGGCCGTCTCGGTGGCCGCGTCCTCCGAGAGGTCGTAGCGCGCGATCTCGGCGCTGCCGGCCTGGTTGACGACGCGGATGTAGGCGTTGCGGACCTGGCCGAAGTTCTGGCCGCGGTTCTCGGCGTCGTAGATGGAGACCGGGAAGACGATCTTGTCGATGTCGGCCGGGAGCGCGGCCAGGTTGACGTTGATCGCCTCGTCGTCGCCGGCGCCCTCGCCCGTGCGGTTGTCGCCCGTGTGGACGATGGAGCTGTCCGGGGTCTGCTTGTTGTTGAAGAAGACGAAGTGGGCGTCCGAGTAGACCTTGCCCTCCGCGTTGACCGCGATCGCGGAGGCGTCCAGGTCGAAGTCCGTGCCGGTGGTGGTGCGGACGTCCCAGCCGAGGCCCACGGTGACGGCCGTCAGGCCCGGAGCCTCCTTGGTGAGCGAGACGTTGCCACCCTTGGACAGGCTTACAGCCATGTTGGGAGTCCCTTCCCTAGTTACCCGTGCATACCGGCACATCTGTGCCGATGAAGCTATCGACGAAGCTACCGTCACCCGGAACAACGTCGGGGGGCGTCCCGGTGGTTCCGGATGCCTTTACCTTTTTTACCGAACCGGAAATCCAGGTGACGTGCACCCCGCGGGACCGGGAACATGGCATACATGTCCGGGCCCTACCTCATCCGCGGCTCCGTCTCGCTTCCCGAGGCCGAGCTGACGTGGCGTTTCTCCAGGTCCTCCGCGCCCGGCGGACAGCACGTCAACACCACCGACTCGCAAGTGGAGCTGCGCTTCGACCTCGCCGGGACCGAGGCCCTGCCCGACGTGTGGAAGGAGCGGGCGCTCCAGCGGCTCGCCGGCCGCCTCGTCGACGGGGTGCTGTCCGTACGGGCCTCCGAGCACCGCTCCCAGTGGCGCAACCGCGAGACCGCCGCCGTACGCCTGGCCGCCCTCCTCGCCGAGGCCACCGCGCCGCCGCCGAAGCCCCGCAGAGCCACCCGCATCCCGCGCGGCATCAACGAACGCCGGCTGCGGGAGAAGAAGCAGCGCGCCCAGACCAAGCGCGGACGCACGGGCCGGGACTGGGGTTAGCCGGGCCCCCGTACCCGGGCCATGCAATCCGCGGCGGCGGCTCAGTCCAGTTGCCGGTACCGGCCGCGGAAGTACAGCAGCGGGCCGCCCTCCGCGCTGGGCACCCGCGCGGTGAGGACCCGGCCGACGACCAGTGTGTGGTCCCCGGCGGCCACCCGCTGCTCGGTACGGCACTCCAGGGTGGCCAGCGCGCCCCCGGCCAGCGGGGCGCCGGTGACCTCGCCGCGGACGTACGGGATGTCCTCGAAGAGCAGCCGGTCGCTGATGCGGCCCTTCATGGCGAAGCGGCCCGCGATGTGCCGCTGGCTCTCGGCGAGGACGGACACCGCCCACAGCGGCTGCTCGGCGAGCAGGTCGTCCATGCGGGAGCCCTCACGCAGGCTGACCAGGACCAGCGGCGGGTCGAGGGAGACCGACATGAAGGCGGTGGCGGTCATGCCGACGTCCTCCATGCCCGGCGCGTCGGGGTCGTCGGGGTCGAGCGGCGGTTCCTGCGCGGTGACCAGCACTACGCCCGCGGCCAGCCGGGACATCGCGGCCCGGAACTCGTCGTTGCTCACCCCCTCAGCATGCCCGGGAGGCAGGGGGGTGATGGGGGAGGGAGTCTTCAGCACGCCGGAAACGCTAGTGTCCCCGCCGCGCCGGGCGCATCGGCCCTCCGCCCGAGCCGGGTCCTAGGACCAGCGGCGCACGCGGGCGTACACCGCCCGTATATCGACCCTGCACGCGGTGTGCGCGGGTCGTGCAGGATGGAGCGCGACCGCACACTCCGTGTTCGGAATGCGCACGGGAGAAACGCAGAAACTCCACTCAATTGTTCACGTTCTTCTGTGACTTGAGTCACAGGAGGCAGTAATTGTTGACCCTGTGTACCGAGTGGGCAGCGCGCTGTGATTCAGTGGCGGAGAGCCGTACGAGTACACGTCGGAGCCAACGCGAGAGCCATCGTAAGGAAGCGCCGAAGACAAACCCTTGATTCGCTGCGAGGTCTCGGGGGGAGGGCGAGCATGGAGGCCGAGTCGGAGCCGTACGTCCGTCTTGCGTCCCTGCGACAGCTGCACCAGGTCATGGCCGACATGAACACGGCACGCAGCCTGGCGGACACGTTGCAGACCGTCGCGGACGGTGTCGTGGGCGCCCTGGGATACGAGATGGCGGCCGTCAACCTGGTGCGCCCCGACGGAGACCTCGTCGTCGCCGCCTTCTCCGGGAACTCCGCCGCCGAGGCCCTGATCACCGGCCGGGCCGGCTCCCGGGACTCCTGGGACCGGCGGCTGGGCATGGGCGAACGCTGGGGCGACCTCGTGTTCATACCGCACACCGAGGGCTGGGTCCTCGACGACGACGACGTCCCCCAGTGGTACACCGACGGACCCGCGCCGCGCTTCGAGGACGAGTGGCACCCCTCCGACCGGCTCTTCGCGCCCATGTACACCCCGGGCGTGCAGGGCGGCTCCTGCGGCGACCTGCTCGGGGTCATATCCGTCGACCGCCCGCGCAACGGCCGCCGCCCCGGCGCCTGGGGCCGCGAGGCGTTGCAGATGTACGCCTTCCAGGCCGCCATCGCGATCAGCAACGCGCGCCTGCGGGCCAACATGCAGCGGGCCCTGGTCCGCCTGGAGCGCGAGCAGCAGGCCCTGCGCGCCAGCGAGGAATCCTTCCGGCAGGCCTTCGAGTACGCCCCCTCGGGCATGGCCATCGCCGAGATGGGCGGCGACCAGCACGGCCGCATCCTGCGCACCAACGACGCCCTGTGCCGGCTGCTGGGCCGGCCCGCCTCCGCGATGCGCCGCTACTCCTTCGCCGACCTCGTCCACCCCGAGGACATCGGCACCCTGCTGCGCACCTCCGCCGAGGGCGGGCGGGCGGAGCTGCGGCTCGGCCGGCGGGACGGCACGTACGTGTGGGTGTCCCTGCGCAACAGCGTCGTCGCGGACGCCGCCGACGGCCCCCGCTTCCTGCTCAGCCACGTCGAGGACATAGAGGAACGCAAGCGCCGCGAGCTCCAGCTCGCCCACCGCGCCTCCCACGACTCGCTGACCGGCCTGCCGAACTCCGCCGAGCTGCGCTCACGCCTGGCGGCCCGGCTCTGCCAGCGGCCCGCGCAGGCCGGCGCCCTGGAGTCCCTGGACGCGGCCTACGGCCACCCCGCCTTCGACGCGCCGGCCGGACACGGCTTCGACTTCGCGCCGGACACGGAGGCGTTCGACGCCTACGACCACCATGTGCACACCGCCGCCCCCGAGGAGGGCCGCGACGACGGCACCAAGGGCCTCGCCGTCCTCTTCTGCGACCTCGACGGCTTCAAGTCGATCAACGACCGCTTCGGGCACAACGCGGGTGACGCGGTCCTCATCGAGGTGGCCCGGCGGCTGAGCAACGGCGTCCGGGACGGTGACACGGTCGCCCGGCTCGGCGGCGACGAGTTCGTGATCCTCGCCGACGGCCTCGGCCGGGCCGACGCGCAGGACCTCGCCGTCCGGCTGCGCAACGAGATCATCCAGCCGATCCGCGCCGAGGGCCGGGCGGTCCGGGTGGGCGCGAGCTTCGGCATCGGCTGGGCGCACTGCGGCATGACGGCGGACGAGGTGCTGAAATCCGCTGACGAGCGGATGTACGTAGAGAAACGATCTCGTCCCAAACAGCATCGCCGCGCCGGATGACCCGCAGGTCAGCGGGTTGATGCGGTCCGGGTCACCCGTTTGGGTGAGTGAGAGCGGGTAGGCTCGCCATTCAAATCCGTACCGCATCCGCCCGCACCTGTTGAGGAGTACCCAAGGGATGACGCCCGGCGACAACGGCGCGAGCCCGCCCGAGGACGACGACCCGTTCGGCTACCTGTACGCAGACGGCCAGGCCCGGGGAGCCCAGCCGCCCTCCGGCGGCGGTTACGGCTATCCGAACTCGGTCAGCAGGGTCCGCGCGGTCGGCGAGCGCACCTACGGCCAGCAGGTGTCGTACGGCCAGCCGCCGCAGGCCGCGCAGCAGGGTTCCCACGGTCAGCCGAGCGCCCACTACCAGGCCCCCGAGACGCTGCCCGGCGGCGCGCAGTCCGGCCGCCCGCCGGCGCGGCCCACGTCCGGCCGGCGCGGCCCGAACACCAAGGGCCTGCTGATCGGCGCGGTCGCGGTGGTCGCCGCGGTCGTCATCGGCATCGGCATCGCGATGATCAACGGCCACACGGACGACGACAAGTCCGGCAACCAGGCGGGAACCTCCCCGACCCAGCCGCAGCCGCACTCCCCGAGCCCGTCCGGCAGCGGCAAACCGACGCCGGGCGAGCTGCCGAAGGTGGACGGCGCCGACAAGAGCCTCCAGCTGGCCGGCGGCGCCGCCGGAGCCTCGGACGTCTCCGGGGCACGGTCCGCGGACGGCAGCTACGTGGGCGGGCTCAACCAGGTCGGCGCCTCGGTGACCTGGACGGTCAGCGACATTCCCGAGGACGGCCCGTACACCCTCTTCGTCAACTACAGCACCAGCGGCCAGGACCAGTCCATGTCGGTCACCGTCGACGGCAAGCCCTACGGCGGCAAGCTGGGTCTGAAGAACTGGCGCAGCGCCCCCGACGGTGCCTTCGACAAGGGCTGGACCAAGTCCTACGCGTGGCTGACCCTCCAGAAGGGGTCCAACACCATCGCCGTCTCCTGCCAGCCGGGTGACAAGTGCAACGTCCTGATCGACCAGATGTGGATCAAGAAGGGCCAGGTCACGAGCTGACCCGGTTCCGCCGGGCGCTGCGCCGCTCTGCCTAGGTGGTGCCGTTCGACGACACGGCCTGCCTAGGCCGCGCTGAACTCCCCCGTCACCGCCACCCGTTGCAGCAGTTCCGCGTAGAGCGCGGGGTCGTGGTCGCCCGCTGTCGGTGCGTGGACCGTTGCCGTCGCGAGGGCTACCGCTCGGGTCAGGCGGGCCGGCCAGGGGAGGTTCTCCACCAGGGCCGAGAGCAGGCCGGCCACCGCAGCGTCGCCCGCGCCGGTGGGGTTGCCGTGGACGCGGGCGGGCGGGGCGGCGCGCCAGCGGCCCTCGGGGGTGACGGCGAGCAGGCCGTCCGCGCCGAGGGAGGCCACGACCGCGCGGGCGCCCCGTCGGCGGGCGTCCTGGGTGGCGCGTGACGGCTCGTGGGATCCGGTGAGTTCGGCCAGTTCGTCGGCGTTGGGCTTGATGACGTCGGGGCGCGCGGCGACGCCGCGGCGCAGCGGCTCGCCGCTGGTGTCCAGCAGGACGGGGACACCGAGGGCGCGCGCCGTCCGTACGAGCGTCGCGTACGCCCCCACCGGCACCCCCGGCGGCAGGCTGCCGCACAGCGCCACCGCCGAGGCGCCGGCCAGCAGTTCCTCGTAACGGTCCAGGAAGGCGCCCCACTCGGCCGGGGCGATCTGCGGGCCGGGTTCGTTGAGCTGGGTGGTGTCGCCGGACCGCTCGTCGACGACCGCGATGGTGCGCCGGGTCGCCCCGGCGACCGGGACCAGCGCGTCCACCGGCCCGGGCACGCCCGCCAGCCGCTCCCGCAGCACCTGTCCGGTGGGGCCGCCCGCGAACCCGGTGACCGTCACCTCGTGCCCGAGCGCGGCCAGCACCCGGGCCACGTTCACGCCCTTGCCGCCGGGCCGCTCGACGACCTCCGAGACCCGGTGCGAGGTGTGCGGACGCAGCGACGGCACCCGATAGGTGAGGTCGAGAGCGGTGTTCAGCGTGACCGTGAGGATCACCCGGGCCGACCTCCCCTCGACGTCCCTGCGCGGTTTCCGGGGACACGATCATGCCAAAGAGACGGCGGCCGGCCCAGTGCGCGGGCGCCGGCCGCCTCCCCGACGGGGTTGCAGATCAGGGCAGTTGGGGAGCTACCACCCATTCGCCCCGGCGCATGACGCCCTTCACGTGGAAGCCGGCGTCCAGCAGGACCAGGTCGGCGTCCTTGCCGGGCTCCAGGGAGCCGATGCGGTCGGAGAGGCCGAGCAGCCGGGCCGGGTTGGCGGACAGCGCGGTGACGGCGTCCTCCACCGGCAGCCGGTCGACGGTGACCGCCCGCCGGAACGCGCGGTCCAGGGTGAGGGTGGAGCCGGCGATCGAGCCGCCGTGCACGAGCCGGGCCACGCCGTCGCTGACCTCGACCTCCATGGGGCCGAGCATGTAGCGGCCGTCGCCGATGCCGGCCGCGTCCATGGCGTCGGTGATGAACGCGACCCGGTCGGCGCCGGCGTGCCGGAAGGCCAGCTCCAGCGCGGCGGGGTGCAGGTGCGTGCCGTCGTTGATCAGCTCCACCGTGACCCGCTCGTCCTCCAGCAGGGCGGCGATGGGGCCGGGGGTGCGGTGGTTCAGGCCGGGCATGGCGTTGAAGAGGTGGGTGGCGACCGTGGCCCCCGCGTCGATGGCCTCCACCGTCTGCTCGTAGCTGGCGTCCGTGTGGCCGATCGCCGCGATCACCCCGTGCTCGGCGAGCAGCCGCACGGAGTCGATGCCGCCCGGCAGTTCGGTGGCGAGGGTGACCATCTTGGCCTTGCCGCGCGCCGCGTCGATCAGTTTGCGGACGTCCGCCGGGTCGGGGTCGCGCAGCAGGTCCTCGGCGTGCGCGCCCTTGCGGCACGGCGCGATGAAAGGCCCCTCGAAGTGGATGCCGGCGATCTCGCCCTGTTCGGCCAGCTCGCTGAGCAGGCCGGCCTGGCGGGCGAGCAGGTCCATCTCGTCGGTGACCATGGAGGCGACGAGGGTGGTGGTGCCGTGCCGCCGGTGGGTGCGGACGGCGGTGAGGATCTCCTCGGCGGTGCCGGAGAAGGCGGCGCCGCCGCCGCCGTGGTTGTGGATGTCGACGAAGCCGGGCACCAGCCAGTGGCCGGTGACGTCGACGACCCGCGCGCCGGCCGGGGCGGTGGCGGCGATGCGGGTGCCGTCCACGGCCAGCCGGCCGTCGCGCACGACTCCGGTGGGGAGCACCACGTGAGCGCCGGTCAGCACCTGCGGGTCCGCCGTGGCGATCCGCGCCCCGCGGCCGGGCCGCGGATCCCCGCCGTCCCGCGTCCCTCGCGGGGCGCTGTCCGGGGCCGGAGTTTCCCGCTCGGTTGCCATCAGGTGCTTACCTCCGGAGTCGTGGGAGTGGTGGTCGTCAGCAGGTCCCGGGCGAGCAGGCCGGCGCCCAGGCAGCCGGCACTGTCGCCGAGGGCGGCGGGGACGATGGTGGGCAGTTTCTGGAAGGTGACCCGTTGCCGGACGGCGTCCCGCAGCGGCTGGAACAACACTTCCCCCGCTTCGGCGAGCCCGCCACCGATGATCATGGTGCGGGGGTTCAGCAGGGTGAGCGCGGTGACCAGGCCGTCGGCGAGCGCGTCCACCGCCTCCTGCCAGACCCGGACGGCGTTCGGGTCGCCGGACACGACGGCCCGGGCGCAGTCCGCGGCGTCCGCGTCCGGGTTCCCGCAGGCGGCGGCCCAGGCCGCGCTGACGGCGGACGCGGAGGCGTACCGCTCCAGGCAGCCGTACTGCCCGCAGGGACAGGCGACGCCCTGGTGGGGGCGTACCCGGATGTGGCCGATCTCGCCCGCGAAGCCGTCCGCGCCGGCCTCCACCCGGCCGTCGATGCCGATGGCGCCGGCGATCCCGGTGCCGAGCGGCACGAACAGGAACCGGTCCGCGCCCCGGCCCGCGCCGATGCGGCCCTCGGCGAGTCCGCCGGTGCGCACGTCGTGGCCGAGGGCGACGGGCATCCCGAGCCGGTCGGTGAGCAGGGCCCGCAGGGGTACGTCCTTCCAGCCGAGGTTGGCGGAGTAGACGGCGGTGCCCTGTGCGTCGTCGACGATGCCGGGGACGGCGATGCCGGCCGCGGCGGCCGGTGCGCCGTAGTGCTCGACGCCGTAGGCGCGCAGGTCGGCGGCGAAGGCGAGGATGCCCTCGATCACCGCCTCGGCGCCGCGCTCGCGGCCGGTGGCGCGGCGGGCGCGGTGCAGCAGGGCGCCGTCGTCGCCGATGAGGGCGGCCTTCATCCCGGTACCGCCCACGTCGAGGGCGATGACATGTCTCACCACGGGCCCTAGTGTGACCCTCCCACCCGAGAAAGGTCTAGTCCACTCACGTGGTGTAGACCTTACGTGTCCATATATCGAACGGTCAGACAGCAGGATTGGGGTTTCGAGGGTGCGTCGGCGTACGGCAGGAACGATCGCGGTGGTGTCCGCACTGGGCATGACGGCGGTTCTCGGCGGCTGCGGGAGCACGGGCTCCTCCGACGTGACGCTCAGACTCGTCGCCGCCGACTACGGCGACTCCGCCGCCAACAGCTCCAAGAAGTACTGGGACCACCTGGCCCAGGACTACGAGGCGCACCACTCGGGCGTGAAGATCGAGGTCAGCGTCTACTCGTGGAACGACGTCGACCGCAAGGTCAAGGAGATGGTCGACGCCGGCCACGCCCCCGACCTCGCCCAGATCGGCGCCTACGCCGACTACGCCGCGGCCGGCAAGCTCTACCAGGTCTCCGACCTGCTCTCCATCCGCACCCAGGCCGACCTGCTCTCCCAGCTCTCCGACGCCGGCGAGTGGAAGCACATCCAGTACGGCATACCGTTTGCCGCCTCCACCCGGGTCCTCTTCTACAACAAGACCCTGTTCGCCCAGGCCGGCATCACCCCGCCCACCACCTGGGACCAGCTGGCCGCCGACGCCCGCGCCCTGAAGGACAAGGGCGTGAAGTACCCCTACGCCCTGCCGCTCGGCCCCGAGGAGGCCCAGGCCGAGACCATGCAGTGGCTGCTCAGCGGCGGCAGCGGCTACACCGACGACGTCGGCACCTACACCCTCGACTCCGCGCAGAACATGCAGACGTTCGCCTGGCTCAAGGACGAGCTGGTCGGCAAGGACCTGACCGGCCCCGTCGCCCCCGGCAAACTCAACCGCGCCGACGCCTTCGCCGCGTTCGCCGACGGCCAGGTCGGCATGCTCAACGGGCACCCCACGCTGATCCAGCAGGCCGGCCGCAAGGGCGTGAAGTTCGGCACGGTGCCGATGCCGGGCCGCACCGGCAAGGCCCGGGCCTCCATGGGCGTCGCCGACTGGATGATGGGCTTCCGGCAGAACGGGCACGCCGAGCAGATCGGCGACTTCCTCGACTTCGTGTACAGCGAGAAGAACGTCCTCGCCTTCTCCCGCATGTACGGGCTGCTGCCGGTCACCGGCTCCGCCTCCACCGCCATGAGCACGTCCGGCAAGGCCTCCGACAAGGTTCTGCGCCCCTTCCTGGACCAGCTGCCCACGTCCGAGCTGTACCCCGTCGGCAAGACCTCCTGGGCGTCGGTCAGCGCGGCCGTGAAGCAGAACATCGGGCAGGCCGTCGCCCCCGGCGGCAGCCCCTCCGGTGTCCTGACCCGCCTCCAGTCCACGGCCACGGCGGCCGACAGCGGCACCGCCGGCTAGCCCGGCTGTCGGTGCCCGGCGCTACGGTGGCTCCCATGGAACTGGGCAGCCGCGAGAAGGCCATCCTCGCGCTGGAGCGCCGGGCGTTCCCCGGGCCCGGCGCGAAGGAACGCGCGATCCGCGAGGAGCTGGATCTGTCCCCCGTCCGCTACTACCAGCTCCTCAACGCCCTCCTGGACGACGCGCGGGCCCTGGCCCACGACCCGGTCACCGTCAACCGGCTGCGCCGGATCCGGCAGACGCGGCGCGCCGAACGCTGAGGAGTGGACCGGCCTTCCGTGGATAGGGTCGCCGTATGGGCACCCATACGACGGACTCCCTGCACCCGCTGCCGCTCCCGGCCACCCAGGCCGGCCGGGACGGACTCGCCGCGCTGCTCGCCCGGCCCCGTGACGCCGTGATCGGGCTGGACTTCGACGGCACACTCGCCCCGATCGTCGCCGACCCCGAACAGGCCCGCGCCCACCCCGGGGCCGTGCCCGCGCTGGCCGCGCTCGCCCCCAAGGTGGCCTCCGTCGCCGTGATCACCGGCCGGCCGCCCGAGGTGGCGGTCCGGTACGGCGGTTTCGCGGACGTCCCCGGCCTGGAGCACCTCACCGTCCTCGGCCACTACGGCGCCGAACGCTGGGAGGCGGCCACCGGCAAGGTCACCGCGCCGCCCCCGCACCCGGGCGTGGCCGCCGCCCGCGCCGAACTCCCCGGCCTGCTGGAGCGCGCCGGCGCCGGGCAGGGCACGTGGATCGAGGAGAAGGGCCGGGCGCTGGCGGTCCACACCCGGCGCGCCGCCGACCCGCAGGCCGCGTTCGAGGCCCTGCGCGGCCCGCTCGCCGGCCTCGCCACCCGGCACGGCCTGATCGTCGAACCCGGCCGCCTGGTCCTGGAGCTGCGCCCGCCGGGCATGGACAAGGGCGTGGCCCTCCTGGACCACGCCCGCGCCACCCGGGCCGGCTGCGTCGTCTACGCCGGCGACGACCTGGGCGACCTGCCCGCCTTCGCCGCGGTCGACGAACTCCGCGCCGCCGGCACGCCCGGCCTGCTGGTGTGCAGCGGCAGCACGGAGGTCACCGAACTCGCGGACCGCGCCGACCTGGTGGTGGCCGGCCCGGAAGGCGTCGTGGAACTACTACGGGCACTGGCGACCCAGCTGACCTGAACCCCACCCGACCGAACAACTCCCCGGGGCCGCGGTCCGCAGGGTCCCGGCTCCGCAGGGTCCCGGCTCCCCGGGGTCCCGGCTCCCCGGGGTCCCGGCTCTCCGGGGTCCCGGCTCTCCGGGGTCCCCGGTTCCGCAGGGTTCCGGCTCCCTGGCTCCTCGCTCCCCGGGGCACGAGGACCCGGAACGCCGGGTGTCGTCGGTCGGCTCCGCAGGCCGCCGGCCTGCCGGATCCTGGGCCCGGGTGCCGGAATGGTCGGCTCCCAGGGGCGCCGGGTGCTGGCGGTCGGCTCCTCGGGGTGCCGGGTGTGGGCTGGTCGGTTCGGCAGGGTGCCGGCTCCGCAGGGGGCGCCCGGGTGTCGGGTGCGGGCTGGCCAGTTCTTCGGGGCGTGCCCCGGCCGTGCCCGGGGTGCGGGGGCAGGTCAAGCCCCCCGAGTACCGGGTGCTGGTCGGTCGGTTCGGCAGGGTGCCGGCTCCGCAGGGGTCGGTCGGGGGCGCCCGGGTGTCGGGTGCGGGCTGGCCAGTTCCTCGGGGCGCGCCCCGGCCGCGTCCGGGGCGCGGGGGGTCGGCGTTCGGCTCCGCGGGCCGTCGGCCTGTCGGATCCTGGGGGGCCGGGTGCCGGAATGGTCGGCTATCCGGAACGCCGGATGCCAGCTGGTCGGTTCCTGGGGTGTCGGGTGCGGGCTGGCCAGTTCCTCGGGGCGTGCCCCGGCCGTGGCCGGGGCGTGGGGTGCTGGCGGTCGGGTCCGCAGGCCGCCGGCCTGCCGGACCTGGGGGGCCGGGTGCCGGAATGGTCGGCTATCCGGAACGCCGGTGCCAGCCGGTCGGCTCCCCGGGGCACCGGGTGCCGGCCGGTCGGTTCGGCAGGGGCGCCGGGTGTGGGCTGGTCGGTTCGGCCGCGTCGGCTCCCCAAGCCACGGATACCGGCGGTCAGCCCCCAGGGCACCGGTGCCGGCGGTCGGCCCCCCCGCCCCGCCGGGTCCGGGGTGCCGGGTGCCGGGGGTCAGTCGCGTAGGGCGTCCAGCTGGTCCAGGAACCAGCGTGCCGGCGGCAGCGCGGTCGCCGCCGCGGCCAGCCGCTTGGACCGCTCCGCCCGCTCGGCCACGGGCAGGCTCAGGGCCGCGTGCAGCGCCTCGGCCGTCCCCCCGATGTCGTACGGGTTCACCACGATGGCGTCCTCGCCCAGCTCCTCGTACGCCCCGGCCTCCCGGGACAACACCAGCGCGCAGCCCTCGTCGGAGACCACCGGGACCTCCTTGGCGACCAGGTTCATGCCGTCGCGGATGGGGTTCACCAGGGCCACGTCGGCCAGCCGGTAGGCGGCCAGCGAGCGGGCGAAGTCGTCCTTCACGTGCAGGACGACCGGGGTCCAGCCCGCCGTGCCGTACCGCTCGTTGATGTCGTCCGCGACCCGCCGCACCCCGGCGGTGTACTCGCGGTACACGGCGAGGTCCTGCCGGGACGGGTACGCGAACGCCACGTGGACGACCTTCTCCCGCCATTCGGGGTGGTCGTCGAGCAGCTGCCGGTAGGCCAGCATCCCGCGCACGATGTTCTTGGACAGTTCGGTGCGGTCCACCCGGACGATCGTCCTGCGCGCCGTCCCGTCGGGGCCCCGGCCGATCTCCTCGCGCAGTGCCGTCATCCGTTCGGCCACGTCGTCCTGGTGGGCGCGCCCGCGCAGGAAGTCCGCGTCCGCGCCCAGACCGTGCACCCCGATCCGGGTGCCGGCGGCGGCGTCGGGCCCGAGGACCACCTGACAGCAGGCGGTGAAGGCGTCCGCCCACCGCTGGGTGAGGAACGCCGCGCGGTCCGCGCCCAGGATGCCGCCGAGCAGCTCGGCGGCGATGTCGTCGGGCAGCAGGCGGAAGTAGTCCGGCGGCGCCCACGGGGTGTGCGAGAAGTGGCCGATGCGCAGGTCGGGGCGGAGTTCGCGGAGCATGCGCGGGGCGAGGGCCAGGTGGTAGTCCTGGATCAGCACCGCCGCGCCCTCGGCGGCCTCCTCGGCCAGCGCCTCGGCGAACGCCTGGTTGTAGGCCCGGTAGGACGCCCAATGCCGCCGGAACTCCGCGTCGAAGACCGGCTCCATCGGGGTCTGGTACAGCATGTGGTGGACGAACCAGAGCACCGAGTTGGCGATGTCGTTGTAGGCCTCGGCGTGCACGGCCGCGTCGATGCCGAGCATCCGCACCCGCTGCCCGCCGGTGTCCCCGGCCGGCAGCAGCGCGCCGGCCGCGCGCCGTACGGCCTCGCGGTCGCCGTCGCCGAGCGCGGCGCACACCCACACGGAGTCCGCGTCGGACCCGATGGCCGACAGCCCGGAGACGAGCCCGCCGCCGCCCCGCCTGGCGTGCAGCGATCCCTCCTCGTCGATCTGATACGAAACCGGGCCGCGATTGGACGCGACCAGCACCTGAGCCTGTTCAGCAGCGCCGTGCGTGGAAGCCATACGCCTCAACCTAGCCCGGCCCACAAACGCTCAAACGTACGGTCCGCCCACGAAGCGGGCCGTATACGGACTGTTCACGCCACCTTGCGCTCGGCGTACTCGGCGATCTCCACCATGGGCGGCCGTTCCTCGGTGTCCACCGAGTAGGTGCGCGGCTCGAACCCGTTCTCGCCCCGTTCGAACTGGGTCAGCGCGGGCCGGACCAGATGGCCGCGGGCCAGCCGGAGCTGGGCGGTGCGGTAGATCGCGGCGGCCATCCGGCCCAGGGCCTGCCCGTCCTGGTGGCGGTGGAGGCGCACGCCCACGTCGACCTGGGCCAGCGCGTCCAGGCCGGCCAGGTGCAGCGCGTCCACCAGCATCCCGAGCTCCACGCCGTAGCCGACGGGGAACGGGAGCTGTTCCAGCAGGGAGCGCCGGGCCGCGTACTCGCCGCCCAGCGGCTGCACGAAACCGGCCAGCTGCGGCCAGTGCATGTTCAGCAGCGGCCGGGCCATGAGTTCGGTGACCCGGCCGCCCTGTCCGGCCGCGCCGCCGAGCGGGCGGTCGTACATCGCCTTGACCAGGTCGACGCCGGGGTCGGTGAGCAGCGGGCCGACGATCCCGGTGACGAAGTCGGAGGAGAACTCGCGCAGGTCGGCGTCGATGAAGCAGACGATGTCCCCGCCGGTCACCAGCAGCGAGCGCCACAGCACCTCGCCCTTGCCGGGGACGGCGGGAATGCGGGGCAGGATGGCGTCGCGGTGGACGACCCGGGCGCCGGCGCGCGCGGCGACCTGCGCGGTGCGGTCGGTGGAGCCGGAGTCGACGACGACGATCTCGTCGACCAGCGGTATCTGCTCCACGAGGTCGTGGCGGATGACCGCGACGATGTCGCCGACCGTCTCCTCCTCGTTGAGCGCGGGCAGCACGACGCTGATCGTCTGGCCCGTGCGCTGCTTGGCGGCCAGGATCCGGTGGGGCGGGCGGTCGGTCACGGACCAGGAGCGGTCGGCCAGCCAGCGCTCGACTTCTTCCAGCACGGTCTGTGGTTCCTCACTGTCACGACCACACACACGGTGTGATCCATCTCGCGGTACGGACGACTATCTCAACTGTCCTGGCCTTCGGTTACAGTCTTGGACAACGCCGGTGACCATCGCATGTCGGGGGTCGCCCGCGTCCACAACCACATATTGCTCATCCAGAGGGGCAGAGGGACACGGCCCGATGAAGCCCCGGCAACCCTCCAGTCGGTTCTCGTAGATCAGTTCTGATCGTCTTCGCGAGGCTCCCGGCTAGGGAAGGTGCCAAATCCGTCTCACGGCGAAGTGCGTCGTGAGGAAGATGAGGAGAAAGGGCCTCGCCTCCATGGCTGTGCAGACAGTTGCAAGCACCGGCAGTTCCACCGTCGACCTCGGTCCCGCCACGGCTCTGAGCTGTCGCGAGTGCGGTCACCGGGTGCCGCTCGGCCCGGTCTTCGCCTGCGAGGAGTGTTTCGGTCCGCTGGAGATTGCCTACGACTTCTCCGCCTACGACACCGAAGAGCTGCGCCGCCGTATCGAGGCGGGCCCCGCGAACATCTGGCGGTACGCCCCGCTGCTGCCGGTCCCCGCGGACGTCGCCGGCAAGCCCAACCTGAACCCGGGCTGGACCGAGCTGGTCAGGGCGGACAACCTGGCGCGCGAGCTGGGCGTGACCGGCGGGCTGTACGTGAAGGACGACTCCGGCAACCCGACGCACTCCTTCAAGGACCGGGTCGTCGCCCAGGCCCTGGAGGCCGCCCGCGCCTTCGGCTTCACCACCCTGTCCTGCTCCTCCACGGGCAACCTGGCCGGCGCCGTCGGCGCCGCCGCCGCCCGGGCGGGCCTGCGCTCCTGCGTGTTCATCCCGCACGACCTGGAGCAGGCCAAAGTGGTCATGGCCGCCGTCTACGGCGGTGAGCTGGTCGGCATCGAGGGCAACTACGACGACGTGAACCGCTTCTGCTCCGAGCTGATCGGCGACTCGGCCGGCGAGGGCTGGGGCTTCGTCAACGTCAACCTGCGGCCGTACTACGCGGAGGGCTCCAAGACCCTGGCGTACGAGATCTGCGAGCAGCTCGGCTGGCGGCTGCCCGACCAGATCGTGGTCCCGATCGCCTCCGGCTCCCAGCTCACGAAGATCGACAAGGGTCTGAGGGAGCTGATCGAACTCGGTCTCGTCGAGGACCGGCCGTACCGGATCTTCGGCGCGCAGGCCGAGGGCTGCTCGCCGGTGTCCACCGCCTTCAAGGCCGGGCACGACGTCGTACGGCCGCAGAAGCCGAACACGATCGCCAAGTCGCTCGCCATCGGCAACCCGGCCGACGGTCCGTACGTGCTGGACATCGCGCGCCGCACCGGTGGTGCCGTGGAGGACGTCACCGACCAGCAGGTGGTGGACGCGATCAAGCTGCTCGCGCGGACCGAGGGCATCTTCGCGGAGACCGCCGGCGGTGTCACCGTGGGCGTCACCCGCAAGCTGATCGAGAACGGTGTGCTGGACCCGGCGAGGACCACGGTCGTCCTGAACACCGGTGACGGCCTGAAGACCCTGGACGCGGTGGCCGGGACCGGCCTCACCGCCACCATCCGCCCGACCCTGGACTCCTTCCGAGAGGCTGGCCTCGCATGAGCGTGACCGTTCGCATCCCCACCATCCTGCGTACCTACACCGGCGGTTCGGCCGAGGTCGCCGCCGAGGGCGCGACCCTCGCCGAGGTCATCGCGGACCTGGAGAAGAACCACGCCGGGATCGCCGCCCGGGTGCTGGACGACCAGGGCAAGCTGCGCCGGTTCGTCAACGTGTACGTGAACGACGACGACGTCCGCTTCGAGCAGGGCCTCGAGACCGCCACGCCGGACGGTGCGGGCGTCTCGATCATTCCGGCGGTCGCCGGCGGCTGATCCGCCGCGTCATTACCCTCGGTAACGTCAGTTACATGCCGTTCATGTGATTGCCCCCTCCGTAAGAGAAGCGGAGGGGGCAATTCTGTGTGATTGAGCGCGGTAGAGTTGGGGAACACGGTCGCGGTCCGCAGGTCGGTGGCCCTTCCATTCATGCCGCGCACCCGACAAGAAACAGCCAAAGTGCTGGGGTGCTCCGCGGCATTTGTTCCCTTTGCGGGGCCCGACTTGCCCTGAAGTCGGATGAATTCTCGCCACATTCCGGACCGCCCGAGTCCAGATTTCTCGTCCGATTGACCTGTTGCAGACGGCAGTTGGACAGATACATTCAGCCGCGGTCGACGCGTTCCGGCGCACGCCCCCGGCCAGTGGGGGGCGAGGTCTGACCCGGGTCCGCGAAGTGTGGATCTGTGCAAGGGCCAGTAATAGGGGAGTTAGGCATGGCTCAGGGCACCGTCAAGTGGTTCAACGCGGAGAAGGGGTACGGCTTCATCGCGGTCGACGGTGGTGCGGACGTCTTCGTCCATTACAGCGCCATTCAGATGGACGGCTACCGCACCCTGGAAGAGGGCCAGCGGGTGGAGTTCGAGATCTCGCAGGGCCAGAAGGGCCCGCAGGCCGACATGGTTCGCCTCAGCGCCTGAACGTTTTTCGTTGGCGAAGGGCCCGCACCGGCACAGGGTGCGGGCCCTTCGCCGTGCCCGGGCCCGCGCCGGTCCGGGGCGGGGTGCGTGCCCGGTCCGGGGCGGGGTCCGCGCCCGGTCCGCGTCCGCGTCCGTGCCCGGTTCGCGCCCGGCCCGCGCCCGCGTCCGCGCCCCGGACAGGTGTTCGCGGGGGGCTGACGGAGGGCTCGTACCCCCCGAGGCGCTTGCACTCGACCATGCCGAGTGCTAATCATTGGCATTAGCACTCTGAAGGTGAGAGTGACAACGAAGGACCGGGTCGGTGAGGCCCGCAGGCCAAGTGGGGCAAGGAACCACGCGGCCGGCGAGCCGTCCGTCGCGGGCGCGGGCGCGGTCCGAAGGAATCACCCCCAGTCCTGGAGGGACCACTTCACATGGCCAAGATCATCGCGTTCGACGAGGAGGCGCGGCGCGGCCTCGAGCGCGGCATGAACCAGCTCGCGGACGCCGTAAAGGTGACGCTCGGCCCCAAGGGCCGCAACGTCGTCCTCGAGAAGAAGTGGGGCGCCCCCACGATCACCAACGATGGTGTTTCCATCGCCAAGGAGATCGAACTCGAGGACCCGTACGAGAAGATCGGCGCCGAGCTGGTCAAGGAAGTCGCCAAGAAGACGGACGACGTCGCCGGTGACGGTACGACCACCGCGACCGTTCTCGCCCAGGCCCTGGTCAAGGAAGGCCTGCGCAACGTCGCCGCCGGCGCCAACCCCATGGCCCTGAAGCGCGGTATCGAGAAGGCCGTCGAGGCCGTCTCCGCCGCCCTGCTGGAGCAGGCGAAGGACGTCGAGACCAAGGAGCAGATCGCCTCCACGGCGTCCATCTCCGCCGCCGACACCCAGATCGGCGAGCTCATCGCCGAGGCCATGGACAAGGTCGGCAAGGAAGGCGTCATCACCGTCGAGGAGAGCAACACCTTCGGTCTGGAGCTCGAGCTCACCGAGGGCATGCGCTTCGACAAGGGCTACATCTCCGCCTACTTCGCGACCGACATGGAGCGCATGGAGTCGGTGCTCGAGGACCCCTACATCCTCATCGCCAACTCCAAGATCTCCTCGGTCAAGGACCTGCTCCCGCTCCTGGAGAAGGTCATGCAGTCGGGCAAGCCGCTGCTGATCATCGCCGAGGACGTCGAGGGCGAGGCCCTGTCGACCCTGGTCGTCAACAAGATCCGCGGCACCTTCAAGTCCGTCGCCGTCAAGGCCCCGGGCTTCGGCGACCGCCGCAAGGCCATGCTCGGCGACATCGCCATCCTCACGGGCGGCGAGGTGATCTCCGAGGAGGTCGGCCTCAAGCTGGAGAACGCGACCCTGGACCTCCTGGGCCGCGCCCGCAAGGTCGTCATCACCAAGGACGAGACCACCATCGTCGACGGTTCGGGCTCCTCCGAGCAGGTCAACGGCCGGGTCAACCAGATCCGCGCCGAGATCGAGAACAGCGACTCGGACTACGACCGCGAGAAGCTCCAGGAGCGCCTGGCGAAGCTCGCCGGCGGCGTCGCGGTCATCAAGGCCGGTGCCGCGACCGAGGTGGAGCTCAAGGAGCGCAAGCACCGCATCGAGGACGCCGTCCGCAACGCCAAGGCGGCCGTCGAGGAGGGCATCGTCGCCGGTGGTGGCGTGGCCCTGCTCCAGGCCTCCCAGGTCTTCGAGAAGCTGGAGCTCGAGGGTGACGAGGCGACCGGCGCCAACGCCGTGCGCATCGCGCTCGAGGCCCCGCTGAAGCAGATCGCCGTCAACGCCGGCCTCGAGGGCGGTGTCGTGGTGGAGAAGGTGCGCAACCTCACCCCGGGCCACGGCCTGAACGCCGCGACCGGTGAGTACGTCGACCTGATCGCCGAGGGCATCATCGACCCGGCGAAGGTGACGCGTTCCGCGCTCCAGAACGCCGCGTCGATCGCCGCGCTGTTCCTCACCACCGAGGCCGTCATCGCCGACAAGCCGGAGAAGAACGCCGCTCCGGCCGGCGGCGGCATGCCGGGCGGTGACATGGACTTCTGATCGGCCTCCGGCTGATCGCCTGTCCTTCCGACCGAGGGCGGTACCCCTGCTGAGGCAAGGGGTACCGCCCTCGGGCGTTTCCCGCCGCGGGTGCGCGGTGTGTGACCGGGGTCACGGAGGCGGTGCGGTGCGGGTGGAATGCGCGGACGCGCGCCCGGAGTTCATTCAGTAGGTGCAACATTGCGCGCGCACATACCGCGTGGTCTACCGAGCGAATTCCCGAGGAGCCCCTACGTGACCGCCACGACCCCCGCCTCCCGCACGGCCCGGATCCTGTCCCGGCCGATCGCCCTCAACGGCCTCACCGTCCCCAACCGGATCGTGATGGCGCCGATGACCCGCATGTTCTCCCCGGGCGGCGTCCCCGGTGAGGACGTGCGCTCGTACTACGCCCGCCGCGCCGCCGCCGGCGTCGGCCTCATCGTCACCGAGGGCACCTACGTGGGGCACGCGTCGGCCGGCCAGAGCGACCGGGTCCCGCGCTTTCACGGCGAGGAGCAGCTGGCGGGCTGGGCGAAGGTCGCCGAGGACGTGCACGCGGCCGGCGGCACGATCGTCCCGCAGCTGTGGCACATCGGCACCGTCCGCAACCAGGGTGACGCGCCCTTCCCGGACGCCCCCTCCCACGGACCCTCCGGCCTGCGCATCGACGGCACCGCGGACGCCACCCCCATGACCCAGGCCGACATCGACGCCGTCATCGGCGCGTTCGCCCGGGCCGCGGCGGACGCCGAGCGCATCGGCTTCGACGGCGTGGAGATCCACGGCGCCCACGGCTACCTCCTCGACCAGTTCTTCTGGGCGCACACCAACCGCCGTACCGACGGCTACGGCGGCGACCCGGCGTCCCGGGCGCGGTTCGCGGCGGAGATCGTCGCCGCCGTCCGCGACGCCGTCTCCCCGGAGTTCCCCGTCATCTTCCGCTACTCGCAGTGGAAGCAGGAGGCGTACGACGCCCGGCTCGCTCAGACCCCGGAGGAGCTGGAGGCCATCCTCACCCCACTCGCGGAGGCCGGTGTCGACGCCTTCCACGCCTCCACCCGCCGCTACTGGCTCCCCGAGTTCGACGGCTCGGACCTGAACCTGGCCGGCTGGACCAAGAAGCTCACCGGCAAGCCCGTCATCACTGTCGGCTCGGTCGGCCTCGACGGTGACTTCGTGCACGCCTTCCAGGGCGAGGGCTCCCCGGTCCGGGGCCTCGACAACCTCCTGGACCGCCTGGAGGCCGACGAGTTCGACATGGTCGCCGTCGGCCGCGCGCTCCTCCAGGACCCTCAGTGGGCCGCGAAGGTGCTCGCCGACCGCTTCGACGAGCTGGCGCCGTACGACGCGGCGGCGGTCAAGACCCTGAGCTGACCCGCTCGCCGGGCCGGTCGCCGGCCCGGCTACAGGTTGCCCATGGGCTCGATGTCGACCCGTAGCGGGGTTCCCCACACCCGCAGCACCTCGTAGTCGGTGAACTCGTGCACGAGCCGGTACGCCATCGCCGGCCGGGAGCCGCGCCGCTGGGCCGCGAGGTACGCCTCGGCCTCGCGGAGGTCCCGCCGGGGTGTGCCGCACAGCTGCCACTCCTGGCCGTTCCACAGCTCCGGCAGCCACCGCTGCTGGGGCTGCGGACGGTCGCCGCGGACGCCGTAGCGGGAGGGAGCCGACGGCACCGGCTCGCCGGGCCGGGGCCTGCCCTGGAACTCCGAGCGGCGGGCGGCCCGGCGCCGGGTCTCGCACAGCAGACACAGGTCTTGGGCGCTCTCGTCGACCGGCCCCTGCGGATGCTCGGGGCACCGGGTGGCGGGCGCGCCGGCCTTGACGCTGTCGTCCAGCAGGTCGAGGGCGCGCCGCAGGTCGCTCCTGATCTCGTGCAGCCGGGCGTCGGGCGTGTCGGCGGTCAGGGCCTCTCCGTGCTCCCCGAGCAGCCGCAGGGCCCGTCCGAGGGCGGTGAGCTGGGCATGGTTCATGTCGATCGGTCGCCTCCTCCCCACCATGGTGCCCTGCCCCAGGAAAACACCGGCCCGCGCGGGCGCCCCCACCGCCAGGCGCCGCGGTAACGGACGGCTCTGTGTACCGCCGCCGTCCGCGCGCCCTGAAGACGCACGGCGCCGATTCGGAGGCAAGCACAGCCGACCGCGCCGTCCGACCACCGCCTCTCGCGCCCACGCAGGGAGCCGGGCCGCGCGGGCGCCGCACCGCCCGGGTAGGAACCGGTGTTGCTATCAGCGGTAGCTGTCACGCTTGACGGACCCAGCCCCCGCCACGCCGCGCAGGGCACCATCGCGTCCTCACGGGTGGAGCCCCGCGCCGCACCGAGCCTTGGCCAATGAGGCCGCGCGTACGGCTGAGGCAGTGGTGGACGTCCTTCACATCTGCGTCGAATGTGACGTGCAGGCCGGCGTCGTCAGCCGGGGAGTCCAGCCCCAGTGCGCCGGCGACCGCGCGGTAGGGCTTCGATCAGGAACCTCCACGACCGGTTCCGTTTGAAGGGCATCTCAAAGATCTTGGAAAAGAGCCATGCCCCGAGCGCCGAGACAGGGAGGGCAACGATAAGTGTGAACCAGAACGTGGGCAGGCCTGGCGAGAAAAAAGGGGGTGCCACGCGGCGTACCACTGTCATGACGATGGGGAGATGGATCAGGTAAAGGCTGTATGAGAAGCTGCCGAGACTTCGAATGGGGCGCGCGGTCAGGAGTCGCACAAGGGTGGCAGGTCTGCCGGTGGCGACCGCAGCGAGTAACAGAGACATGGCAGGAGCGATGGCGAGATCTATCCAGAAATAGTGTTTCACCGTCCAAACAGAACCTTGTATGACGCCGAGAGCCAGGACAGGCAGGGCTGCCAGGGCAGCGAACCATCCCCATGGCAGGCGTCGAACTCTGTCCGAAGCGGTGACGACTGCGGCGCCTACCAGACCTGCGACGAACACGGGAGCGAGGTGTGGAGCGAGCCAGTTGTCGCCTTCCGCAGGAGAAGCGTTCGCTGCCACCAAGCCGCGGGCGATCACCGGAATCGTCACGCACGCAACCAGGGCCGCCGCACCCACGCGGCGCCGAACGAAAAGGAGAAGGGGGAAGAGGAGATAAAGTTCGACTTCCACTCCGATCGACCAGAACGCGCCGTTCGGTGTGGCGGCGGTGAACATGTCCTGAGCGGCCAGGCCGTACACCAGAATTGTCGTGCCAGTGGGTGGCCCAGAGTGCGAAGCCGGCACGATTGACAAGGAAATTATTAGGCTCATGGCCAGCGCTGCCCAATACGGAGGCAGGATGCGCCAGGCGCGACGGCGCAGAAACCGGCCGACGCCGCCCGACCGCCAGCCGTGACGGGCCGGAGAGATCGCCAGGGAGAAGCCGGACAGCACGAGAAAGAAGACGACGGCCAGGCGCCCGAACATGAGGCCCTCCAGCCACGGAGGTGCCGAGCTGTCGGGGTATCCCGGGAAGGTGTACAGCCAGCAGTGGAACAGGACCACGTATAAGGCCGCCAGGCCGCGGAGACCATCCAGGCCCACCAGCTGCCGCCGATCTTGTGCACTGCTCGCCCTCGCCTCCTGCCCCATCGGAGCGGCCAGGTCAAGAGAACTGCTGACCGGATGACTCGAATCCACTAAAATCGTTCGACCCTTTCTCTGGGCACCGCGTTCGCCGCACACCGCCGCCTCGGCAGGCGCTGCACCATGCGATCGGCAACAAGTACGGCCAACGGCGCATAGGCCGCTCAATTCCGCTGCGACGGATCGGCCAACCAACCAGGGCTGGTCCTGGGAGTGACCGAACCAGCGGGCAAGCCGTGAGATGGGGGTTGCAGCCTGCCGACGCTATCCACCGGTGGTGACCAATCAGCTCACTCGCACCGCCCCGCTGTCGGCACCCACTTCTCCCGCGCCGCTGCCGTACGGGCCGCCCAGCTATCACACACATGAGGTGACGCTCTGGGCTGGGATCGGGGATCGCCTGATACTCCGCTGGGTCACCTGGCACCGTCGCGCGCGAATCACGCCGACGCTCAGGGAGATGGCGGTGCCCACCACAACGCCCTACCTTGCTGTTCGACCTCGTCGACCAAGCGACTGGTGGACAAGAAGGTGGTGCTGCCAGGGGTGACCGTGCTGGAACGCTTTGGTCTCCGGCACCCGTGAGCGCGTCGAGAAGCGGCTGTGGGCGACGCTGGCCGTGGCTCCGACCGCCGCGCAGGCCGAGCGCCCTCAGCAACTGGTCGTCGTTACCGTGGGCAAGCGCCTGTCGAGCTGGACCGCTTGCACCGCCCCCCCCCGCGCGGGGTGGGCAAGGCCCTTGAACGCTACGAGTCGCTGCGCGCCTTCGGCGGTCACGCCTGGGATCTGGACCTGATACCGCCGGGCCGGCTCCAGTGTCAGGCGGCGGGGGCCGGGGCGGTCGGGGGTGTGGAGGTGCCGGTGGGGGCGGGGCGGAAGGTGGCGTAGGTGGCCAGGAAGCCCACCAGGTAGCCGGTGAGGAGGCCGCCCGCGTAGACCGCGGCCAGCAGGGCCGGGCCGCGGTTCCCGGCCAGCAGCGGGAACAGGGCCCAGCCCGACGGGCCGATCGCCGTGGCGCCCACCCGGGTGCCGAGCATGGCGAAGAAGCCGATGAACGCCCCGCCCGCCGCCCCGCCCGCGCAGGCGGTCAGGAACGGCCGGCCGAGCGGCAGGGAGACGCCGTAGATGAGGGGTTCGCCGACCCCCAGCAGGCCCGCCGGGAGCGCCGACCTGATGGTCGTCCGCAGCGGGACGTCGTGGCGGAGGCGGACGTAGACCGCGAGGGCCGCGCCCACCTGGCCGGCGCCCGCCATCGCCAGCAGCGGCAGCAGGGCCGTGTAGCCCTGCTGTTCGATGAGGGTGGCGTGCAGCGGGATCAGGGCCTGGTGCAGGCCCAGCATGACCAGCGGGAGGAACAGGCCGCCGAGGAGCAGCCCGGCGAGGGCCCCGGTGGTGGCGAGCAGCCAGGTCGCGGCCGTGCCGATCGCCGTCGCCACCGTGCCGGCCACGTACATCAGGCCGTACAGCGTCACCAGGCCGGCGACGAGGACCGTCACGGCCGGGGTCAGCAGCACGTCCAGCGCGCCCGGGACCCGGCCCCGGCACCACTTCTCCACCCGTGTGGCCAGGAACGCCGCCGCGAGCGCGCCGAGCACGCCGCCCTGCCCGGGCGCCAGATGCACACCGAACGCCGTCACCTTCGCCACGCCCGGGTACACCACGACCGCCGCGACCGCCCCGCCCAGCACGGGCGTGCCGCCGAACTCCTTCGCCGTGTTGTAGCCGACGAACACCGGGATCAGCGCCATGAACGCGGAGGCGATCGCGGACAGGGCGGGGGTGAGCGCGGGCAGCAGGCCGGTGTTCAGCAGCAGGCCGTTGAGCCCGGCCAGGATGCCGCAGCCGATGAGGGCGGGGATCAGCGGGACGAAGACGTGGGCGACGCGGCGCAGGGCGGTGCGGACGGGGGTGGCGTCGCGGTGCCGATCGGCCGCCGAAGTGCGGGTGTCCTGGCCGGCGGCGGCCTCGGGGCCGGCGCCGAGGTGCCGCAGGAGGTCCTCGGGGGCCCGGTCGCCTCCCGGGGCCCGGGTGCCCGGGGCGGCCGGCGCACCGGGGGCGGCGCCGTCGGCGGCCGGTGCGGCCAGCAGCGTCCGCACCTCGGCCGTGACCGCGTCGACCACCCCGGGCCCGAGCACGATCTGCCACACGTCCCCGCCGCTCACCACCCCGAGCACGCCGGGCAGGGCCCGCAGGGCCTCCTCGTCCCCGGCCGCCGGGTCGGCGAGGGTCAGCCGCAGGCGGGTCATGCAGTGGGTCACGGAGACGACGTTGGCCGGGCCGCCCACCCGGGCGAGGACGGCGGTCGCGGTGGAGGCGGGGTCGTTGCGCACGCCCCGAGCGTGCGGGTCAGCGGGGGGCGTGCGCCAGCGCGGCGCGCAGATGGCCGTCACACTCCTCCAGAAGGCGGGCGGCCGTCGGGCCGTCGACTCCGGCGAGCAGGGCCAGGATCGCGTGCTTGACCTCGCCGCCGGTCTGGGCGAGGGCCTTCTCGATCTCCTCGTCGCCCGCTCCGGTGGCGAGCGCGACGATCCGGCGGGAGCGGGCCCGCAGTTTGTCGTTCGAGGCGCGCACGTCGACCATCAGGTTCCCGTACGTCTTGCCGAGCCGGATCATCGTGATGGTCGACAGCATGTTGAGCACGAGCTTCTGGGCCGTGCCCGCCTTGAGCCGGGTGGAGCCGGTGACCAGCTCCGGGCCCACGACGACCTCGATGCCGTGCTCGGCGGCGGCGGCCAGCGCGCTGTGTTCGTTGCAGGCCAGGCCGACGGTCAGGGCGCCCAGGGCGCGGGCGTGCTCGACGGCGCCGACCGCGTAGGGGGTGCGGCCGGAGGCGGAGACGCCGACCACGCTGTCGTCGGCGTTCAGCTTCAGCGCGTCGAGGTCCCTGCGGGCCAGTTCCCCGGAGTCCTCGGCACCCTCCACGGAGGTCACCATGGCGTCGGGGCCGCCCGCGATGAGGCCGACGACCTGGGCGGGATCGGTGTTGAAGGTGGGCGGGCACTCGGAGGCGTCCAGCACGCCCAGCCGGCCGGCGGTCCCGGCTCCGGCGTAGACGAGCCGTCCGCCGCGGGCCATGCGGGCGGCGACGGCGTCGACGGCGGCGGCGATCCGCGGCAGCTGGGTGGCGACGGCGGCGGGCACGCCCGCGTCCTCGCCGTTCATCAGCCGGGCGATCTCCAGGGTGGGCAGCCGGTCGATGTCGGCCAGCTCGGGCCGGAAGGCCTCGGTGGTCAGGGAAGCCAGTTCGGTGCGCAGGTCATGAGAGGTCATGGGGGGTGGCTCTCTCCGGGGGCTCTTTCGACAGGGGGCCAGTGAACCGCTCCGGGGCGCGGGGAACTGCGCGACAAGCCCAGTGAGCCCGCGGATCCCCGCGAACGGTCCGTCCTACGTTCTAGCGCGAAGCACTGCGGTGGCGGTGGGCCAGTGCCTCGTACGACGCGGCCAGCGCGGGCGCCGCCGTCTCGTACGTCCGCTGGGCGACCCCCACGAACAGACAGTCCACGACGAGCAGTTGACTCGTCCGGGAGGACATCGCGGCGGGCCGCAGCTCCGACTCCCGCGAGGTGGACGTGGTCAGCACCAGGTCGGCGTACTGGGTGACGGGGGAGTCGGGCCGGCCGGTGATGGCGACGGTCGTCGCCCCGTGCTCGAAGGCGGCCCGGAGCGGTTCGATGACGTCCCCGGTGGACCCGGAGTGCGTGATGGCGATGGCCACGTCTCCCGGGCGGAGCTGCACCGCGTTGGTCACGGCGAGGTGCGGGTCGCTGTGCGCGTGGGCTATGAGCCCTATCCGCAGCAGCTTCTGGGTGAGGTCCTGGGCGACGAGCCCGGAGGCTCCTATGCCGTACACGTCGGTGCGCCGGGCGCCGGTGAGCGCGGTGACGGCCGCGCCGAGCTGGCCGGTGTCGAGTCCGGCGGCGGTGTCGGCGAGGGTCTGCTGTTCCTCGTAGGCCAGCTTGGCGACGACGTCGGCCAGGGGGTCGTCCACCGCGATGTCGGTGGTGATGGCGGGCGCGCGGCCGGACTGCTGCTGGGCGGCGAGTCCGGCGAGGGCGAGGCGCAGGTCGCGGTAGCCGGGGTAGCCGAGCAGCCGGGCGGTGCGCACGACGGTGGCCTCGCTGGTGCCGGTGAGCCCGGCGAGGCCGGTGACCGTGAGGGCGGCGCAGCCGGCCGGGTCGCTCGCGACGGCCTCGGCGACGCGCTGCATGGAGCGGGTCATGGAGGGGGCGAGGGTGCGCACCTTGGCGGCGAGGGAGCCGCCCGGACTGCCGAAACTTTCCTTCAGGTCCTGGGTCACCCCTGAAAGATATTTTCGGTTCCTTGGCCGGGTCAAGAGTGCGCACAATGGGTGCATGGATCCCATCAGCCCCCTGGAACAGGCGTTGCACGCGGCCCGCGCCCTGGTACTCGCGGACCTCGTCGCGGGTGGGGCCGCGGAGCCCGACGTGGTCTCGCTGGTGGAGGACTCCGTCGTGCAGCGCCGCTGGTGGGTCGGGCAGTGGCCGCAGGGCGCCGGCTATGTCGCCGGGCTGGTCGCGCAGGACGTGCAGGACGCGCTGCTGGACCGGTACGGCCGCTGGCCGCTGTGCCCGGTGTGCGGGGGCGGCGACCCCCACGCCCTGGAGGTGGAACCGGAACTGGGCCCCGATCCGCACTGGGTGTGCCACAAGGCGGGCGTGAAGGTCGCCCCGGTGGGCTCGCTCAGCTCGGCGACGGGCGGGACGGCGTCCTCGTGAGGCGCCGATGACCGTCTACATCGACCCGCCGGCCTGGCCCGGACACGGGCGCATGTGGTCGCACCTGGTGAGCGATATGTCCTACGACGAGCTGCACCGGTTCGCCGAGGCGCTGGGCGTCCCGCGGCGGGCCTTCGAGCGCGACCACTACGACCTGCCGTCGCACCGGTACGCGGACGCGGTGGCCGCCGGGGCGGTGGAGGTGCGCAGCCGCGAGGTGGTGCGCCTGCTGCGGGCGTCCGGGCTGCGCCGGCCGAAGGGGCGTCAGGCGCGGCGCACGTAGAGCCGGAGGCCGCTGTCCATGTCGTACTCCTCGTGGGCGGTCCGCTCCTCGTCCACGGTCGCCCGGACGAACCCGGCCCGGGCCGCCACCTGTTGCGAGGGGACGTTGTCCGGTTCGACCGTCGCGACGACCGTGTCGACGTCGTCCCGGGCCAGCGCCCACTCGGTCAGGGTGCGCACCGCCTCGGTCGCGTAGCCGTCGCCGCGGGCGCCCTCGATCAGGTCGTAGCCGATCTCCACCCGGCGCTCGTCGTCCGGGGCGCCGTGGAAGCAGACGCCGCCGATCGCCCGGCCGTCCTCCTGCCGGACGAGGGCGAAGACGCCGAACTCCGGGCGGTGGGCGCCTGTTTCGTAGGCCTTCATCAGATGCGAGCAGGCCTGCCGGGTGCCCTCGTGCGGGCCGTCCCCGAGCCAGTCCAGGCCGCCCCTGCCGCCGAGGCGCACGTCGTCGGCGACGGCGGGGCGGATGCCGGTGAGGAGGAGGCGCTCGGTGGGGAGGACCAGGTTGTTGTACAAGGTCCAGTCGGTGACGCGGGCGCGGCCGGGCAGTTCGCCGCGGCCGGTCGCCCACAGCAGGGTCGGCCAGGGCTCGGGGCCGGGCTCGACGTGGGGGAACAGCCAGGCGAGGACGGCCGCGGCGAGGTCCGGGTCGGGTTCGTGGGCGAGGCCGAGCCCCCCGGCGATGTCGTGCGTGTGCAGGAGCGCCTCGTTGACGGCCAGCGCCGCGAAACCCTCGCGGTCGGCGGTGCCGAAGGGGTGGGGGTGGTACGCGCGGACCCCGGGCGGCGCGGTGCGGACGGCCGCGGCCACCAGGGCGCCGGTCGCCTCGATCACCTGGAGCAGTCCGGCGTTGTCGGTGCCCTCGGGGAGGGTGAGGGCCAGCGGGAAGCGCTCCTGGGCGCGGCTGGCGAGACGGCTCGCGTAGTGGGTGAAGGCCTGGGCGATGTGGAAGGCCGTCGTACGGCAGGTCCACTCCATGCCGGCCGCGTGGACCGCTTCCCAGTCCCGGTCCACTCCCGCGCGCAGTGTCGCCGTGCAGTGCGCGACGGCCGCGTCCACCTGGTCCCCGCTCATCATCCGCATGCGCGCACAGTACGGCGGGGGCCGTTCTCAGGTCGACAGCATTTCCAGCTCGCCGGCCAGGTTGTGGCGGGCGGTGGCCTCCCAGTGCTCCTGGCCGTACGGCGTGCGGAACAGGCTTGGCAGCTCCAGGAGTTGGCGCAGGACCGCGGAACGGCCGGTGCGGAAGGCGGCGTCGGGGACGAAGTGGTACTCCTCGCGGATCCGGGCGGTGTAGGCGGCGTACGCCGACGGGGGCGCGGCCAGGACGGCCAGGTCGGCGTCGCACAGCACCTGCCCGTCGCGGTCGGAGGCGGCCGGGTCGTGCGTGACGGTGAGCCGGACCAGCCGGGCCACCTCGGCGGTCTTCGCGCCGGGCACGCCGGCCTCGGGCAGGGCGCGCTCGGCCAGCCGCGCGGACCGTTCCTCGTTCTCGGACCGTTCGGGCAGGTAGACGGCGTCGTGGAACCAGGCGGCCAGGCGGACGACGTCCGGGTCGGCGGCGCAGGGCGCCAGGGTGTCGACGTGGTCGAGCACCTCGGTGAGGTGGGCCACCGTGTGGTAGCGGCGCTGCGGCTCCTGCCAGCGGATGAGCAGGTTGTCGGCGTACGGCGTGGGGTCGGGGCCGCCGCCGGGGGCGCGGGCGGCTTCCAGGGCACGGGCGAAACGGAGGCGCAGGGCGTCGAGATCGGCCATGGACGGCATTCTGCCGCGCCGCCCGCCCGCCCACGGGCGCCCGGGTTCCGTTTCGGGTGAGGGACGTCCCCGTTCCGGCGTACGCTTTGATTGGACTAGACCTGTAGTGGCGGAGGGAATGGGGTGCCATGAGCAAGCGTGCAGTCCTGGAGGTGATCGCCCTCGACACCGAGGACGCGGTCGCCGCCCAGGCCGGAGGCGCGGACCGGCTGGAGCTGGTCACCGAGATGGCGGCCGACGGGCTCACCCCCTCGCCCGCCACCGTCGCCGCGATCCGCGCCGCCGTCGACATCGACCTGCGCGTGATGCTCCGCCTCGCGGACGGCTTCGCCGCCGGTGACGTGACACGGCTGGCCGGGGTCGCCGGCGAGCTGCGGGCGGCCGGCGCCGACCAGTTCGTGCTCGGCTTCCTGGACGCGGCCGGCGGTGTCGACCTGGCCGCGGTGGAGCGGGTCGTGGCCGCGCTCGACGGCTGCCCGTGGACGTTCCACCGGGCGATCGACCGGGCCGCCGACCGCGACGCCCTGCGCAAACACCTCGCCGACCTGCCCGGCCTGGACACCTACCTCACCGCCGGCTCCGCCACCGGCGTGGACGACGGCCTGCCCACCCTGCTCGCCGAGGCGGCACGCGGGGGCGAACCCGGGTACGCGCAGCAGATCCTGGTGGGCGGCGGCCTCCGGCTCGACCACGTGCCCCGGCTCCGGGCCGGCGGCCTCACGGCGTTCCACATCGGCGGCGCGGCCCGCCCCGACGGCTGGCAGGGCCCGGTCTCGCCGGACGCGGTCACCCGCTGGCGCACGACCCTGGACGCCGACGCCGACTAGCCGTGTCGCGCGCTACCCGGCGAGCTGGGCGGGCAGGGGGTGCGCGTGGGTGACGATCAGACCCGACACGGCGCGGGTCAGCGCCACGTACAGCCGGCGCAGGCCCGTGCGTTCGTCCGGTTCGCCGTCCACCACGGCCCGCGGCTCGTCCAGGACCACGTAGTCGTACTCCAGGCCCTTGGCGAGGGAGGCCGGGACGAGGGTCAGCCGGGTCTCCCGGGTCGTCTCCTCGCCCGGCCCCAGGTATCCGAGGTTGGCCGCGGTCAGCGCCTCGGCCAGCTCCGGGATCCGGGCGTCGGCCGCGATCAGGCCGGTCGAGCCCTCGTTGCGCAGCAGCTGGGCGCAGGCGGCGACGACACCGGCCGGCTCCGCGACCGTACGGATCTCGAAGAAGCCCGGGTTCTCCCGGACGGAGGCGACCGGGGTGAGGCCGGGCGCGATGTGGGGCAGCAGCCGGGAGGCGTACGTGATCACGTCCGTCGGCACGCGGAAACCGGCCGTCAGCTCCTCCACGACCCCGTCCGGCTTGCCGAGGTGGCCCAGCGCCTCCGCCCAGCTCCGGGTCGCCCACGGGGTCGTGCCCTGCGCGAGGTCGCCGAGGACGGTCGCGCTGCCGGTGGTGCAGCGGCGGCCGACCGCGCGGTACTGCATCGGGGACAGGTCCTGCGCCTCGTCCAGGACGACATGGCCGAGCGAGGACGTGCGCTGGATCAGGTCGGCCGCCTCGTCGATCAGCACGGCGTCCGCCGCCGACCACCTGGCCGCCTTCACGCTCCGCACCGGCCTGTCCCACAGGATCGTCCGCTGCTCGTCCTCGTCCAGGAGTCCGGCGGCGTGCTCGGCGAGGAACTCCGCGTCGGTCAGCAGCCGCAGCACCAGCTTCGCCGGGTCGACGGCCGGCCAGACGCTCTTCACGGCCGCCTTCACCGCGGCGTCGCGGGCGACCGCGTCCTGCACCCGGTCGTCCGGGGCCTCCCCGGCCCGCTCCATCTGCACGAGCACCGCGTGCGCGATGCGCTGCGGCAGGGCCTCGCGGGCGGCCCCGTAGCGGATGTCCCGCGCCAGCAGCTCGCGGACGATGTCCTCCAGCTCGTACGCCGGGACCCGCCGGCGCCGGGAGCCCCGCACCACCACGACCGGCTCGGCCGGCATGGTCACGTGGGAGTACAGGGCCCGGCGCAGCACCTCGGCCATCCGGGCGTCGCCCTTGACGACGGCGGCGGGCGCGTCGTCGGTGCCGCGCACCTCCACATGGGCGACGAGGTCGTCCACGGTGGCCTGCTGCACGGCCAGCTCGCCCAGGGCGGGCAGGACCTGTTCGATGTAGTGCAGGAAGGACCGGTTCGGTCCGATGACGAGGGTGCCGGTGCGGGCCAGCCGCTCGCGGTGGGCGTAGAGCAGGTAGGCCACCCGGTGCAGGCCGACGGCCGTCTTGCCGGTCCCCGGCCCTCCCTGCACGCAGACGGTGCCGCCGAGCCCGCTGCGGACGATCTCGTCCTGCTCGGGCTGGATGGTGGCGACGATGTCCCGCATCGGGCCGACGCGCGGCCGTTCGATCTCCTGCTGGAGCAGCTTGCTGGTGGGGCCGTCCTCCATCGGGCCGGCCGGGTCGGCCGGGTCACCGAGGTGCTCGTCCTCGTACGCCGTGAGGTCCCCGCCCGTGTAGCCGAAGCGGCGGCGCAGCCCGACGTCCATGGGGTCCTTGCGGGACGCCCGGTAGAACGGCTGCGAGACCGGTGCGCGCCAGTCGATGACCATGGGGTCGCCGTGGGCGTCGTGCACGTGCCGCCGCCCGATGTAGAAGCGTCCGCCCGTCTCCCACCGCTGTTCCCGGTAGTCGAGGCGGCCGAAGAACAGCGGGGTGCCGCTGAGGTCGGCCAGTGCCTTGACGCGCGCCTCGATCTGCCGGGCGAGCACTTCGGCGTTGACCCAGTTCGCGGTGACGTCCCGGATGTCCAGGGCTTCCGCGTCCTCCCGCATGGCGCGCAGGGCGGCACGGGAAGCGGCGAGGTGGGCGCGTTCGCGGGCGAGGGGGTCGTCGGTGGGCGTGGACAAGGGGGTGCCTCCGGTGGGCCTGCTGCGTGGGCTGTGACGATGCCGTCCGGTTTCCGGCCGGGCGGCGGCGCTCCGTGGCGGAGGCGGGCAAGAGCGGAGATTGTAGAGGGGCCGACGGGCGGGGGCCACCGAATATCGGGGCCGCACATCGGTGCCGCGGGGATTCTCGGCACGCGCGGCACCGAAGATCGACATAAGGTCACATCCGTGCGGAAACGGACGGTGACGCCTCTCCTCCCGGCCCTCCCCCCGGCCCCTGCCCCTCCCGCGTCCGTTCTGCCCGTCCTGCCTGTGCTCCTCCTGGCGCTCTCCCTCGGCTGCTTCGCCGCCCTGTGCGTGGTGCAGCGGGCCCCGATGGCCGACCTGCTGGTGTACCGGGCCGAGGGGGCCGCCGCGGCCCACGGCGGCGACCTGTACGGCTTCACGGTCACCGGGTGGCGGCTCCCGGCGACCTACCCGCCCTTCGCGGCCCTCCTCTTCGTCCCCGCGGCCTGGCTCCCCCTGCCCGTCCTGAAGGCGGCCTCCCTGGCGGGCAACGCCGCTCTGCTCGCCGGCCTGGTCGCCCTCTCCGGCCGTCTGGCCTCCCGCCCGCTGTCCCCGGCCCGGTTGTGCACGGCCACCGCCGCCGCGCTCTGGCTGGAACCGGTGTTCCAGACGGTCCTGTTCGGCCAGGTCAACCTGGCCGTCGTCTGCCTGACCCTGTGGGACCTGACCCGGCCGCCCGGCGCCCGCGCCCGGGGCCTGGCCCTCGGCGTGGCGGCCGGTGTCAAACTCACCCCGGTCCTCTTCCTGGTCTACCTGCTGCTGCGCGGACGCCGGCGGCAGGCGGCCACGGCGGCGGCCGGTCTCGCCGCCACCGTCCTGCTCGGCTTCCTGCTGCTCCCCGCGGCGAGCGCCGACTTCTGGACCCGGCGGCTGTACGAGACCGGCCGGGTCGGCAAGGCGTGGATCGTGGACAACCAGTCCCTGCGGGGGCTGCTCGCGCGGGCCCTGCACGACCCCGCGCCGGGCCTCGCCTGGGCGCTGCCGGCGGCGGCGGTCGCGGTGGCGGGCCTCGCGCTGGCCCGCCGTGCCCGCCGGGAGAGCCACGGCGTCCTGCTGACCGCGTTCACGGCCCTGCTGGTCTGCCCGGTCAGCTGGACCCACCACTGGGTGTGGTGCGTGCCGCTGCTCGCGGTGCTGCGGGCGGAGGGCCGCACCCGTACGGCCGTGCTGGTGGCCCTCGTCTTCACCGCCCGCACGATGTGGCTGGTCCCCCACCACGGCTCCCTGGACCTGGAGCTGCCGTGGTGGCAGCAGCCGTTGGCGGCCCCGTACGCCCTGCTGCCGTTCCTGCTGCCGTTCCTGTTGCCCGTTCGGACGGGCCGGCTCGTGTGACAGCATGATCAACCGTTGTCCGAACCTCACGACCGAACGAACGGGGATACCGCATGCCGTTCTCGACGCTTCCGATCCGTAAGGCGGTGGGCGCTCTGACCACCGCCACCGCCCTCGCCCTGGGCGCCACCGTCCTGGCCGCGCCCGGCGCCTTCGCCGTGGACTCGTCCGGGTGCACCAAGAACATCAAGGACGCCACCTACCCGGTCGTCCAGTGGGACCACGCCGACATGCACACCGGCCCCGGCTACACCTACAAGGTGAAGAAGTCCGTCTTCGCGGGCAGCAAGGTGCGCGTGTACTGCACGGCGTACAAGAAGGGCGTCACCTGGTACTACGGAAAGTCCGGCACGACCAAGGGCTGGATGGACAGCTACGCGTTCTTCTAGGCCGAACGAGAGGCCCTAGCCCTCCGCCAGGATCTCGTCCGCGTCCATGATCCGGTACGCGTACCCCTGCTCCGCCAGGAACCGCTGGCGGTGGGCGGCGAAGTCCTGGTCGAGGGTGTCGCGGGCGACGACCGAGTAGAAGTGCGCCTGGTGGCCGTCGGCCTTGGGGCGCAGCACCCGGCCGAGCCGCTGGGCCTCCTCCTGCCGGGAGCCGAACGTCCCCGACACCTGGACGGCGACCGTGGCCTCCGGCAGGTCGATGGAGAAGTTGGCGACCTTCGACACCACCAGCACGCTGATCTCGCCCTGGCGGAAGGCTTCGAAGAGCTTCTCCCGCTGCGCGTTGGAGGTCTCGCCCTTGATGACGGGCGCGTTCAGATGCTCGCCCAGCTCGTCCAGCTGGTCGATGTACTGGCCGATGACCAGGATCTGCTGCCCCGCGAACCGGCGGACGATCGCCTCCGTGACCTTCCGCTTGGTGGCGGTGGTCGCGCAGAAGCGGTACTTCTCCTCGGCCTCGGCGGTGGCGTACGCGAGCCGCTCGGCGTCGGTGAGGTTGACGCGGACCTCGACGCAGTCGGCGGGCGCGATGTAGCCCTGCGCCTCGATCTCCTTCCAGGGCGCGTCGAACCGCTTCGGCCCGATCAGCGAGAACACGTCCGACTCGCGGCCGTCCTCGCGGACCAGGGTCGCCGTCAGCCCCAGGCGCCGCCGCGCCTGGAGGTCGGCGGTGAACTTGAAGACGGGCGCGGGCAGCAGGTGCACCTCGTCGTAGACGATCAGCCCCCAGTCCCGGGAGTCGAACAGCTCCAGGTGCGGGTAGACGCCCTTCCGCCGGGTCGTGAGGACCTGGTAGGTGGCGATGGTGACGGGACGGATCTCCTTGCGCGTCCCGCTGTACTCGCCGATCTCCTCCTCGGTCAGCGACGTCCGCTTCACCAGCTCGTGCTTCCACTGCCGGGCCGAGACGGTGTTGGTGACGAGGATCAGGGTGGTGGACCGGGCCTGGGCCATCGCCCCGGCTCCGACCAGCGTCTTCCCGGCGCCGCAGGGCAGCACCACGACGCCGCTGCCGCCGTGCCAGAAGTTCTCCACGGCCTGCTTCTGGTACGGCCGCAGCGCCCAGTCGTCCTCCAGCAGGTCGATGGGGTGCGCCTCACCGTCGACGTACCCGGCGAGGTCCTCGGCCGGCCAGCCCAGCTTCAGCAGCGTCTGCTTGATCTGCCCCCGCTCCGAGGGGTGCACGGCCACGGTGTCCGCGTCGAGGCGGGTGCCGACCAGCGGGGCGATCCGCTTGGACTTCAGCACCTCCTCCAGCACCGGGCGGTCTGTGGTGGTCAGGACGAGTCCGTGCGCGGGGTGCTTGCTGAGGGTGAGGCGGCCGTAGCGGTCCATCGTCTCGGCGATGTCGACGAGCAGCGCGTGCGGCACCGGGTACCGGCTGTACTCCACCAGGGCGTCCACGACCTGCTCGGCGTCGTGGCCGGCGGCGCGCGCGTTCCACAGGCCCAGCGGGGTCACCCGGTAGGTGTGGATGTGCTCGGGTGCCCGCTCCAGCTCGGCGAAGGGCGCGATGGCGCGCCGGCAGTCACCGGCCCGCTCGTGGTCGACCTCCAGGAGCAGGGTCTTGTCGGACTGGACGATCAGTGGACCGTTCACGCGCGGCACACCCTTTCCGCAATAGCCAAACGTCCAGTGTGCCTCATCCGGCGGGGTTCCCCCCAGGTTCCCGGGGCCGGTGGCGTTACCGGGGCGGTCTCACTCCTCCGCCAGCTCGGCGACCCCCGTGATCCGGTGCAGCGGATACGTCCGCACCTCGTCCGCCGTGTGGTCGTACGCCGTCACGAAGCCGCCCTCGACCCGGATCGGCGCAATGACCCGCTGGCTGGCGGCACCCTCGGCGTTGACGTAGCCGATCCACACGGAGTCGCCGGTCAGGACGGCGGCCTGCATGGTGGCCAGGGTGTCGGCGGAGGACGTGCGGGGCAGCTCGCCGCCCGCCGGGGAGCCGTCGACGGCCTTGCGCGGGGTGGTGGCGGCCAGGTCACCGGCCCGGATCGCGCGGACCGCCGCCGCGAGGAGCGTGGCGTCGGGCGGCGGCGGCCCCTCCGGCACCGGCTCGGGCGCGGCGCGCGGCGGGGTGCGGTGGGCGTGGGCGCGGGCGATCAGCACGTCGCCCTCGGCGGACTCGGCGGCGGGCGCGTACCCCATGCCGCGCAGCCCCTCCAGCAGCGTCACCGGGTCGTTCTGCGAGGCCAGCACGGTCGGGGCGAGGCGGCGCAGGCGCAGGCCGGCGGCGCGCCGGTCGGCGAGGATCTCGTTCAGCAGGGCGTCGTCGTCGCAGCGGACGTACGCGGAGGCCGCGCCGACCCGCAGGTGGCCGTGTCTGCGGGCCACGTCGTCGATGAGGTAGGTGAGCGGCTGCGGGACCGGGGTGCGGGAGTGCTCGGCGAGGAAGGCGTGCAGGTCGGCGGCGGCCCGGCCGGCGTCCAGGGCGCGGCGCACGGACGCCGGGGTGAACCGGTACACGGTCGCGCCGCCCTTGGACTCCACGTCCGCGAGCACCCCCAGCATGTCCGCGAGGGGACGGCGCAGCGGGCCGGGGGCGACCGCGGTCAGGTCGGCCTGGAGCAGCACGTGGTCCAGGGGCTCGGGCAGCAGCGGGGCGAGCAGCCGGGCCGCGGCGGCGGTCGCGGCGGCCTGGTCGGTGCCGGAGAGGGGCGCGAGCCGGACGGCGGGCCGGTGATGGTGCACGGGCAGCTTGTCACCGGGTCCGGCCGGGTCCGCGGCGCCGGATGCGCCGGAAGCGGACGCACCACCGGGTGCGGGGGAGCCGGGCACCGGCGGCCCGGCCTCGGGCGCGGCGGGCCGGGCGGCACCGGAGCGGGCGCCGGAACCGGAACCGGCGGGGGGTGCCCCGAGCAGCGCGCGGCCGTGCGCCGACAGGGCGCCCCGCCCGGTGACGCCCAGCAGCTCGGCCTCCGTCAGGGTCCAGCGGGCGAGCCGGGAGCGCAGATCCTCCTCGCCGCCGTCCTTCCCCCACGCGCCGCCGCGCTCGCGCGGGGCGGTACTCGCGGGGCCGCGCAACGGGTGCTCCCAGCGCAGCCGGGACAGCACCGACCCGGCGTCCGGGGCCGCGCCCTGCGGCAGCGCCGCCAGCAGGGCCAGCACCCGGTGCCGTACCTCGGGCGCGGCGGACCGGTCCAGGCCCGGGCCGAGCGCCGACAGCGTGCGGTCCTTGGCGTCCCGGCCGCCGATCAGCCCCGGGGCGCGGGTGGCCGTCAGCCAGGCCTGGGCGAGCCGGCCCCAGCGTTCGGCGGGGGGCGTCCGAAGCCACTCGTCGTAGGCGGGCGTGGCCGCGTACCGCTCGTCGGCCTCGCCGTCGGAGGCGATCAGACCGGCCGCGTAAGCCAGCTCGACCCAGAACGCGGCGACCGGTTCCGACACGTCCAGGGCGACGGCGGTCCGCTTCAGGTCACGGACGCTCAGCCCGCCCGCCCGCAGCACCGCCGGGCCGCCCTCGTCCCAGTCCTTCAGCAGCTCCTCGACGGTGGCCAGGGCGGTGTACGCCTGCCCGGCGGCCGTCGCGTCCACCACCTGCGGGCTGTGCGTCGCGGCCGGCGCCACCGCGGGCGGCAGCGGTTCGGGCGTGCGGTGGGCGCGGCCCTCCCGCAGATGCAGGGCCACCTCGCGGGGCAGGACGACCGTGCCGGGGGCCGTCGGCAGGAGCAGCCCACGGTCCAGCAGCCAGCGCAGATGCGCGGCCGGATCCGCGGTGACCTGCCCGTACGGCGGCCCCCACACCAGCCGGGACAGCACCTCACGGGCGGCCTCCGGCGCCCCGGCGAGCAGCTTCGCCATCTTCTTGCGATGGGTGAAGAGCCCGGTGAGCGCGGTCACCGCGGACACCGAGTCATGCGTCGACGCCAGCCCCGCCGTCGTCACGATCTCCTGGATCCGGCCCGGCGACATGCCCGAGGTGGCCTCCTGCACGGTGGGGCCCAGCCCGGTCGGCGACGGATGCTGCGGGGACGGCGCGAGCAGCTCGCGGGCGGTGCGCACCAGCCGCAGCCGGACGTCGTCGCCCCACACCAGCGCCTGCTCGCGCAGGGTGCCCAGGGCCCGCGGCAGCGCGGCGGCCACCGCCTCGTCCACGGCGTCCCCCGCCATCAGTCCCAGCAGTGTGTCGTAGGACGCCGGGTCCGGGGCCACCGCGAGCGCCTCCGCCGTCTGCAACGCGAACCGGTCCAGCCGCTCCAGCGCGCGCAGCACCGAGGCCCGCGTGCCGGCGCGGGTGGCGAGCTGGGTCAGGTCGGTGGGGACGGGGGTGATGAGGTCCGGGCGGCTGCGCAGCAGCGCGGCCAGGGAGGCGTCGTCCCTGGCGCGGAGCGCTTCCGCGAGGGACCGAGGGACTGAGTGGGCCTCGGGGCTCATCCGGCCAACGGTAGCGGACTTCCCCGTGCCGGGGGCGCCGGGAAAGAAGCGGTACGGTCCTCACGGGTTTCAGTCGGCGTCACCCCGGAGGGGTTTCGTGGGGATCGAGAGCGACCAGGTCGTCTACGAGTATCTGAGCCGCGTCGGGGACATCGCGCAGCGACGGCAGCTGCCGTCGGCCACCCGGATGCGGCTCGTGTCGGAGCTGCGCAACGAGATCGACCGGTCGCGGGCGAGGACGACGGTGGACTCGCCCGCCGCCGTCCGCCGCATCCTGGAGCGCCTGGGCACCCCCGACGAGGTCGTCTCGGCGGCGGACGGCGCCGCCGGGGGACCGCAGCCGCCCAGCACCGCCGTGCCGGCGCAGCCCGCGGACCGGGAGCGGGCGCCGGGACGGGGGCCCGCGGCACCGCCGGAGTCGGCGCGGGGCCGGTGGGGGCGGGCCGTGCCGCGTCCGCGCGCCGCCGAGCCGGCCCCGCCCGCCGCGTCCTCCCCGCCGCATCTCGCGCCCGCGCACGAGCTGGGGGACACGGTGGCGGCGCCCGACTGGTGGCGGATGAGCGCCGGCGGCCCGTCGCCGGACCTCGATCCGGTGCCGGGGTTCGTCGGCGGGGTGGAGATCCCGGAGCTGCTCAGACGGCCGCCGGAGGCCGCGGGGGCGGACGTCCGGAAGGCCGACGGGGCCGGTGCTCGCAAGGCCGGGACGGTGGCGGAGTCCGGCGGGGACGGAGACGGGGACGGGGACGGGACCGAAGCCGGCGTCGTGGCCGGGACCGGCCGGCGCCGCCTTCCCCGGTTCGCGGCCGGCTGGTCCAACCCGCTGTTGCTGCTCGGGGCCGCCGCGCTGGTCGCCGGTGCCGTGTTCGGCAACTGGATCCCGCTGCTGCTGGGCTGGCTGATCGCCTACGGCTCCCGGCGGCTGACGCCCGCGGAGACGAAGTGCGCGGTGCTGGTGCTGCCCGGTACGGCGGTCGCGGCCGGGGTGGTGTGGCTGTGGGGGCGCAACGAGGGCCGGTGGGGGGAGCCGATCGCCCAGGGCCACCTGAACGACGCCGTCGGGGAGACGTGGCCGTGGGTGGTCAGGGGAGCGGCGGTGGCCACGGCGCTGTTCCTGGCGTGGCGCTCGCAGCGGAAGTGACGCCGTCGGCCCGGCGGTGCGGTCCGGGTGCGTCGTTGGGTGCTCGCGCGGTTCCCGCGCCCCTGCCGGGGACCGGCAGAATGTGGGGTATGGCTTCCTCACTGACCGTCGGGTTCGACCTGGACATGACCCTCATCGACTCGCGGCCGGGCATCCGTGCCTGTTATCTGGCGCTGTCGGAGCGGACGGGGACCTTCATCGACGCCGATCTGGCGGTGACCCGGCTGGGGCCGCCGCTCGCCGAGGAGCTGATCCACTGGTTCCCGGCCGATCAGGTGCCGGTGATGGCCGATCTGTACCGGGAGATGTACCCGTCGAGGGCCATCACCGCGACGCCGGCCATGGACGGGGCCCGGGAGGCGATCGACGCGGTCCGCGCGGCCGGCGGCAGGACGATGGTGGTGACGGCGAAGTACGAGCCGAACGCCGAACTGCACCTGGCCCACCTCGGCATCGAGCCGGACGTGGTCGTCGGTGACCTGTGGGCCGAGCAGAAGGCGGTGGCGCTGCGCGAGCACGGCGCGGGCGTGTACGTGGGCGACCACGTCGGCGACGTGCGCGGGGCCCGCACGGCGGGGGCGTTGTCGGTGGCCGTGGCGACCGGCCCGTGCCCGGCCGAGGAGCTGCGCGCGGCCGGGGCGGACGTCGTCCTGGACGACCTGTCGGCGTTCCCGGCGTGGTTCGCCGGCTACCGGGAGGCGTCCCTCGCCTGACGCCGTCCCGCGGCGACGGACCGCAGGACACCGGCGCCGGCGACGAGGAATCCGACGGCCATGAGCATGCTCAGGCCGAACATGTACGTCGGGAAGGGCGTCGCGCCGAGCAGCATCGGTGCCACCGTGACCAGGGTGGCCACCGCCCCGACGAAGAAGACGACGGCACCGGCGCGGATCAGTCCGTCACCGGGCGCGGTGGAATTCGGTTGGGTTTTGTCACGCACCGGACCAGGGTAGTTCCTGGCGCGAGAGAACAGCCGGGGGCCGTCTTGTCACCGGCCCGCAGACCATTAGCCTTGGTAGCGGCGGGTCACGGTCGACCCGCTCTGTGCTATCAAGAGCCGTTTCCGAAGCATTCCCCCAACGAGTACGAGGACGAGGACAGACGTGCCTACCGGCAAGGTCAAGTGGTTCAACAGCGAGAAGGGCTTCGGCTTCCTCTCCCGCGACGACGGCGGTGACGTCTTCGTTCATTCCTCTGTTCTCCCCGCCGGAGTCGATGTGCTCAAGCCGGGCCAGCGCGTGGAGTTCGGGGTGGTCGCCGGCCAGCGCGGCGACCAGGCGCTGTCGGTCATCGTGCTCGACCCGACGCCGTCGGTCGCCGCGGCCCAGCGCAAGAAGCCGGACGAGCTGGCCTCGATCGTGCAGGACCTGACGACTCTCCTGGAGAACATCACCCCGCAGCTGGAGAAGGGCCGTTACCCCGACAAGGTCTCCGGCAAGAAGATCGCCGGCCTGCTCCGCGCGGTCGCCGACCAGCTGGACGTCTAGAGAGCCGTCGCCGTCAGGGAAACGCGAGCGCGTCCGGGCCGAGGGGTGGTACGAGCCCCTCGGCCGCCGCGCGCGTGAGCAGTCCGCGGACCGCGGCGTAACCGTCCTCGCCGAGGCCGGCGGTGAACTCGTTGACGTACAGCCCGATGTGCTGGTCGGCGACGGCCGGGTCCATCTCCTGGGCGTGCGCCAGGACGTACGGGCGGGAGGCCTCCGGGTCGTCCCAGGCGGCCCGCACCGAGGCGCGGACGGACTCGGCGAGCCGGCCGAGCGTCTCGGCGCCCAGCGCGCGCCGGGCGATGATCGCGCCGAGCGGGATCGGCAGCCCGGTGGTCAGCTCCCAGTGCTCGCCCATGTCGGCGAGCTTGTGCAGCCCGTAGTCCTGATAGGTGAAGCGGGCCTCGTGGATGACCAGTCCGGCGTCCACCTTGCCGTCCCGTACGGCCGGCATGATCTCGTGGAACGGCAGGACGACGATCTCGCCGACCCCGCCGGGCAGCGTGTCCGCGGCCCACAGGCGGAACAGCAGGTAGGCGGTGGACTTCTCGCTGGGCACCGCGACCGTACGTCCGGTGAGGTCGGCGCCCGGCTCGCGGGTGAGGACCAGCGGTCCGCAGCCCCGGCCCAGCGCGCCGCCGCACGGCAGCAGCGCGTACGTGTCGAGAACGTACGGCAGGACGGCGTACGACACCTTCAGCACGTCCGACTCGCCGCGCTCGGCCATGCCGTTGGTGATGTCGATGTCGGCGAAGGTCACGTCCAGCGCGGGGGCGCCGGGGACGCGCCCGTGGGCGAGGGCGTCGAAGACGAAGGTGTCGTTGGGGCAGGGCGAGTACGCGATCTTCAGCGGTTCGACGCCCGCCGGCTCGGTGCTCAGCGGCTCAGTGCTCATGCGGGTTCCAACTCTCCAGTGCGGGCGCCAGCTTCCTCTCCAGTGCGGGCGCCAGCTTCCCGAAGCCCTCGGTGAGGGCGGCGAGGGCGTCGCCGATGCGCCAGGCGGCACGGTCGCGGGGCCCGACGGGGTTGGAGACGGCGCGGATCTCCAGCACGGGCACCCGGTGCGCGGCGGCGGCCTCGGCCACCCCGAACCCCTCCATGCCCTCGGCGAGCGCGCCGGGGTGCCGGGCACGCAGGGCGGCGGCGCGGGCGGCGGTGCCGGTCACGGTGGAGACGGTCAGGATGGTGCCGGTACGGGCGCCGGTGGCCTCGGACACGACTCGTACGAGTGATTCCGGCGGGCGGTGGGTGACGGTTCCGAACCCGAGTTCGGTGACCGGCAGGAAGCCGTCGGCGGTCTCGGCGCCGAGGTCGGCCACGGTGACCGCGTCGGCGACGACGAGGGAGCCGACGGGCGCGCCGGGCGCGAAGCCGCCGCCGATCCCGGCCGAGATCACCAGGCCGTAGGGCCGGCCGGCCAGCGCGGCGGCGGTGAGGGCACCCGCGGTGGACGCGGCGGCGAGCGCCGGGCCGACCCCGGCGGCCAGCAGGTCCCAGCCGGCGGCCGTACGGCACAGCACCGCGCCCGGCAGCCGTATCTCCTCGGCCGCGGGCAGCGCCCGGGCCACCGCGTCCCGCTCGACGGGGACCGCGGTGGCGACCAGGACCCGTACCGCCGTCGTGATCAGGCCTTCTTCAGCTTGAAGGACCAGACGCCGTCGTTCGACTTGCCGCCCATGCGGATGGACACCGTGTTGGTGTTGCCCTGGGTGCCGTACTGCGTGTTGAAGAAGGCGCTGCTCGGGATCGTCCGGTACGTCTCCTTGCTGGTGTCGGTGAACTGGCGGCCGTTCACCAGGAGGACCCAGCCGGCGTCCGCGATCTTCGGGTCGACGCCGACGCGGACGGTCTCGTCCTGGCCGACCTTGATCGACTCGACGTCGCCGGCCTTCTTGACGCACTTCGCCAGCGACTTGTCGTCGAGGGCCTTGCCGTCGTTGTAGCAGAGGGCCTCGGCGTTGACCGAGCTCCTGCCGACGGTGATCGTCGCGACGGGTGTCGGCTTGTCGCAGGCCGACAGGGCGAGCAGTCCGGCGGAAACGGCGCCGGCGGCGGCGACGGCGCGGCGGCGTCGCACAACGGATTGCAGCGTGGTCATGGCCGAAGGCTATCGGGCGCCCGTGGCCGACCGCCCACGCGGGGTGCGGCGTGCCCGGTTCGTTACGCCGGGCGTGCCCGCGGCCGGGCGGCCCGTACCCGGATCGTCACGCCACCCGCGCCCGCGTCCGACCGCCGTGCCGGGGCCGTCACGCCACCTGGGCCCGGGCCCGGGTGCCGTGCCGGGCCGAGGCGAGCAGCCCCCGCAAGGTGCTCAGCCAGCCGACGGCCACGAACGCGGCGCCGGTCAGCAGCCCCACCGTGCCGTTGAGCGGCATCACGATGCCGACCGCGCCGCCGAACACCCACGCCATCTGGAGCAGCGTCTCCGAGCGGGCGAACGCCGAGGTCCGCACCGCCTCCGGCACGTCCCGCTGGATCAGCGCGTCGAGCGCCAGCTTGGCCAGGGCCTGCGCGAACCCGGCGACCGCGGCGAGGCAGGCCACCAGGAACGCCCCGAAGAACACGGCGGCGATCACCCCGGCACCGAGGACCACCGCGACCACGGTCACGATGATGATCTCCGGGGCGCGGGACCTCAGCCATGCCCCCACGGCCGTCCCCAGCGCGTTGCCCGTGCCCGCCGCGACCCCCACCACGCCCAGCGACACCGCCGCGCTCTCCCCGGTCAGAGGGTGCTCACGCAGCAGGAACGCGAGGAAGAAGATAAGGAAGCCGGACAGGCAGCGCAGGCCGGCGTTGGCGCCGAGCGCGTGCGTGACGGCGGGCCCGACGGTCCGCAGCCCCGGCCGCTTCGGCGGGGTGCGGCGCGAGCCGTGCCGGTGCTCCTCGTCGGCCGCGAGCAGCGCCCTGCCCTCGCCCTTGGCCGAGTCGACCGTGGGCGGCAGGGAGAACGACAGGATCGTTCCGCCCACGAAGATCACGAAGGAGCCGTACAGCGGCCACGGGTCGCCCATGGCGTGCAGCCCCGCCGCGACCGGGGCGGCGGCACCGGTGGCCAGCAGCCCCGCGAGGGTCACCCGGGAGTTGGCCTTCACCAGCGAGAACCCGCGCGGCAGCAGCCGGGGCACGACGGCGCTTCTGATCACGCCGTACGCCTTCGACGCCACCAGCACGCCCAGCGCCGCCGGATACAGCTCCAGGCTGCCGGTCGCCACCGCGCCCGAGATGATCAGCGCGAGCAGCGCCCGCGCGAGCATCGCCCCGGCCATCGCCGCCCGCCGCCCGTGCGGCAGCCGGTCCAGCAGGGGCCCGATGACGGGGGCGAGCACCGTGAACGGCGCCATCGTGATGGCGAGGTACAGCGCGACCCGCCCGCGTGCCTCGTCGGTGGGCACGGAGAAGAACACGGTGGAGGCGAGCGCGACGGTGATCATCACATCGCCGGCGCCGTTCACCGCGTGCAGTTCGATCAGCTTGCCCAGGCCCGACTCGCCGGCCCCGTGCGCGTGCGTCACCTTGCGGATGCCGCGCGCCGTACCGGTGACCGGAAGGTGCAGGGCGCGGCCCACCGAGCGGACGGCACCTCCCACCCGGCCCGAACCGCCGCCCCGACCCTCTACCTTGTCCGCGGCTGCCACGACGTTCATAGTGCCCCGAGATCGGCTTCGATAGTGCCCTCCGTACGCGTGTGGCGGCGTACAAAGCTCTGATCGGGGCCCGCCGGGGCTTCGGAACGGGGTTCCGCGACCGCCACTCGGCCGGGGCGGGTGGCCGGGTCGGGGAATCCACGAATCCCGCCCGGTGTAGCGTGCCTATCTCAGCCATAACGCAGAATGGATGGCAGAGGTGCGCCCGGGCGCGCGGATGCAGACGTCGATGCGGTCCCCAGGTCCGCTCCGTAGGCGAAACCGCCGGAGGCAGCCGCACTCGATGAGACGGCGTAGGAGAGAAGCGATACCTGTGAGCGCAGCGACCACGCGAAGCCGCACCCCCGACCGCCTGTGCGCCGAGGCCGTCGACCTCGCACGCGCCGCCGCCGAGGAGGCCGCCGCGCCCGGCGTGGTCGGTGAGCACAGCGGCCTGGTGTCCGAGGGCGACCGCGTTGTCACGCACTTCTTCGACTGCGAGGAGCTGGGCTACCGGGGCTGGCGCTGGGCCGTGACGGTGGCCCGCGCCTCCCGCGCCAAGGCCGTCACGCTCGACGAGGTCGTCCTCCTGCCGGGCCCCGACGCCCTCCTCGCCCCCGAGTGGGTCCCGTGGAGCGAGCGCCTGCGCCCCGGCGACCTCGGTCCCGGCGACCTGCTCCCCACCGACCAGGACGACCTGCGCCTGGAACCCGGCTACACCGGCGAGGAGGAGCCGCTGCCCAGCGCGGCGGTCTCCGAGGAGATGCGGGAACTGGCCGAGGCGGAGGACGCCGACGTCACCCCCGGCACCCCCGCCGTGCAGCAGCCCGTCCCCGCCCGGGGGACGATCGCCGCCGTCGCCGAGGAACTCGGCATGCGCCGGGCCCGCGTCCTGTCCCGCTACGGCCTGCACAGCGCCGCCGACCGCTGGGAAGACGCCTTCGGCCCCAAGACCCCCATGGCCCAGGCGGCCCCCGCCAGCTGCGTCAGCTGCGGCTTCCTCACCCCCATCGGCGGCTCCCTCGGCCAGGCCTTCGGCGTCTGCGCCAACGAGTACTCGCCGGCGGACGGCCACGTGGTCTCCCTCGCCTACGGCTGCGGCGGCCACTCCGAGGCGGCGGTCATGCCCAAGCCCCCGCAGCCGGCCGCGCCGGTCGTCGACGAGACCCGCGTCGACCCCTTCCCGCTCCGCCCCGCCCGCGACTCCGGCTCCGTCCCGGACACCGGCGACGACGAGACGGCGGAACTCGGGCACTCCTGACCCACGGCCGCCGCCGGGCCGCCCCCTGACCGCAGACACACCTCCGCCCACACGGTCTTCCTCGGCGACGGCCCCGGCGCCGTACCCCACCGCCGCGCGAGCGCGTCCACGAGCAGCAGCCCCCGGCCCGCGTCGGCATCCGGCGCGGGCCGCCCCGGCTCGGGCAGCCGGTCACCGCGCGTGTCGGTCACCTCGATCCGGAGGGTGTCCCCGACGGCGTACAGCGTCAGCCGGAAGTCGCGGCCCGTGACCCGGCCGTGAGTGGCCGCGTTGGCGGCCAGCTCCGCCACGATCAGCTCCGCGGGGTCCAGCGGAAGTCCCCAGGCGCGGAGCCGCTCCGTGGCCAACAGCCGGGCCAGCCGGGCCCCTCGGGGCGTGGGCGACAGCTGCACCGTGAAGTTCGGGACGGGGGTGGAGATTTGCTCGTTCACATCACCCAGCGTGGCCGTGCCTGCTACCTGTGAACAGTGACTACGCGGTTGCGTAGGGTCACTGTCCATCGCTTGTCCGGACGGGTCCGGGCTGTCGAGAAGGGGGTGCGCTGTGAGCGAGGAAGAGGAGCCGGGGTGGGAGGTCGACCCCGATGACGAGTGGGGGCTCGCCGTCATCGCGACAGTGGGACGCCAGTTGAGGCTGCGCCGGGAGGCGGTGGGCATGCGGGTGCCCGACTTCGCCAAGGCCATCGGGTACGGCGACGACATGGTCTACAAGGTGGAGTCCGGCAAACGGATCCCCAGGCCGGAGTACCTCGACAAGTCCGACAGGGTTCTGAACGCGGGTGGGCTGCTCGCCGCGATGAAGGAGGACGTGGAGAAGGTCCGCTATCCGAAGAAGGTCCGGGATCTGGCGGAGGTGGAAGCCAGGGCGGTCGAGTATGGGGTGTACGTCGGCCTCAGCGTTCATGGTCTGTTGCAGACACCTGAGCATGCCCGAGCCCTGTTCGAGGTGTCGCAATCCGCCTACTCGGAGGCGGAACTGGAGAGGCTGGTAGCCGCTCGCATGGCGCGCAAGGCGATCTTCGAGCGAACTCCCGCTCCTGCGCTCAGCTTTGTGCAAGAAGAGGTGACGCTGTGCCGACAGGTGGGAGGCACAATGGTGTGGCGTCAGCAGCTCGAACACCTGCTTGATGTTGCTCAACGCCGCAATGTCACCTTGCAGGTGATGCCGACCGACTCGGGAGCCCACCCCGGGCTGAGCGGCAAGATCGAGGTGCTGAAGTTCGGAGACGGAACGGCGGTGGGACGCTCCGACGGTGCGTTCAACGGCCGACCTACCTCTGACCCGAAACAGCTCCGCATTCTGGAGCTGCGATACGGCACTATCCGGGCGCAGGCGCTCTCCCCGCGGGAGTCACTGGCCTACATCGAGCACCTGCTTGGAGAGACATGATCCGCTGGTTCAAGAGCAGCTACAGCGACGGGCCTGAAGGCGACTCCTGCGTCGAGGTCGCCCTGGACTGGTTCAAGAGCAGCTACAGCAGCAGCAGCGAAGGAGACTCCTGCGTCGAGGTCGCCACCGCCCCCTCCACCATCCACATCCGCGACTCCAAGCAGACCGGCGGAGCCGTCCTCACCGTCGCGCCCGCGGCCTGGACGGACTTCGTCCGGCACGCGGCCACGGGCTGAACTACCCCCGTGTCAGGGTCGTTTCGTGCGCGGTGCGCAACTTCTCCTCCGGCGTGGTGAGTTCCAGCCGGAGGTGGGCCGTGCGGCCGCGCAGGGTCAGGGTCATGAGCTGGTTGCCGAACCACGGCCCGCCCTGCTTGCGCCAGAGCACCGGAGGTCGCCCGCAGCGGCCGTGCCGGGCGAGGAGGCGTCCGAGCAGGCGGGCCGGGGCGCTCCAGCCGAAGCGGAAGCCGACCCGCATCGACAGGGGCACGGAGTTGTGGACGGGTGAGCAGGTGAGCTGGACGACGGGGATGCGGGGTCCGTCGGTCGGCCAGGAGGCCCGGGCGAGGTAGCCGTGGTGCACGTCCCCGGAGAGCACGCACACGCTCGCCGGGGCGTCCGGCGCGGTCCCGATCTCGGCGATCAGCGCGGCGAGGGAGGCGAAGGAGCGGGGGAAGGCGGCCCAGTGCTCCAGGTCGGCGCGGCGGCGCAGGTACTCGCCGAAGCGGGCCCAGCGCGCCCCGCGTTCCCCGGCGCACAGGGCGGCGTCCCAGTTCTCGGTGTCGTGCACGAGGTGCGGCAGCAGCCAGGGCAGGGACGTACCGAGGAGCAGGTGGTCGTACGAGCCCGGGTCGGACAGCACCTGTTCGCGCAGCCAGTCGGCCTCGACGGGGGTGAGCATGGACCGGCGGTCCTCCTCCAGGACGCGTGCCGCCCGGGAGTCCACCATCACCACCCGGACCCGGCCGAAGTCGCGCCGGTAGCTGAAGCGGACCGCGGAGGGGTCGGCGTCGGCCCGGGTGGCGAGGTCGCGCAGCGCGCCGGTGCCGTCGGGGGTGGCGCGTACGGCGGCGTAGGCGGGGTCCTCGGCCAGTTCGGCGGGGGAGAGATTGCCGAGGTGCTGGTGGACCCAGTAGGACATCAGGCCGCTGAGGATCCGTTCCTGCCACCAGTCGGTGGCGCGCATGTCGGCGAGCCAGGCGGCGGAGGTGTTCCAGTCGTCCACGATGTCGTGGTCGTCGAAGATCATGAAGCTGGGCACGGTGGACAGCAGCCAGCGGATCTCGGGGTCGAGCCAGGACTCGTGGTAGAGGCGGCAGTACTCCTCGTAGTCCGTGACCTGGCTGCCGGGTGCCTTGTCCAGGTCACGGCGGCCGGCCAGCCAGCGCCGGGTGTCCTCGGAGGTCTCGTCCGCGTACACCTGGTCGCCCAGGAGCAGCAGGACGTCGGGGCGCCGGGCGCCGGGGTCGGCCGCCAGCCGGGTGGCCAGGGTGTCGAGGGCGTCCGGGCCGACCGGGTCCGTGCCGTCGGCCGGGGGCGCGGCCCAGCGGCAGGACCCGAAGGTGACCCGGACGGCGTCGCCGGCGCCGGGTGCCCGGATCACGGAGGGCGGGAAGCGGGAGTCGGGCAGGGGCCACGCCGGGGCGTCGTCGTCGTCCAGGAACACCTCGTACGACGGCGCACCGTCCGGCCGCAGCCCGGTGACCGTGACGAGCGCGTAGTGGTGTCCGGCGACCTGGAAGGTGGGGGCCGTGCCGCCCGCACCGTCCGAGCAGCGCACCTCCACCGCGCAGGGCCGGCTCGTCTCGACCCACACGGTCGCGCATGAGTCGTCGGTGTACCTCAGCACTGGTCCCAGACGCAGTTCCGGCACGTGAGGTCCCTCCGGTCTCGCACTGTACGAATGGCAACGACCCCAGCGACCGTACAGGGCGCGCCCGGCGGCGGTCGTCCCCCGGGCCAGGTCGTGCGTCTGGGCCCGCTCTTCGCGGGCACGTGGGAGGGGACCACGACGGGGTCCGGCGGGGTGGCCCCGGCGAGTGGCCGGGCGGGAGAGGCGGTCCATGGCCGAGCACGAGCAGGTGACGGAGACGCGGGACACCGACGGCACGGTGCGGGAGGACGACCTGCTGCGGGGTCTGGAGGTGGACGACCGGCAGCCGGAACGGCCGGTGCTCCTGGGGGCCGGCGGCGGGCCGGTCGAGACCTGGCGGGAGAACCATCCCTACGACAGCAGGCTCGGCCGGCGCGAGTACGAGCGGACCAAGCGGATACTCCAGATAGAGCTGCTCAAGCTCCAGCGCTGGGTGAAGGAGACGGGCCGGCGGGTCGTCGTGGTCTGCGAGGGCCGGGACGCGGCCGGCAAGGGCGGCACCATCAAGCGGATGACCGAGCGGCTCAACCCCCGCGGGGCCCGCGTGGTGGCGCTGGACAAGCCCACCGAGCGCGAGGCGGGACAGTGGTACTTCCAGCGGTACGTGACGCACCTCCCGGGGCGCGGCGAGATCGTCTTCTTCGACCGCTCCTGGTACAACCGGGCGGGAGTGGAACGGGTCATGGGTTTCTGCACGGACGCCGAGTACGAGCAGTTCCTCGCGCAGACCCCGATGTTCGAGCGGCTGCTCACCGACGACGGCATCCTGCTGGTGAAGTTCTGGTTCTCGGTGTCCCGCGCCGAGCAGCGCACCCGGTTCGCGATCCGCCAGGTCGACCCGGTACGCCGCTGGAAGCTCTCGCCCACCGATCTGGCCTCCCTCGACCGCTGGGACGACTACACGGCGGCCAAGGTCGAGATGTTCCGGGCGACGGACACGGCACACGCGCCCTGGACGGTCGTGAAGAACAACGACAAGCGGCGGGGCCGGCTGGAAGCGATGCGCAGTCTGCTCGACCGCTTCGACTACCTCGCCAAGGACACCACGGCGGTGGGAACCCCCGATCCGCTGATCGTCGGTGCGGCGGACACCCTGCTGGAGCCGGGTGAGGAACCCACGGCACTGTCGCCGACACCGCTGGCCGGGCCCGGCAACGGTCCCGGGAACCATCCGGACCCGCGGTGACGGCCGGCCGCTTCCACATCTGAGGAGACGCAGACCATGGGGACGGTGGTCCACGTCCCGCAGACGCGGGACATGATCGGGGAGGAGCTCTCCGGCGACGAGGCCTTCACCGCGCTGCGGCACTACGGAGGCGTACGGCTGCTGCTCGACGCGTTCTCCCGGTTCCGCTACGCCGACGGTTTCACCAACGCGCGGGCCCTCGGCTTCCAGATCGTGCTGGGCATGGTGCCGCTCGTCATCGCGCTGGTCGGCCTCGCCACGGCCGCGCACACGGAGAGCGTGGGACGCGTCATCGAGCTGACCCTGAGCAGGATCGTGCCGGGGGGCGGCTCGGACGTCATCCAGGACGCGCTGCGCGGCACCCGCCGCACCGCCGGCTCCGACCTGTGGGGCAAGGTCGCGCTCTGCCTGGGCCTGGCCTTCTCCGTCATCAACCTGGCCTCGGCGATGGGCCAGGTCGAGCGGGGCGCCAACCGCATCTACGGCATCGAACGGGACCGGCCCTTCCCCCGCAAGTACGGCAGGGCCGTGCTCCTCGCGTTCGCGGCCGGGGTGCCGATGGTGCTGGGCTTCCTCGTCCTCGTCGCGGGCGGGGCCGTCGGCGCCGCGACGACCGAGGCGCTGGGCATGTCCGCGCCCCCGGCGTGGTGGGGCGCCCTGGAGGTGCCCGTGGGCACGGCCTTCGCCTGGGTGGCGTCCGCCGTCATCCTGCGCTGGTCGCCGCGCCGGGACCAGCCCGGGTACACCTGGCTGGCGTTCGGTTCCGCCGTCCACCTGGTGCTGTGGGTCGTCGCGACCTGGCTGCTGGCCCTCTACGTCTCCCGGAGCGGCTCCTTCGGCGCCGTGTACGGGCCCCTCACCGCCTTCGTGGCGCTGCTGCTGTGGGCCAACCTGACTGCGGTCGCCCTGTTCCTGGGCATCGCGTTCGCCGCCCAGCTGGAAGCCGCGCGCGCCGGTCTGGGCCGTGCCGTCAACCCCGATCCGGGGCCGGGACCCTGACGCGGAGGCACGGCGGTGCCGAGGGGCGTTCCCCCTGGCCACCGGCGTTCCCGTGCCCATGCGACCGGCCTCGGCGCCGCGGCCGCCCCGCCCCTTCGGCCTCCCGCCCGCCGGCGCTGTACCTTCGACCTCACGTCGACGAGGAGAGTGAACGTGAGCAAGTTCGTCCGGCCGGCGGCCGAGGGCGCCGACCCCTTCGGCACCGCCCGTCTGCGCCGCGGCGTTCTCGACGCCTGGGCGACCAGCCCCGCCCGGTTCCGTGAGGACGCCAACGCCGAGGAGGACCTCGTCCTGGGCGGCTACCGCGACCGGCTCGTGGTGGAGCTGGCCCAGAACGCCGCCGACGCCGCCGCCAGAGCGGGCGTGCCGGGGCGGCTGCGGCTCACCCTCCGCGACGGCGTGCTGGTGGCCGCGAACACCGGCGCCGCCCTGGACGCGGCCGGTGTCGAGTCGCTGTCCACGCTGCGGGCCTCCGCGAAGCGGGACGCCGGGAGCACGCACGGCGCCGTCGGCCGGTTCGGCGTCGGTTTCGCCGCCGTCCTCGCGGTGACGGACGAACCCGCGGTCGTGGGACGGCACGGCGGGGTGCGCTGGTCCCTCGCCGAGGCGCGGGAGCTGGCCGCCGGCACCGCCCGGCACAGCCCGGGACTCGGCGACGAGGTGCGGCGCCGCGACGGACACGTGCCCCTGCTGCGGCTGCCCTTCGCCGCCGAGGGCACGGCCCCGGACCCGTACGACACCGCCGTCATCCTGCCGCTGCGGGACGCCGCCGCGGCCGGTCTCGCCGAGCGGCTCCTCGACGCCGTCGACGACGCGCTGCTCCTCGCCCTGCCGGGCCTGGAAGAGGTCGTGATCGAGGTGGAGGCCGCGCCGGCCCGGACCCTGCGCCGGCGTGCCGAGGGCGGCCTCACCGTCGTGGAGGACTCCCGGGCGGGCGCGACGGCGTGGCGGACCGCGTCCGCGCACGGCCCGCTCACCCCCGACCTGCTCGCCGACCGGCCCGTGGAGGAGCGGCTGCGGCCCCACTGGTCGGTGACCTGGGCGGTGCCCGCCGACGAGCAGGGGCGGCCGGTGCCGCCCCGCACGAGCGCCGTCCTGCACGCGCCGACCCCCAGCGACGAACCGCTGGGCGTGCCCGCCCTGCTCATCGCCTCCTTCCCCCTCGACACCACCCGACGGCACGCGGCCCCCGGTCCCCTCACCGACTTCCTGGTGCAGCGCGCGGCCGACGTCTACACCGAACTCCTCGCCGGCTGGCGGCCGGTGACCGACGGGATCATCGGCCTCGTACCCGGGCCGCTGGGCCGCGGCGAGCTGGACGGGGCGCTGCGGCAGGCGGTCCTGGAGCGGCTGCCGCGGACCGCCTTCCTGCCGCCGGCCGTCGAGCCGGACGGCGACGACGAACTGCCCGAGACCCTGCGGCCCCGGGACGCCGAGGTCGTGGAGGGCGCCGGGGCCGGCACCGTACGCGTCCTCGCGGAGGTGCTGCCCACGCTGCTGCCCGCCGGGCTGGAGCGGCGCGCCGAACTGCGCACCCTCGGGGTCGCCCGGCTGCCGCTCGCCGACGCCGTCGACCGGCTCGCCGGGCTGGAGAAGGACCCCGACTGGTGGTGGCGGCTCTACGACAGCCTCGCCGGCATCGACCCCGACCGGCTCTCCGGACTGCCGGTGCCCCTCGCGGACGGACGGACGGCCGTCGGGCCCCGGCAGGTCCTCCTGCCCACCCCCGACGCCGCCCCCGTCGACCCCGACGTCCTCGGGCGGCTCGGACTGAAGGTCGCCCACGAGGACGCCGCGCACCCGCTGCTGGAGAAGCTGGGCGCGCTGCCCGCGTCACCGCGCGCGGTGCTGACGACCCCGCAGGTGCGGGCCGCCGTGGCCGGTTCCCTGGACGAGGGCGGCGGGGCCGGCTGGGAGGAGGACGCGCCGGACGCCGAGGAGCTGGCCGAGACCGTCCTCGCCCTGGTCCGGGACGCCGGGCTGGAGCCGGGCGACGAACCCTGGCTGGGTGCCCTGGCGCTGCCCGACGAGGACGGGGAACTCGCGCCCGCCGGTGAACTCGTCCTCCCCGGAAGCCCGTTCGCCCGGGTGATCCGGGAGGACGAACTGGCCGCCGTGGACGCCGGGCTGGCCGAGCGGTGGGGTGCGCGGCCGCTGGCCGCCTGCGGGGTGCTCGCCGACTTCGCGCTCGTCCGCGCCACCGACGTCGTCCTGGACCCGGACGAACTGGAGCCCCGCGAGGGCGACTACGCCGAACCCGACGACGCCGGCCTGCTGGACGCCGTCGACGTGTGGTGCGAGGACATCCTCGACCGGTTCCCGGACAGCCCGGTGCCGCCGGTCGCCACCGAACTCGTCGCCGTGCGCGACCTGGACCTGGTGGACGACGCCCACTGGCCCGAGGCGCTGGCCCTGCTGGCCCGGCCGCCGCTGCGGGACGCCCTGACCCAGCCGGTGCGGATCCTGCTGCCCGACGGCACCCACGAGGCCGTACGGCCGTACACCGCCTGGTGGTTGCGCGGGCACCCCGTCCTGGACGGGCGGCGCCCGGCCGGGCTGCTCGCCGCCGGCGGGGACCCGCTGCTGCGCGGGCTGTACGACGAGGCCGACGCCACCGGGTTCGAGGACGAGCAGGTGCTGCGGGCGCTCGGCGTACGCACCTCCGTCGGCGCGCTGCTGGACGAACCCGGCGGCGCCGCCGAACTCCTTGACCGGCTCGCCGACCCGGACCGCCCGGTCACCGCCGCCCAACTGCACGGCCTGTACGGGGCGCTGGCGGACCTGGACCCCGAGCAGGTGACGCTGCCGGACGAGCTGCGGGCCGTGGTCGACGGGCGGGTGGAGGTCGTGGACGCCGGCGCGGCCGTCGTGGTCGACTCCCCGGACCTGCTGCCGTTCACCGCCGGGGTGCCGCTGCTGCCGGTCCGGCCCGCGCGGGCCGCCGAGCTGGCCGAGCTGCTCCAGGTGCGGCGTCTGAGCGAGTCCGTCACCGGCGAGGTGCACTCGGAGGGGACCGAGCACGAGGTGCCCCGCCCGGTGCGGGCGCTGCTCGGGCCGCGGACGCCCGGCACGTACGTCGAGCACGGCGAACTCGTCGTGGACGGCGTCGGGATCGACTGGCGGCTCACCGACGACGGCGTGCTGCACGCGGCCACCCTGGAGGGCGTCGCCGCGGGGCTGGCGTGGGCGGCGGGGCAGTGGCCGCGGCGGTTCGAGGTGGCCGCGCTGCTGGAGGACCCGTCGCGGACGGAGGAACTGGCGCGGGACCGGTGGTTCGACTGACGGCGGCCGTGCCGGTCCCGACGGTTCTCGACGGGCCGCGGGAAAAATCTGATCAGTAGTACAACCTTTCACGATGTCCCCGCGTCACATGTCCGGAGTCACACGACTCCCCCGATCTGAACGTGGGGACACCACATGCGCATCCGAGTCTCTGCCGCCGTCGTCGGCGGTGCTCTGGCCCTGTCCGCTCTCGCCGTGCCGGCCGCGCAGGCCGACGGCAGCCAGGGCGACACCAAGATCACCAAGGTGGTCGTGGACGGTGACAACAAGGTGTCGGTCGGCACCTCCAGCCCCGTCACCGTCAAGGTCAGCGTGACCGCCACGGACGCCTCGGGGATCAAGGGCGCCGACGAGTTCGACCTCTACGGCCCCGACAACGGGTACGCGACGACCGCCAAGCCCACCTGCGCCGAGGTGAACGCCACCACCTCCACCTGCACCGCCTCGGTGACGATCGACCCGAAGACGGACTACCTCACCAACAAGAGCGCCGGCACCTGGTACGTGGACGCGTGGGTCGACGCCAACGACGAGGACTACATCTGGAAGGAGAAGGCCGGCTCCTTCTCCTTCCAGCGCGCCGCCAAGCTCACCGCCGACGCGGCCCCCGAGCCGGTGGTGAAGGGCAGGACCCTCACCGTCACCGGCGCCCTCACCCGCGCCAACTGGGAGTCCCTGAAGTACGGCGCCTACGGCTCGCAGGCCGTCAAGCTCCAGTACCGCAAGAGCGGCTCCAGCACGTACACCACGCTGAAGACGGTCACGGCGGACTCCCAGGGCAACCTGAGGACCACCACCACCGCCTCGGCCGACGGCTACTACCGCTACTCCTTCGCGGGCAACTCGACCACGGCCGCGGTCAGCGCCACCGGCGACTTCGTCGACGTGAAGTAGGCGTAAGCGGCACCGTGCAGGGCCCCGGGAGCGACAGTGCTCCCGGGGCCCTTCATCGTGAGGCGGCGTTCGATTGAGGTCGGGGTGTCAGGCCGGGAACCGCCGACCCACCCACCGCCACGCGAACTCCAGCAGCACCGCCGCCCCCGCCGCGACCCCCGCCGCCGTCCACGGCATCTCCACGCCGACCAGGTGGAGCGCGAAGAAGTCCCGCAGGACCGGTACCACGAGGACGAGCAGGAACGCCCCGCCCATGGCCGCCACCAGCGCCATCCGCCACCAGGTGTAGGGCCGGGCGATGATCGCCAGTACCCACAGGGAGACCAGGAACAGGGTCAGGGTGGCCGCGCTGGTCTCCGCCGCCAGGGCGCCCGGGCCGGTGTAGTGGTGGCGGGCGAGCAGGTACGTCACGAAGGTCGCCCCGCCGGCCACCATGCCGCCGGGGACCGCGTACCGCATCACCCGGCGCACGAAGTGGGGCTGTGCCCGCTCCTTGTTGGGTGCCAGGGCCAGGAAGAAGGCCGGCACGCCGATGGTGAGGGTGGAGAGCAGGGTCAGATGCCGGGGCAGGAAGGGGTACTCCACCTGCGCACACACCACCAGCACCGCCAGCAGCACCGAGTAGACGGTCTTGACCAGGAACAGCGTCGCCACGCGCGTGATGTTGCCGATCACCCGGCGGCCCTCGGCGACCACCGGGGGCAGGCTGGCGAAACTGTTGTCCAGCAGCACGATCTGGGCCACCGCCCGGGTGGCCTCCGAACCCGAGCCCATGGCGACGCCGATGTCCGCGTCCTTCAGCGCCAGGACGTCGTTCACGCCGTCCCCGGTCATCGCGACCGTGTGCCCGCGTGACCGGAGCGCGCCGACCATGTCCCGTTTCCGGCGCGGGCCGACCCGCCCGAAGACGGTGCCCGCATCGAGGGCCTCCGCCAGGGCCGGCCGGTCGTCGGGCAGCTGCCGCGCGTCCACCGCCGTACCGTCCAGCCCCAGTCTCGCGGCGACCGCGCCGACCGACACCGCGTTGTCCCCGGAGACGACCTTGGCGCGGACGCCCTGCTCGGCGAAGTAGCGCAAGGTCTCGGCCGCGTCGGCGCGCAGCCGCTGCTCCAGCACGACGAGCGCGGTGGGGCGGGCGCCCCGGGCCGGCTCGGCGTCGTCCAGGTCGCGGCTCGCCCGGGCCAGGAGCAGCACCCGCAGCCCCTGCTCGTTCAGCCGCGCGGTCTCGGCCAGGGCCGGGGCGCCGGGGCCGAGCAGGACGTCGGGGGCGCCCAGCAGCCAGGTGCTGACCTCGCCGTCGCCCTCGCTGAACGCGGCCCCGCTGTACTTGCGGGCCGAGGAGAACGGCAGCGACTCCACGCACCGCCACTCCTCGGTGTCGGGGCAGGCGTCGATGATCGCCTGGAGGGAGGCGTTGGGGCGCGGGTCGGACTCGCCGAGCGCGCCGAGGACCTTGCGTACGTACGTCTCGTCCGCGCCGTCCAGCGGTCGCAGACCGGTGACGTTCATGCCGCCCTCGGTGAGCGTGCCGGTCTTGTCCAGGCAGACGGTGTCGACGCGGGCGAGCCCCTCGATGGCCGGCAGTTCCTGCACCAGGCACTGTCTGCGGCCCAGCCGGATGACACCGATCGCGAAGGCCACCGAGGTGAGCAGCACCAGCCCCTCCGGGACCATCGGCACGATCCCGCCGACCGTGCGGGCGACGGCGTCGGCGGGGGCGTCGCTCTTGACGACGAGCTGGGTGACGACGAGTCCGAGGGCCGCGGGGACCATCATCCAGGTGACGTACCTGAGGATGGTGGAGATGCCGCTGCGCAGCTCGGAGTGGACGAGCGTGAACCGGGTCGCCTCCTCGGCGAGCTGGGCGGCGTAGGCCTCGCGGCCGACCCGCGTCGCGGTGAAGGCGCCGCCGCCGGCGACCACGAAGCTGCCGGACATGACCCGGTCGCCGGGGCGCTTGACGACCGGGTCGGCCTCGCCGGTGAGCAGCGACTCGTCGATCTCCAGGCCGTCCGCCTCCGCGCACACCCCGTCGACCACGACCCGGTCACCGGGGCCGATCTCGACGAGGTCGTCCAGGACGATCGCGCCGGTGCCCACCTCGGTGGCGGCCCCGTCCCGCCGTACCGTCGGCCGGGCCTCCCCGATCACCGCCAGCGAGTCCAGGGTCTGCTTCGCCCGCCACTCCTGCACGATGCCGATACCGGTGTTGGCGATGATCACGAAGCCGAAGAGGCTGTCCTGGAACGGCGCGACACACAGCATGATCAGCCACAGGACGCCGATGATCGCGTTGAACCGGGTGAGGACGTTCGCCCGGACGATCTCCCGCAGCGACCGGCTGCCGCGCACCGGCACGTCGTTGACCTGCCCCCGGGCGACGCGTTCCGCGACCTCGGTCCCGGTGAGGCCGCCCGGCCGGCGCACGGGCGGGGGTGCGGGCGCGGGGTGCGCGGGGCCGAGTTCCGCACCCGCGTCCATGGGGGTCATGTGCTCGACGGTACGTGCGGTCGTGTCCCGTCGCCCGCCGGACCGGGCCGGGCGGACCGGGCGGGCCGGGCGGCTACCCGGCGGCCCGCTTGAGCGCCGCGTCCCGCCCGCGCACGTACCAGACGCCGATCAGGCCCAGACCGCCGCCCGCCAGGCACGTCCACAGCCACCACAGGTGCCCGTGGTCGTCGAACCAGCCGTAGAAGGGCAGCTGGACGAGGAAGAGCGCGAACCACACGATCGTGATGCCGGTGATGGTGGCGACCACGGGCCCCTCCAGGGGCTCCGGCGCTTCGTGCTGAGGGGTCCACTTGGCCATGGGGACAGCTTACGAGGCGGTGCGCACGCGGCGGCCGGCACGGACGTGCTCAGCGGACGCGATCAATTCTACGCGCGGAGATAGCGATCTTCTCTCTCATACCTTCATACTGAAACCGTTTGTCTCTGACCACTTCCGCTCGTACGAAACTCCAACGGGGCTCGGGGGAACCCCGCTGGTGATGAGGTTGCGCATGTCCACCTCGGCCCCTGCCAAGGTCCCCACCCCCGAGAAGCCGGGCGGTGCGTCCGGCTTCGGTCCCCTCGACCGCTACTTCAAGATCTCCGAGCGCGGCAGCTCCGTCGCCCGTGAGGTCCGCGGTGGTTTCGCCACCTTCTTCGCGATGGCGTACATCATCGTGCTGAACCCGATCATCCTGGGCAGCGCCAAGGACATGTACGGCCACCACCTGGACAACGGCCAGCTGGTGACCGCCACCGCGCTGACGGCCGCGTTCACCACGCTGCTGATGGGCGTCATCGGCAACGTCCCGATCGCGCTCGCCGCCGGCCTCGGCGTGAACTCCGTCGTCGCGCTCCAGCTGGCACCCCGGATGTCCTGGCCGGATGCCATGGGCATGGTCGTCCTGGCCGGATTCGTGGTCATGCTGCTGGTCGCCACCGGTCTGCGCGAGCGGGTGATGAACGCCGTGCCGTTCGGCCTGCGCAAGGCGATCGCGATCGGCATCGGCCTGTTCATCATGCTGATCGGCCTGGTCGACTCCGGGTTCGTCACCCGGATGCCGGACGCGGCCCAGACCACCGTCCCGCTCCAGCTGGGCACCGGCGGTCACCTCACCGGCTGGCCCGTGCTGATCTTCATCCTGGGCGCGCTGCTCACCTTCGCGCTCATCGTCCGCAAGGTGCCGGGCGCCATCCTGATCTCGATCGTCGGCATGACCGTCCTCGCGGTCGTCATCAACGCGGTCGCCACCATCCCGTCCTGGGGCCTGACCGTCCCGAAGTGGCCGGGCAACCCGGTCTCCACGCCCGACTTCGGCCTGGTCGGCCAGGTCAGCCTGTTCGGCGGGTTCTCCAAGGTCGGCGTGCTGACCGGCATCCTCTTCGTCTTCACGGTCCTGCTGTCGTGCTTCTTCGACGCGATGGGCACGATCATGGGCATCAGCGACGAGGCCAAGCTGACCGACGCCCAGGGCTACATGCCCGGCATCAACAAGGTCCTCTTCGTGGACGGCCTCGCGGTCGCCGCGGGCGGCGCCAGCTCCTCCTCGGCCACCACGGCCTTCGTGGAGTCCACGGCCGGCGTCGGCGAGGGCGCCCGCACGGGCCTGGCGAACGTCGTCACGGGCGGCCTGTTCGCGGTGGCGCTGTTCCTCACCCCGATCGCCACCATGGTCCCGTCCCAGGCGGCCACCCCGGCGCTGATCGCGGTCGGCTTCCTGATCCTGTCGAACTCCGTCAAGGAGATCGACTGGGCCGACTACACGATCGCGATCCCCGCCTTCGTGACGATGCTGATGATGCCGTTCACGTACTCGATCACGAACGGCATCGGCATGGGCTTCATCACCTTCACGGTGCTGCGCCTGGCCGCCGGGCGGGCCCGGGAGATCCCGGTGGCGATGTACGCCGTCTCGGCCGTCTTCGCGTTCTACTACCTGATGCCGGCGCTGGGTCTCACCTGAGTCCCCGCCTGCCTCAGGTGACCCCGTAGAACCTCTCCGTCTCCTCGACGGCGGCCCGGAACCGCTCGTCGAAGTCACCGCGAATGAGCGTCCGGACGACATAGTCCTGGACGCTCATTCCTCTTTTCGCCGCGTGGTGCCGGAGCCGCTCGAGCAGCTCCCCGTCTATCCGCAGGCTGAGCACACTGGTCCCCATGCGTACGAGGGTCGCCACAGGCGGCCCGCCGGTGCGCCGCTTTCCGCGACCGGCTCACCCGTACGGGTGATGGATGCGCGCAGTGGCGGGCGTCACGGACGGCACGGCCGTCCCGAGTGGTCTTTAGCGAGAGTAATGAGTTACGCTAAAGAACATGCCGGACCTTACCCATGGCGACGACGCTGCCGCCGTGAACTCCCTGCGCTCCGCCGTGATGCGGCTGTCCCGTCGGCTCAAGCACCAACGCGTCGACGAGTCGCTGAGCCCCACCGAGATGTCGGTGCTCGGCACCCTCGCCCGCTGCGGCTCGGCCACCCCGGGCGAACTGGCCCGCAAGGAGCACGTCCAGCCGCCGTCGATGACCCGCATCGTCGCGCTGCTGGAGGCCAAGGGGCTGGTCCGGCTGGAGCCGCACCCCGAGGACCGGCGGCAGAAGGTCGTCACCCAGACCGAGCAGGCCGAGGCCATGCTCGAGGAGAGCCGCCGCAAGCGCAACCTGTTCCTGGCAGGCCTGGTCGAGGGCCTCGGCGAGGACGAGTGGGCCGCCCTGCGCGCCGCCGCCCCCGTACTGGAGAAGCTCGCACACCTGTAAGCAAGCCACCGGAGGAGGCGAACCCTTTTGAGTACGGGATCCGGAGCACCTTCCGCCCCCGCACCGACCGCCACTACTGCCCCAGCCCCCCGCGCGACGTCGATGTTCAGCTCGCTGAAGATCCGGAACTACCGCCTCTTCTTCATGGGCCAGGTCGTCTCCAACACGGGCACCTGGATGCAGCGCATCGCCCAGGACTGGCTGGTCCTCTCGCTCACCGGCTCCTCCGCGGCCGTCGGCATCACGACCGCCCTCCAGTTCCTGCCGATGCTGCTGTTCGGCCTCTACGGCGGCGTCCTCGTGGACCGCCTGCCCAAGCGGCCGACCCTGCTGGGCACCCAGACCGCCATGGCCGTCACCGGTCTGGCACTGGCCGCGCTGACCCTCTCGGGCCACGTCCAGGTCTGGCACGTCTACGTCGCCGCGTTCGCCGTCGGCCTCGCCACCGTGCTCGACAACCCGGCCCGCCAGTCCTTCGTCTCCGAGATGGTGGGCCCCGACCAGCTCCAGAACGCGGTCAGCCTGAACTCCGCGAACTTCCAGTCCGCCCGGCTCGTCGGCCCCGCCGTCGCCGGTCTGATGATCACCGGCGTGGGCACCGGCTGGGCGTTCCTCGCCAACGGCCTGTCCTTCGCCGCGCCCCTCGCCGGCCTGCTGCTGATGCGGGCCCGCGAGCTGCACGTGGTCCAGCGCGCGCCGCGCGGCAAGGGCCAGCTGCGGGAGGGCCTGGACTACGTAGCCAAGCGGCCCGAGCTGATCTGGCCGATCGTCCTGGTCGGCTTCATCGGCACGTTCGGCTTCAACTTCCCGGTGTGGCTGTCGGCCTACGCGGACGACGTCTTCCACGCCGGCGCCGGCGCCTACAGCCTCTTCAACACCCTGATGGCCGTCGGTTCCCTCGTCGGCGCCCTGCTGGCCGCCCGGCGCGGCACGGCCCGGCTGCGCGTCCTGATCGGCGCCGCGCTGGCCTTCGGCACGCTGGAGACGGTGGCCTCGGTCGCCCCCGGGTACTGGCTGTTCGCGCTGCTCATGGTGCCCATCGGCGTCTGCGGCCTGACGGTGAACGTCACCGCGAACACGGCGGTCCAGATGGCCACCGACCCGGCCATGCGCGGCCGGGTGATGGCCCTGTTCATGATGGTCTTCATGGGCGGTACGCCGCTCGGCGCGCCGGTCGTCGGCTGGCTCACCGACACCTACGGCGCCCGGATCGGCTTCGCGGCCGGCGGCGTGGTGTCGGCCGTCGCGGCCGGTGCCGTCGGACTGGTCCTCTCCCGCATCGGCGGCTTGCGCCTGTCGGTGGGCTGGCACCACGGCCACCCGCGGGTCCGCTTCGTCCCGCGCGAGCCGGAACGGCTGACTACGGCGGCCTGAGCGGACCGGAGGGCCCCGGGGGAGGGCCGGGGCCTCCCGGGGCCCTACAGGACCCGCCGGGCCAGCACCTGCCCCGGCCACGCGTCCTCACCGTAGGTGAAGGGCTCGGTCCGGATGAAGCCGTTGCGTTCGTAGTAGGCGACCAGCTTGCCGTCGTCGCCCGCGTAGCAGTCCACCCGCAGCAGGGAGATCCCCTCCGCCCGGGTCACCCGGGCCGCGTGCGCGAGGAGGGCGGCCCCGGCGCCCTGGCCCTTGAAGCGGCGGTCGGAGGCGAGCAGGTTGATGTACCGCTCGGGTTCGTCGGCGGGCTCCAGGTACGGGCCGGGCGCGTCGGTCAGGGTGAGGGTGGCGGCCGGGACGCCGTCCACCTCGGCCACGTACGGCCGGCCCCGGGCGGCGTACCGCTCGACCATGGCGACGGCCCGGGGATTGTCCGACCACGGCTCGGTGCCCCACTGCCGGGTACGGCCCTGTGAGACCAGCCACTCCACGGAGCTGTCCAGCATGCCCAGGATCAGGGGAACGTCGTCGGGGCCGCCTTCGCGGATCGTGATCGGCATCGGATCATCATGCCCCCGGGATTTGGGATCGTGAAGACATGAGACTCTTCGCCGCCGTACTGCCCCCGGAGGACGTCATCGAGGAACTCGCCGTCGTGGCGGCCCGGTTGGGGGAACTGCCGGGTGCCGGCGGGCTGCGCTGGACCGGCCGCCCCGGCTGGCACCTCACCCTCGCCTTCTACGGCGAGGTCACCGACGCCCTCGTCCCCGCCCTGTCGGACCGCCTGGCCCGCGCCGCCCACCGTACGGCCCCCTTCGCCCTGAGCCTCGCGGGCGGCGGCCGGTTCGGGCAGGGCCGCGCGCTGTGGGCGGGTGTCCGGGGAGACGTGGAGGCCCTGCGGCTGCTGGCCGGGCGGGCCGAGGCGGCGGCACGGAAGGCCGGGGTGCCGATGGGGGAGCACCGGCCCTACAAGGCCCATCTCACGCTGGCCCGCGGCCGGGAGGCGGTGGACGTACGGCCCTTCGTCACCGCGCTCGCGGAGTTCACCGGCAGCCCCTGGACGGTCGCGGACCTCGCCCTCGTGCGCAGCAGCCTGCCGAGGTCCGGCGTACCCGGCGAGCAGCCCCGCTACGAGGCGGTCGCCCGCTGGGCACTCGGCGCGGGCAGCTAGGCTCGACGGCGTGGACCCGAAGACGCGGAACCGGATCATGGCCGGTGTGCTGGTGCTGATGTTCGTGGTGGTGGCCTTGGCGGCGGCCGTCAGGTAGCGGCGACCCCTGCGACCGTCCGGCACCGCGGTGGCCGGGAGGCGGCGGTACTGCGGTGCTTGCCGGGAGGCGGCGGTGCCGCGGTGACTGCCGGGCCCGGCACCGCGGTGGCCGGGAGGTGGCGGCACTGCGGTGACTGCCGGGAGGCGGCGGCTGCCGGCCGTCTCAGGGCCCGCGGCCGCCGCCGATCCCCGTGCTCCGGGCGGAGCGCCGGTGACGGTTACCAGGCGAAGGCCTCCGGGGACGGGCCCGGCCCCGGGAAGATCTCGTCCAGGCCGGACAGCACGTCCTCGCTCAGCTCCAGCTCCACCGCTCGGAGCGCCGACTCCAGCTGCGCGGCCGTGCGCGGGCCGACGATCGGGCCGGTGACGCCGGGCCGGGTCAGCAGCCAGGCCAGGGCCACCTCGCCGGGCTCCAGGCCGTGCTTGTCCAGCAGGTCCTCGTAGGCCTGGATCCGCGCGCGGGCGGCCGGGTCAGCGAGGGTGTCCGAGGCCCGGCCGGAGCCGCGGCGACCGCCCTGGACCTCCTTCTTGAGGACCCCGCCCAGCAGGCCGCCGTGCAGCGGCGACCACGGGATGACGCCGAGTCCGTACTCCTGCGCGGCCGGGATGACCTCCATCTCGGCCCGGCGCTCGTACAGGTTGTACAGGCACTGCTCGCTGACCAGGCCGATGGTGCCGCCGCGGCGGGCGGCGATCTCGTTGGCCTGGGCGATCTTGTAGCCGGGGAAGTTGGAGGAACCCGCGTACAGGATCTTGCCCTGCTGGACGAGGACGTCGACGGCCTGCCAGATCTCCTCGAACGGGGTGTTCCGGTCGATGTGGTGGAACTGGTACAGATCGATGTGGTCCGTCTGGAGCCGCTTCAGGCTGGCGTCCACCGCGCGCCGGATGTTCAGCGCGGAGAGCTTGTCCTGGTTGGGCCACACGGACGCGCCGTCCTGCCCCATGTTGCCGTACACCTTGGTGGCGATGACGACCTTGTCGCGCCGGTCACCGCCCTTGGCGAACCAGTTGCCGATGATGGACTCGGTCCGGCCCTTGTTCTCGCCCCATCCGTAGACGTTCGCGGTGTCGAAGAAGTTGATGCCCGCGTCCAGCGCCGCGTCCATGATCGCGTGGCTGTCGGCTTCGTCCGTCTGCGGGCCGAAGTTCATCGTCCCGAGGACGAGCCGGCTGACCTTGAGTCCCGTGCGTCCGAGCTGTGTGTACTTCATGGTTCACCAGCCAACGACCTGGAGTGCGCTCAAGGCAAGGCCACGGGCCGCGAGTCCGACGCCGGTACCCGGTCAGGCCGCTTCGGTGGCGTACGGCTGTCCGACGCCCCACGCCTGCCACATCGCCCCCGCGAACGCCCCCGCGATCCGGTGTTCCCCGTGCGCGTTGGGATGGGTGCCGTCGTACGTGTCGGTGTGGATGTCGTACGCCTCCGGCGGCGAGGCCGACAGCAGGGGTGAGCGGGGTTCGTCCAGGTCGGCCACGGCCTTGGCGAGCAGTTCGTTGAACCGGGTCACCTGCTCGGCGAAGGACGGGTCGTCCGCGGCCCGGATGTTCGGGATCACCGGCAGCAGCACCATGCGGATGCGCGGGTCCGCCTCGCGGGCCGCGGTGACGAAGGCCCGTACGTTGTCCGCCGTCTGCTCGGCGTTGGTGTAGAAGCCGAGGTCGATCAGGCCGAGGGAGACGAGGAGGACGTCGGGGCGGTGGGCCCGCACGGCGTCGCCGATCAGCGGGACCATGTGCAGCCAGCCCTCGCCCCAGCCCGCCAGGTGCGCGCGGGGGAAGTCGGGCTCGGCGTAGGCGAGGGACGTCGGGGCGTCGTCCTGTTTGTCGTACAGCGTCTCGCGCGGGCCGACGAAGGTGAACGGGCCGCCGTGCGACGCGCACAGGTGCCGCCACAGCCGGTAACGCCACGTGTGCTCGCCCGCGCTCCCGATCGTCATGGAGTCGCCCACGGGCATGAACCTAAGCATCCGGTCATGATGGACGATCGCTGGAGCCCGCGGGATCCGGGGTGCGTGTGAGGCGGACCACGTCCCCCGAACACCCGGCGGTGATGGCAGGCTTGGCGCATGCGTCGATCGTTCGCCGTCCTCGCCGGGGTGCTGCTCGCCGGCGCCTGCGCGCTGCCCGCCTCCGCCGCCGACGGCACCGGCGACCGGGGGTTCACCCTCAAGGATCCGCGGATCACCGAGTCCAGCGGGCTCGCCGCCTCCCGTCTGCACCCCGGTGTCTACTGGACGCACAACGACAGCGACGACGGGCCGTACCTCTACGCCGTCGACAGCGCCACCGGCAGGACCGTCGCCCGGATCACCCTGCGCGGTATCGGTTCCCCGCGCGACGTCGAGGCCGTCTCCATCGGGCCGCACAACGAGATCTACGTCGGTGACATCGGCGACAACTTCGGCGGCCGGTGGCCGTACGTGTGGATCTACAAGTTCCCCGAGCCCAAGCGGCTGACGGACCAGGCGGTCACGGCCACGCAGTACGTCGTGAAGTACGCGAACGGGCCCCGCGACGCCGAGTCGCTGCTCGTCCACCCGAGGACCGGGCGCGTCTACATCATCGACAAGAAGCAGGACGGCGGGCACCTGTACGAGGGCCCGGCCACCCTCTCCACTTCCGGCGCCAACGTCTTCCGGCCCGTCGCCGCCGTCGACCTGTGGGCCACCGACGCCGCGTTCTCCCCGGACGGCCGGCAACTCGCCGTCCGCGGGTACTTCGGCGGCGTGTACTACGGCTTCGACGGCGGCCGGATCAAGCGCGAGGGCACCCTCGACGTGCCGTTGCAGGGGCAGGGCGAGTCGGTGTCGTACTCCGCCGACGGCACCAGGCTGATGTACGGCAGCGAGGGCGCCGACAGCGCGGTCCGGGCGGAGGACGCCCCGGCCCGCCCCGGCGCCAAGTCGCCTTCGGCGGAACGCGGTTCCGGCGCCTCGGAAGGCAAGGGCGGCGGCGCGAGCCTCAAGGTCGGCGCCGTGATCGTCGTGGCGGGACTGGCGGCCCTGTTCGGCCTGCGGCGGCTGCGGCGCGGCTGAACGCGGTGGGCGGAGGGAGAACAGCCCGTCCGGGTTCTCCTCCGCACGTCCATTTCCGCCTCCTCCGTGAGGCGTAGCAGGACTGTTCCACAGAGGGATCCGTCAACTTCCTCGACGCGAAATGCTGTCCGCGTCCCGGAAGTTGACGGAAAGGAACGGCCATCGTGCGGAAAGGACGCTTGGCGCCCATGCTTGCCGTGGGCGTCACGGCAACGCTGATTCCCGCTCTCGCGCCGGCGCAGGCCTCCGCGGCGGAACCGCTGGGGAAGTACGAGAACCAGAAGCCCGCGTGGCACAGATGCGACGCGTCCGAGCCCGCTGCGTTCCAGTGCGCGACGATCAGGGTCCCGCTCGACTACAGCCGCCCGACCGGCAGGACGATCGAGCTGGCCGTCTCCCGCCTGAAGACCGGCGTCCCGGGCAAGCGGCACGGCGCGCTCCTCTTCAACCCCGGCGGTCCCGGTGGCGAGGGCCTGGAGATGCCCCTCATGATGAAGGACGCGCTGCCCAAGAAGGTCCGCGAGCAGTACGACCTCATCGGGTTCGATCCGCGGGGCGTGGGGCGCAGCAGCCCGGTCACCTGCCGTCTCACGGAGACGGAGCAGAACTCCGAACACCCCTACAAGCGCGAGACGTTCAGCCATGACGTCAAGTGGGCCCGGACCGTCGCCGACAAGTGCCGTGCCCGCAACGGCGACAGGCTTCGGTACATCACCACCCGCAACACCGCCCGCGACATGGACGTCGTCCGCGCCGTCCTCGGCGAGAAGAAGATCTCCTACCTGGGTTACTCCTACGGCACGTACCTGGGCGCCGTCTACGCGCAGCTGTTCCCCGGGCGCACCGACCGCTTCGTGCTGGACAGCGCGGTCGACCCGGCACGTGTCTGGCGCGGCATGATCCAGGTCTGGGCGGAGGGCAGCGAGCCGGCGTTCACCCGCTGGACGAGGTGGACCGCGCAGCACCACCGCACCTACAAGCTCGGCACCACCCCGGCCCAGGTGCGGAAGACGTTCTGGGAGCTGGTCGCCCGGGCCGACCGCACCCCCATCGACGACGGCGGCGCGAAGGTCACCGGTGACGACATCCGCGCGGGCCTGCGCGGTGCGTTCTTCAGCCCCAAGTACGCGGCTGAGGCGGTCGTCGAGCTCAAGAAGGCCGCCGACGGCCATGCGCCCTCCCGCCATGCCCTTCTTCCCGGCGGGCAGCAGGAGCCGCGCTGGTCCGCGGCCCACGCGGGTTCGATGACTTCCGCGGCCTCCGCGGCCTCCGCGGCCTCCGCGGCCTCCGCCGCCTCCGCCGCCTCCGCCGCGCAGCCTCCGGCCGACAACGGCAGCGCTGTCTTCTGGGCCGTGGTCTGCGGCGACACCGCGGCCTGGCCGCGCGATCCGGAGCAGTACCGGCGTGACGCGATCCGGGACAAGGCCAGGTATCCGCTCTACGGCGACTTCGGCTCCAACATCACGCCCTGCGCGTTCTGGGACAAGCCGACCGAGCCCGTCACCGCCGTCCGCAACCACGTCGGCCTGCTCACCGTGCAGAACCAGTGGGACCCCCAGACGCCCCTGGCCAGCGGCCTGGGCATGCACCGCGCCCTGAGGGGATCGCGCATGGTGTACGTCAAGGGCGGCGAAGGGCACGGCGTCTACTCCGCGGACCCGCGCTCCTGCGCCGACCGCACCGTCAACGCCTACCTGAGCACCGGGAGGCTTCCGGCACGGGACGTCACCTGCGTGGCGTCCGGGAGCCAGGGCCTCGGTGCCAAACCGCACATCGTCCCGGCACCCCGCCACACCCCCGGAAGTCCCCGCTTCTGACCCGCCGGTGCACACAGGGCGCCCGGTGTCCACCGGGCGCCCTTTCCCGTCAGACGCCCAGCGGGCACGGCAGGGTCGGGAGCTGATGGTTCGGGGCGCAGCTCACCAGCGCCAACGAGAGGTACGCGGGACGTTCGAGGTAGAAACCGAGCGAGACGTCGCCCCCCGCTTCCAGCCGCTCGGCCGCCGAGGTGACGAGGGTGCTCAGACGCGTGCCGCTGCGCTGCGACTCGGAGGCGAACCGGGGCGCGTACTCGGTGAGACGGTCACTCAGCCAGGCTGCCGCCGCCTTCGCGTCCTGCCATGTCCCGCGGACCAGCGAGCCCGGTTTGGCCAGCCAGTACGCCGTCTCCAGCGGGGGCAGGTCGGAGGCCGGGAACTCGACGGCGGCCGTGCGGTACCGCTGGATCAACTCGGGGCTGCTGCCGGGCGGGGGCGGCTCGGGGTGGGGAGGGCGGCGCAGGGACTCCTGGTCGAAGCGGGCTTTGGGGCCGGTCCAGAGGTAGGCGTGGTGGTGCATGGGACCCACTCGGTGTGTAGGAGGGGCAGCAGGTCCCTGGCACGCTCACGCCGTGCCAGGGACCGGCTGGTGGCTCAGACCGGCAGGCCGAACCGTGCCGGGTCGAGGCCGGCGGCTTCCAGCTCGGCCGAGGTGAAGCGCAGCGGCTGCGCGTCGGGCCGCTTGCTGTCACCGACGGCCCAGGCGTCCTCACCGATACGGGCCAGGGTCACGCACGCCTCGCCGTCCGGGTGAGTGCTTCCTCCGCACGCCTTCACGAACGAGGCGCTGTTGAGGTCGAGCGCGTACAGGTCACTTCCGTTCACCATCGGTGCACCTTCCTGCTCCGCTGTCGCGGCCGAGTCCGGCCGCCGCCGCCCTGGGCGGGCGGGAGTCCATGGGGGGAGAGGGGCGGTCGTGGACGCCCGACGGGTGGTCCCGGATCTCGGTGGCGTGACGCGCGGCCCGTGTGATGTCACCGGCTTGCTTGCGGACGACGAGCTGCCGCCAGTTCGCTGCGCAGACGTCACAGTCGACGGCGGGCACGCAGTCCAGCAGCCAGGCGTCGAAGCCGACGGGCAGCTGCGCCGGAGGTTTCCGCTGTGCGTTCGCCATGGGTGTCACCGTGTCTCCCCGAGTGGGTGTGGCTTCGGAGACGACCGTAGGGAGGCGGAGGGGAGCAACGAATCGAATATTCTCCGTTATTCTCATCCGGTCACTCAGAATGCATGGACATTCACTCTGAGGAACCGACATGCTGGCGCACGAACATCGTCGACACACAGGGGTGGTTGCGCGTGGCACGAAGGTTGCGGTTCAACGGGACGGGGAGCGGTGTCACGGGATGCCCGTCTGTGCACGAGGACTTGGACAGTGGAGAGGTGATCGTGCACGGTCCTCCGCTCACCGACCCGGACGACGTCGCACAGCTCCAGCACCTCTCGGAGGGGGAGGTCGCCGTGGTGGTGCCGCGCGATCTTCTGGTGGACTGGACGCCGAAGGAGCGGACACGGCAGGTGCGGACGATCGACCTGGACGAGTTCCACACCCTGTTCGAGAAGTTCGAGCACACGGCGTGGCGGCTGGAGACGCGCCGCCGGTACGCGAGTGACGAATCGGGCGACCGGTGGGCTCGGTTCATCAAGAACGGAACGATTGGCGAGGACGCGGACTCCGGCTCGGTCTATAGCTGGTGGGCCGAGACGATTCGCGCGCACACGGCCCAGGGCAGGCGGATCGAGCGCGTACGCATCGTGGACCAGCCCGCCACCACTGGCCAGCGATACCTCCTCGACAGCGCCAGATGGAACGTTGGCCTCGGCGAGGACATCCGCAATATGTGGCGCGCCGACGCGGACCGACTCCGTCTGCCTGCTGAGGACTTCTGGCTGTTCGACAGCCGCCTCATCGCACTGCTGCGCTTCGACGACGACGATCAGCTCACGCACGTGGACCTGATCACGGAACCCGCCGAGGTGGTGCGTTGCTGCATGGTGCGGGATGCTGCTTGGCACCACGCCGTAGCGTGGGAACAGTTCATGGGTGAGATGCGCGACGACGCATAGGGGCAAGAGCGGATACCGGTGAGCACGGACTATCAGAGGGCACGCGAGGAACTGGGTCGCAAGCTCAGGCAACTGCGTGTCGAAAGTCTGGACGGCCGGCTCACCGGTATCCAGCTCGCCCAGCGCTTGGGCTGGCCCCAGTCAAAGGTCAGCAAGCTGGAGAACGGCAGGCAGACCCCCACGGATGACGACCTACGAGCATGGACCGATGCCGTGGGGCAACCGGCCGCGTTCGCGGAACTCCGTGCTCGGCTCAGGGGCTTCGAAAGTCATATCCGCTCCTGGCGCCGCCAGTTGTCGGTCGGGCACCGTCCCGTGCAGGAGACCTGGAACGCGCTCGTCGCCGAGTCCCGGGTTCTTCACATGTGGGAGAACAATTTGGTCAGCGGCATGCTCCAGACCGCTGAGTACGCCCGGTACGTCTTCGAGCGCTACACGGATCTCCGTTGCTCCCCGCGAGACACGGACGACGCAGTGCGGGCTCGCATGAAGCGGCAGGAGTGGCTGTACCGGCCTGGCAGACAGCTGAACCTGCTCATGTGGGAAGGAGCACTACGGGCCCAGGTCTGTCCGGCGGAGGTGCTGATAGCCCAACTGGACCGCCTGCTGGGCGTGGTGGGCATGGACACGGTGCGCCTCGGCATCCTTCCCTTGGACGCAGAACTTCGCCTGCCGCCGGGCAACCCCTTTTCCATGCTCGATGAGCGACTGGTCGTTGTCGAGGACTGGCACGCCGAACTCTGGCTGGACGACGCAGAAACGATCGCTCTCTACCGCCGAGTCTGGGACACCCTCGCCGAGTCGGCCGTCTTCGGTGCCGACGCTCAGCAGGTGATCGCCCGGGTCCGCCGGAGCATCAAGGTCTGAGGACGTACGGCCGTACGACGTCGTCGGTGGTCTCCCACAAGGGCGCCCGTGCCGGGGTCGGAGCCTGCCAGCACTCCTCGTCATGGAGGAAAGCGAGCCGGTGGCCGGCCGCGCGGGAGCGTCTGGCCCAGCGGCGCCAGCGGGAGTCATGCGGGTTCGGCAGCCGCCAGACGTAGGGGTCGGGGGTGCGCACCTCCCCCGCGAGGTCCCCGTCGCTCGGCGCGGCACCGGGGGAGAGGCGGGCGAAAGCGTTACGGACGGTCCGGAACACGGGTCGCCTCCGCAGGGGTGAGCGTGAACCGGGCCCACACGGTCTTGGTGTACGGCCCCTGCCGATGCCCCCACGCGTCGGCCAGCGCGGCCACCATCGCCAGTCCGCGTCCGCCCTCCTCGTCCGGGCCGGGGTGGCGGGGCAGGGGAAGTCTGTCCCGGTCCGGGTCGGAGACCTCCAAGGCCAGCTCCCGGTCGCAGAGGATGAGCGTGACCCGGACCCGGGCGGAGGACACCCGGCAGTGGCTCACGGCGTTCGTGACGAGTTCGTTCGCCGACAGGGTGGCCCGGTCGGCGAGTTCGCCGGTGATTCCCCAGTCGGCGAGGGCTTTGTGGACGTGGTGCCGGGCCGTCGGCACGTGGCACCGGTGCGTGGGAATGCGGAAAGTCTCGGTTGCGGGCATGAGCCTGAAGCTAGGAATACATGCAGAGCCGCCGCAATAGAAACCGAGAAATACATGCAGCGGTTTCACTCGATCGCGTGATGTCTCCTCCCAATGTCTGAGCGGTGTGTCATCGTTCCGGCAGAAGAGGGGAGTTGCCATGCCCGCAGGTGGACGACCGACCGTACGCAGCAGGCGACTTGGTACGGCGCTCAGGCAGTACCGGCAGGCCGCCAAACTGGACCAGCCGCAGGCCGCCGAGGTGATCGCCACAAGTCAGGCCAGGATCAGCCGCATCGAGAGCGGTCACGCCACACCGCGAGTCATCGAGGTGCGGTTGCTGCTGGACGCGTACGGCGTCAACGAGTCAGCAGTGCGCGACAAACTCGAAGAGTTGGCCAAGCACTCCAAGAAGCGAGGCTGGTGGCTCGAACACGCAGAGCACCTGCGGCCGGACTACGTCGATCACATCGCGCTGGAGGACGACGCGACGTACATCCGGGAGTGGCAGCCGGTCATGGTGCCAGGGCTTCTGCAAACTCCGCGCTATGCGGACGCGGTCATCGCCGGCGGTCCCCACTACATCGACCCCGATCGGGTTGCCCAGCTGGTGAAGGTGCGCATGGGGCGCCAGGCGAAGATCGAGGAAGGTGGAGCGTCGTACACGGCCATCCTCTGGGAGGCGGTCGTCACGCACCCGCTGGTGAGTGTGGAGATCCATCGGGAACAGTTGTCCGCGATCCTCGAGATCGGCCGGCGGAAGAACGTCACCGTGCAGGTGCTGCCGTTCAGCGCGGGCGTTCTGGCCGGTTACTCCTCCGCCTTCTACTCCTTCAGCTTCGACGAGGAGCCGACGGTCGAAGCGGTCGCCATGGACAACCTGCGCGGCGCGTCGGTCCTCGAAGGGGCGGAGGACCTTGCCGCTTACGCCAATGCGTACGACCTACTACGATCGGCGGCGTTGGCACCGGACGACAGTGCGAAGCTCATCCGGGGCATACTGCGGAGCTTGAAGGAAGACTAATCGTGACCGAGGTCGTCAGCCCCTTCTGGAAGTCGTCGTACTCCGGGCAGGAGAACGCCTGCGTCGAGGTCGCCGACACAACCCACCGCGGCCGCGCCGTCCGCGACAGCAAGCGCCAGGACGGCCCTCTCCTCACCGTCTCCCGGGAGAGCTGGCAGGCGTTCCTCGGGCAGTTCCGGCAGAAGCCGTGACGGCCGTGCGGTAAGCATCCGTCCCCCCGGCCTGTCGGCGTCTACGGTGGCGACCGGTACAGCCGGTCCCTGCGGACGGGAGAGGGGAGCGGGGCGGACGGAGTTCGGCATCTCGATCACGGCGGATCCGTGGACGTGTTCAACACCGACCGGCAGCCGCCGGCAACCATCTGGATCGAAGCCTCCCACCAGCCCACTGATCGCGGCCGAGAACGAAACTCGACAGGCGCCGGGTGCCGAGATGCCGGGCTCATCGCCCCGTGCCCCTTGACGAGATCGCCGCCCGGCGGGAGCGGGCTACGACTGACGCAGAAACGGGTCGATCGCCGCCCAGGTAGCGTCCGGTGCCTCGAGGTGCGGGAGGTGTCCGGCCATCTGGATCTCGGTGAACCGCGCACCGGGGACCGCGTCGGCGACGGCTCGCCCGTACGCGGGTGTGACGACCCGGTCGCTTTCGCCCCACACCACGAGCGTCGGGACGTTCACCGCGCCGAGCCGTCCGAGCAGCGTCGGGTCGCTCATGCTCGTACCGGCGATGACCGCCATGGTGTGACGGTTCGCCTGCTGGATCGCGCGCTGCTCATCGGTGAACCGGGCCGGGTCCACGTACCCGCGCTCGGGGTCGTGCCAGGCGGCCTCCGCGAGCCCACGGGCGTCGAGGGCGAAGAAGTCCGCGACCGGCTCACCGGCGACGACCACGCCGACGCCGTCGATGTCCACCACGGCCCCGATCAGTCCTGCGTACCGCTCGTCGTGCGCTGCCTGCACCGCCATCTCCAGGGCGATCCAACCGCCGATCGAGGAGCCGACCAGCACGACATCATGCTCCCCGTGGGCGAGCAGCCGTGCGAGGTAGCCGGCCGCGAGGTCCGCGACGGAGGTGATGGAGTCGGGGCGCGTCGTGCCGTTCCAGCCGGGATGGGTCGGGGCGAACGCGTGCATGGAGGCTGCGAGATGTCCCACGATGGGCGCGACGGTCTGCGGGCCGCCGCCGCCGTGCAGCACGAGCGCCGTACGCGACGCAGAGTCGCCGGCTTGTATGACAGGAAGGTCGTCGGGGAGGACGGTGTTCATGCTACTCCTGACTCAACATGTTTATATAAGTGCGTTGATAAAGTAGCAGCATGACAACCGACCTGGAAACCCTCGGGCAGGCGATCAAGCGCGCGCAGTACAGAAATCACCGCGCCGCTGATACTGCCCTGCGTGACATCGGGGTCAGCCTTGTGCAGTGGGACGCCCTACGGGCCATTGACCGGATGCCTGGCGCCTCCGGGCATGAGCTCGCCGTCGCGACGTTCCAGAGTGACCAGGCGTTCGGCACGCTGGCGAGCCGGCTCGTCGCTCGTGGGCTCATCGCTCGGTCCGCAGGTCGCGGGCGCCGCCTGGAGCACACCCTCACCGAAACGGGGCGCACCACGCTGGAGGCGGGCCGGCACGTGATGGTCGGCGTGCTTCAGGAGCTCTTCGCGCAACTCGACGAGGCGCAACGTCTGGCACTGCTTCAGACGCTCCTGGTCCTCACCGAGGACGCGTGACACGTCCGACTCCGGTGAGCGCCGGGGAAGCGTCCGCTTCTAGGACATGTCCGGCCGATCATGTAAATGTCTCGTGCCCGGCTCGTTGTCCTGGGCTCAGATTGCCCGGGCAGCTTGTGCCGGAACCGCGCGGGATGTCGGGTCATCCTCAACATCGCCATGCGATGGATCGCTTGACCTCAATCACGCTTGAGGTGTGACGATGATCCACATGACCACGGAATCCACATCCCACGCGGCAGACATCGAAGCGATCAGCCAGCTCGTCGCCACCGTCGAACACTCCCAGCAGAACAAGGACCCCGAGGAGTTCCTCGGCCTCTTCCACCCGGACGCGATATGGACGACAGCCCACGGCAAGGTCCTCATCGGCCTCGACGCGATCTCGGAGTTCACCCGCAAGGTCCTCCCCGCGGCGAGCTGGGACGGCAAGGTCACCTACGAGGTGGTCCACGTGCTCTTCATCCGCCCCGACGTCGCGGCGGTCAAGGTCCGTCAGCGATACCTGGCCCCGGGCGAGGGGAGCGAGGGCGCCCCGCTGTACGTGATCTCGAAGCAAGCCGACGGCCGCTGGCTGCTGACCGCCTGCCAGAACACGGGGGTCGTCGCCGACTAGCTTGCCCGTCGATCAGGTTCGGAGCCAGATCGTGAGGGCTGCCGCTGTGGCGGTGCCGAGGTAGACGTAACGGCGCTTGTCGTAGCGGGTGGCCACGGCCCGGTGCTGCTTAAGCCGGTTGATGGCCCGCTCGACCGTGTTGCGCTTCTTGTACCGCTCTTCGTCGAAGCCCGGCGGCCGCCCGCCGCGTGACCCTTTGCGGAGGCGGGCGGCCTGGCTGTCGGTCTTCTCCGGGATCGTGTGTCGGATGCCCCGGGGCCGCAGGTACTCGCGGCAGGGGCCGTTGCTGTAGGCCTTGTCGGCCGCAACGCTGTCGGGCTTCTTGCGGGGCCTGCCCGGCCCAGCCTTCGGGACTCGAATCTTCTCCAGCACTGGTTTGAACTGGGTGCAGTCCGCCCGCTGGCCCGGTGTGACGACCAGGGACAGCGGGCGGCAGCGGCCGTCCGCGCTCAGGTGGAGCTTGGTGGTGAACCCGCCCCGCGAGCGGCCCAGGCCCTCACCTCCCGCACCACCTCCACCAGGCGGGCGACAAAGCTCTGCCACGCGGTTTCGCTCTGGTGTTCTGGGACTTCGTCCCCCTTTGACGCCGGGGCCGGCGGGGGGTCGATACGAGCGCCAGCCGCGTGCTGATGCGCGCGGACGATGGTGGAGTCGACCGAGATGTCCCAGTCGATCTCACCCGCCCCGTCGGCCGCGGCCTGGACCCGCTGGAGCAGACGCTCCCACGTCCCGTCGGCCGACCACAGCCGGTGCCGTCCGTAGACGGTCTTCCACGGCCCGAACCGTTCCGGCAGGTCTCGCCAGTGAACACCGGTCCGGACCCGGTGCAGAATCCCGTCGATCACCTGGCGGTGGTCCCGCCACCGGCCGCAACGTCGATTACTGACCGGCAGGAACGGCCGCAGCCGTTCCCACTCGCCATCAGTCAGATCACCCCGCCCCATGTCTACATCAACGACCCGGACATGAACCAGTCACATGATCGCCCGGACACGTCCTAGCTGCTGACAGTCGGCCTTACGAGGCGGTGAGCGAAGTCCCCGGCTCGGCGAGGCCTGTTGCTCGACACTCATGGGATCCGGCGCGGATGACACGCGAGGGGCGCCCGGCCGACACCGGGCGCCCTCGTCGTCGTAAGGGTGACGGCTACAGCTTCTCGATCACGTAGTCGACGCACTTCGTCAGCGCCTCGACGTCCGCCGGGTCGATCGCCGGGAACATCGCGACGCGCAGCTGGTTGCGGCCCAGCTTGCGGTACGGCTCGGTGTCCACGATGCCGTTGGCGCGCAGCACCTTGGCGACGGCGGCGGCGTCGATCTCGTCGGAGAAGTCGATCGTGCCGATGACCTGCGAGCGTTCGGCCGGGTCCGTGACGAACGGGCTCGCGTACTTGGACTCCTCCGCCCAGCTGTACAAGCGGGTCGAGGAGTCCTTCGTGCGGGCCGTGGACCAGGCGAGGCCGCCCTGGCCGTTGAGCCACTCCAGCTGCTCGTTGAGCAGGAACAGCGTGGCGAGGGCCGGGGTGTTGTACGTCTGGTTCTTGCGGGAGTTGTCGATCGCCGTCGGGAGGCTGAAGAACTCCGGGATGTGACGGCCGGAGGCGTGGACGCGCTCGGCGCGCTCGATCGCGGCCGGGGAGAAGACGCCGATCCACAGGCCGCCGTCGGAGGCGAAGGACTTCTGCGGGGCGAAGTAGTAGACGTCCGTCTCGGCGATGTCGACGGGCAGGCCGCCCGCGCCGGAGGTGGCGTCGACCAGGACGAGGGCGCCCTCGTCGGCGCCGGCCACGCGCCGGATCGGCATGGCGACACCGGTGGAGGTCTCGTTGTGGGTGAGGCCGTAGACGTCCACGCCGGCTTCGGCCCGTGCCTCGGGGTGGGTGCCGGGGTCGGCGGCCACGACGGTGGGCTCGGCCAGCCAGGGGGCGAGCTTGGCCGCCTTGGCGAACTTGGAGGAGAACTCGCCGAAGGTCAGGTGCTGCGACTTGTTCTCGATCAGACCGTGGGTGGCGATGTCCCAGAAGGCGGTGGAGCCGCCGTTGCCGAGGACGACCTCGTAGCCCTCGGGGAGGGAGAACAGCTCGGAGATGCCCTCGCGGACCTTGCCGACCAGGTTCTTCACCGGCGCCTGCCGGTGCGAGGTGCCCAGCAGGGACGTACCGGTGGCGGCGAGGGCGTCCAGCGCCTCCGTGCGCACCTTGGAGGGGCCCGCGCCGAAGCGTCCGTCGGCGGGCTTGATGTCAGCGGGAATCTGGATGTCGGCCACGGAACGAGGTTAGCCCGTGGCCCGCACCGGGGGAGCGGCGTGTCCGTCGGATGAGACGAGTCGCACGCGACACGGACTTGTGAGGTTGTACGACGATACGGGTGGGGTTGTGGAAAAGAGGCGGTGACTGTGCGTGATCGGATGCATCCTGGACGCATGACAGATCTTGCGGGTGAGCTGCGCCGGGCCGTCCGGGGCGAGGTCGGCTTCGACGCGGGCTCCCGGGCACTGGTGACCATGGACGCGTCCAACTACCGGCGCGTGCCCCTCGGGGTGGTGGCCCCCCGGGACGCCGACGACGTCGCCGCCGTGCTGGAGGTGTGCCGGGCGCACGGGGTGCCGGTGGTGGCACGCGGCGGGGGCACGTCGATCGCCGGGCAGGCGACCGGCACGGGCGTGGTGCTGGACTTCACCCGGCACATGAACGGGCTGCTGGAGCTGGACCCGGGCGGCCGTACGGCCGTCGTGCAGCCGGGGCTCGTGCTCGACCGGCTCCAGGCGGCCGCCGCCCCGCACGGACTGCGCTTCGGCCCCGACCCGTCCACGCACAGCCGCTGCACGCTCGGCGGGATGATCGCCAACAACTCCTGCGGGTCCCACTCGGTCGCCTGGGGCACGACCGCGGACAACGTACGGGAGCTGTCCGTCCTCACCGCGCGCGGGCAGCGGCTGCGGCCCGGCCGCAACTGGGCGGGCGCCCCCGACGGTCTCCGGGAGCTGGTGGCGGGCGAGCTGTCCCGGCTGCGCACGGGCTTCCCGGACCTGCCCCGCCGCATCTCCGGCTACGCCCTGGACGCGCTGCTGCCCGAGCGGGGAGCGGACGTCGCCCGCTCCTTCTGCGGCTCCGAGGGCACCCTCGGCATCCTCACCGAGGCGGTGGTCGGCCTGGTCGAGGTCCCGCGCGCGCGTGCCCTGGCGGTCCTGTCGTACGCCGACGAGAGCGCCGCCGCCGAAGCCGCCGCGGGCCTGCTGCCGTACGGGCCGCTGACCGTGGAGGGCATGGCCGCCGACCTCGTTCCCCCCGGGGCCGGGCTGCCCCCGGGCGGCGCCTGGCTGTTCGTGGAGAGCGGCGGGGGGACGGCGGCGCAGGCACACGCGCGTGCCCGGGAGATCGTGCGCGCCGCCGATGTCGTGCACGCCCTGGTCGTCACCGACCCGGCGGCCCAGCGCACCCTGTGGCGCATCCGTGAGGACGCCGCCGGCACGGCCACCCGGATGCCGGACGGCACGGAGGCGTGGCCCGGCTGGGAGGACTGCGCGGTGCCGCCCGCCCGGCTCGGCGCCTACCTGCGCGACTTCCGCGCCCTGCTGACCGCCCACGGGCTGCGCGGCACGCCGTACGGCCACTTCGGCGACGGCTGCATTCACGTCCGCATCGACTTCGACCTGCTCACCGGGGCCGGTGTCGGACGCTTCCGCCGCTTCTCCGAGGAACTGGCCGACCTGGTGACCCAGCACGGCGGTTCGCTGTCCGGGGAGCACGGGGACGGACAGGCCCGCGCGGAGCTGCTGCCGCGGATGTACGGCGCGGAGACGGTCCGGCTCTTCGAACGCGCCAAGTCCCTCTGGGACCCGGACGACCTGCTCAACCCCGGCATGCTGGTCCGCCCCGCCCCGCTGGACAGCAACCTCCGCTTCTCCGTCCTGCCGCGCCGGCCGGTCGACGTGACCTTCGGCTACCCGGCCGACGGCGGCGACTTCCGCGCGGCCGTCAGCCGCTGCGTCGGCGTCGCCAAGTGCCGTACGGCCTCCGTGACCGGCCCCGCCGTCATGTGCCCCTCCTTCCGGGCCACCGGCGAGGAGGAGCACTCCACCCGCGGCCGGGCCCGCCTGCTGCACGAGATGCTCGCGGGCGAACTGATCACCGACGGCTGGCGGTCCACCGAGGTGCGGGACGCCCTCGACCTCTGCCTGTCCTGCAAGGGCTGCCGCTCGGACTGCCCGGTCGGCGTCGACATGGCCACCTACAAGGCGGAGTTCCTCCACCACCACTACGCCGGCCGCCGCCGTCCCGCCGCCCACCACAGCATGGGCCGGCTCCCCGAGTGGCTGCGCTGGACCGCCCGCACCCGCACGGCCCCCCTCGTCAACGCGCTCGCCTCGATACGGCCGCTGGCGGCCCTCGGCAAACGGCTGGGCGGGATCGCGGCGGAACGGGAGATCCCTCGTCTGGCGGCACGGACGTTCACCGCGTGGTGGCGCCGCAGGAAACCGGCCCGGGGCACCGGGGACCCGGTCGTCCTGTGGCCGGACACCTTCACCGAGCACCTGACCCCCTCCGTCGGCCGGGCCGCCGTCCGCGTCCTGGAGGACGCCGGCCTGCGGGTGGCCCTCCCGCCGACGCTGTCACCAAGCCGGGGAGTGATCGGCGACGGCCGGACCAGGGCGGCGACCGCGCTGCTCACGGCCCGACGGGCCCGGGTCTGCTGCGGTCTGACCTACATCTCCACCGGCCAGCTCGACCGCGCCCGCGCGGTGCTGCGCCGCACGCTGGACCTGATGGAACCGGTGCTGCGGGCCGGGCTGCCGGTCGTCGTCCTGGAACCGAGCTGCGCCGCGGCCCTGCGCGGTGACCTCCCGGAACTCTTGCACGACGACCCGCGTGCCGCCCGGCTGGCCGCCGCGGTCCTCACCTTCGCCGAGGTGCTGGAGCGGCACGCCCCGCAGTGGACCCCGCCCGCCGTCGACCGCCCGGTGGCCGGCCAGACCCACTGCCACCAGCACGCGGTGCTCGGCGACACGGCCGACCGCAGGCTGCGCGCCGCCGCGGGCCTCACCGGCGACCTCAGCGGAGGCTGCTGCGGCCTCGCGGGCAACTTCGGCTTCGAGAAGGGCCACTTCGAGGTGTCCCGGGCCTGCGCGGAGGAACAACTCCTGCCGGCCGTACGGGCCGCGCCCGAGGGCACGGTGATCCTCACGGACGGCTTCTCCTGCCGAACCCAGCTGGACCAGCTCACCGGAGTCCGCGGCAGACACCTGGCGGAGGTCCTGGCGGAGGCGCTGGAGAGGAGAACGGGGGAGAGCGAGCCGATGCCCTGACCGGGATACGACCGTCCGGCCCGCCGGTCACCCGGGGGGCCCGGCCGGGCTCCACCACCTGGGGGGTGGCCTGCCCGGGGTCGGTCACCTGGGGGTGCTTGCCCGGGGTGGATCACTTGGGGGTGCCTGCCCGGGGTCGGTCACCGGGGGTGCTTGCCCGGGGTCGGTCGCCCGGGGGTGCCTGCCCGGGGTCGATCACCTGCTGGTGGCTTGCCCGGGGTCGGTCGGTCGCCTGGGGGGTGGCCTGCCCGGGATCGGTCGCCCGGGGGTGCCTGCCCGGCGTCGGTCATCTGCTGGTGGCTTGCCCGGGGTCGGTCGGTCGCCTGGGGGGTGGCCTGCCCGGGGTCGGTCGCCCGGGGGTGCCTGTCCGGTGTCGATCACCTGCTGGTGGCTTGCCCGGGGTCGGTCACCGGGGGGTGGCCTGCCCGGGGTCGATCACCCGGGGGTGGCGCGGCCGGTTCGGGCGCCTGGTGGGGCCGTCCAGGTGGGCGTCACTGCCCCTCGACGGGGAGGGGCGGGAGTTTGCCTCGGGCCACCTGGGTGCGTACCGCGCCGATGCTTGCCGCGATGACCAGGGCGATCGCGGCGGCCTCCGTGGCGGACAGGGCCTGGCCGAGGATCAGGAAGCCGGCCGTGGCCGCGATGGCCGGTTCCAGGCTCATCAGGATGGCGAAGGTGGAGGCGGGCAGTCGGCGCAGGGCCAGGAGTTCGAGGGTGTAGGGCAGGACGGAGGACAGCAGCGCCACCGCCGAGCCGAGCGCGATCGTGGTGGGGGCAAGCAGGCGGGTGCCCGCCTCGGCGATGCCGATGGGGAGGAACAGCAGGGCCGCGACCGCCATGGCCAATGCTAGGCCGTCCGCCTGCGGGAAGCGGCGCCCCGTACGGGCGCTGAAGACGATGTAGGCCGCCCACATGGCGCCGGCGCCCAGGGCGAGGGCCACACCCGTGGGGTCCAGTTCGCCGAAGCCTCCGCCGCCGAGCAGGAAGACGCCCCCGAGGGCCAGGCCCGCCCAGAGGGCGTTGACGGCGCGGCGGGAGGCCAGGACGGACAGGGTGAGCGGGCCGAGGACCTCCAGGGTGACCGCCGGGCCCAGCGGGATGCGGGCGACCGCCGAGTAGAACAGCCCGTTCATCGCGCCCATCGTGACGCCGAAGACGATCACCGTCCCCCAGTCGGTGCGCGAGTGTCCGCGCAGCCGGGGCCGGCAGACCACCAGGAGGACGATCGCCGCCGCGAGCAGGCGCAGGGTCACCACACCCAGTGCGCCCGCCCTGGGCATCAGGGTCACCGCCAGCGCCCCGCCGAACTGCACCGAGATGCCGCCGGCCAGGACCAGCCCGACGGGGCCGAAGGTGCCGAGGCGGCCCTGTCCCGGGGCGGGGGCGACCGGGGTCGGTGTGGCGGTGCTGGATCTGGCGGTCACGGGCGGTCCTGTGGCTCGGCTCGGGGCGCGGGTACGTTCACGGAGGTGCATCTCGATGTACTGTCCCGTCCAGGGTAATGGACTTCGACAGGTGCGTGAACCCCTTTAGGGGCTGTCCCGGATGCTGGGATCGGAGGTCGGGCCGCTACGGATCAGCCGCCCGGCGGCCGAGGCCGGCTCCTGTGCGAGTACCCGTATCCATTTTCCCGCACATGTGACGTGCTGCGCGGCTTGCCCGTGCCCGGCACGGCGTCGATCGATCCGGTGCGGAGGGGCCTCAGCGCCGGGCCATGTAGACGTTCAGCGCCTTGTGCAGCAGGCGGTTCAGCGGGAAGTCCCACTCGCCCACGTACTCCACGGCCTCGCCGCCCGCGCCCACCTTGAAGCGCAGCAGGCCGAGCAGGTGGTCGGACTCCTCCAGGGTGTCGGTGATGCCCCGGAAGTCGTAGACGTGGGCGCCGAGTTCATGGGCGTCGCACATCATGCGCCACTGCATGGCGTTGTTGGGCTGGACCTCGCGCTTGCGGCTGGTGGAGGCGCCGTAGGAGTACCAGACGTGGCTGCCGACGACCAGCATGGTGGCCGCGGCGAGCACGTCCCCGTCGTGGTGGGCGAGGTACAGCCGCATCCGGTCGGGATGTTCCGCGGTGAGCGCGCTGAACATGCGCTGGAAGTACGGCAGCGGGCGCGGCAGGAACCGGTCGCGCTCGGCGGTCTCGGTGTACAGCTCGTAGAAGGCCGGCAGGTCCTCCGCGCCGCCCCGGACGACCTTCACGCCCGCGTTCTCGGCCTTCTTGATGTTGCGCCGCCACTGCTGGTTGAGCCCGCGCCGGATGTCCTCCAGCGGCCGTCCGGCGAAGGGGACCTGGCACACGTACCGGGGCTGCCCGGCGGCGAAGCCCTCCTCGCCGCCCGGCTCGCTCTGCCGCCAGCCCATGCGGCGCAGCCGGTCGGCGAGATCGAAGCCGCCCGGCTCCTCCGACGTCGCCGGCACATCGCGCAGCCGGTGCGCGTCCGGGTCGGTGATCGCCGCCTTCACCGCCTCGGGGCTCCACCGCCGGGTCACCACGGGCGGCCCCATCTTCACCGAGAAGGCGCCCCGGTTCCTGAGGTGGGCCAGCATCGGTTCCAGCCAGCGTTCCAGGTCGGGCGTGTGCCAGTCGATGACCGGGCCCTCGGGCAGATAGGCCAGGTACCGCTTCGTCCGGGGCAGCGGGCGCAGCAGCACCAGGCCGACCCCCACCAGCCGCCCGTCCGCCTCGAACCACCCCAGGCTCTCGGCCTGCCAGTCGGGCTTCACGTCCCCCCAGGACGGCACCTGCATATGGCTGACCGAAGGGCGCTCCGCCACGAAGGAGAGATGTTCGGCGCGGGAGACGGGGCGGACGGTGAGGCGCATGCGCGGGCTCCTTCGGTTCGGCTCCTCCGGTCACTGTAAGAGCGCGCTGCCGCCGACCTCGGTTCCGCTCGCCCACCTGGAGCACCGCCCGCGCCCCCGGGTGGCCCTGCGCCAAATTCATGCAAGCATGCTTGATTGTTTCTGCGCCCGCTGCCATGCTCCCCCCATGCCCGATCCGACGCCCGTCTTCGGCGACCTGCGTGAGGAAAGCGAGCAACTCGACCTGTTGGTCGCCGAGTTGCCCGAGGAGCGGTGGGCGCTCGACACGCCCGCCCCACGCTGGACCATCGCCCACCAGATCGCCCACCTGCACTGGACGGACCGGGCCGCGCTGCTCGCCGTGACGGACGAGGACGGGTTCGCAAAGGTCCTCCGTACGGCCGTGACGTCACCCGACGCCTTCGTGGACGAGGCCGCCGAGGAGGGCGCCCGGCTGCGGCCCGCCGAACTGCTGGCCCGTTGGCGGGAGGGCCGGGCCGCGCTCGACACGGCGCTGCGGGCCGCCCCCGGCGGCAGCCGCTTCCCCTGGTTCGGGCCACCCATGTCGGCCGCCTCTATGGCCACCGGTCGTCTAATGGAGACCTGGGCCCATGGACAGGATGTGGCGGACGCCCTGGGTGTGGTCCGCACACCCACCGACCGGCTCCGGCATGTGGTCCGCATCGGGGTCCGAGCCCGGGACTTCGCCTTCGGGGCACGGGGGCTGCCCGTACCGGCGGAGGAGTTCCGCGTCGAGGTGACCGCACCGTCCGGACAGGTGTGGGCCTACGGCCCGCCGGACGCCGCCCAGCGGGTCACCGGACCCGCCCTCGACCTCTGCCTCCTCGTCACCCAGCGCGCCCACCGCGCCGACCTCGCCCTGCGCGCCGAGGGCCCGGACGCCGACCGCTGGCTCGGCATCGCCCAGGCCTTCGCGGGCCCCCCGGGCGCGGGCCGCCCGCCGAACCACCCCGGCCACCCCCGCGCCGCGCCCAGGGGTCCTGGCCGTCCCCCCGGTGCGTCCGGCCGCCGCCCGGACGAGGGGACCGCCCCGTGACCGCGGCAGGCGGGTCCGAGCCGGCGGCCCCGGCCGTGCCCGGCACGTCCGAGCCGGTGGCGCCCCTGCGCGTCGGCAACTTCTCCGGCTTCTACGGCGACCGCTCCGACGCCCTGCGCGAGATGCTCACCGGCGGCGACGTGGACGTCCTCACCGGTGACTACCTCGCCGAACTCACCATGCTCATCCTCGGCCGCGACCGCCTGAAGGACCCGGCCGCCGGGTACGCCCGCACCTTCCTGCGCCGGCTGGAGGACTGCCTCGGCCTCGCCCACGAGCGCGGGGTGCGGATCGTCACCAACGCGGGCGGCCTGAACCCGGCCGGACTCGCCGAGGAGATACGGAAGCTGGCGGACCGGCTCGGCATCCCGGTGCGGGTCGCCCATGTCGAGGGCGACGACCTGGGCGCGGCCCACCCCGGGACGCTCGCCGCCCACGCCTACCTCGGCGGTTTCGGGATCGCCGCGTGCCTGCGGGCCGGCGCCGACATCGTGGTCACCGGCCGGGTGACCGACGCGGCGCTCGTCACCGGGCCCGCCGCCGCCCACTTCGGCTGGCGGCCCGGGGAGTACGACCGTCTCGCCGGTGCCGTCGTCGCCGGACACGTGCTGGAGTGCGGCACCCAGGCCACCGGCGGGAACTACGCCTTCTTCACGGAGGGCGACGTGCGCCGGCCCGGCTTCCCGCTCGCCGAGATCCACGCCGACGGCACCAGCGTCGTCACCAAGCACCCCGGCACCGGCGGCTTCGTGGACGTGGGCACGGTCACCGCCCAGCTGCTCTACGAGACCGGCGGCGCCCGGTACGCCGGCCCCGACGTCACCACTCGGCTGGACACCGTACGGCTCGCCCGGGAGGGACCGGACCGGGTGCGGATCGAGGGGGCACGCGGGGAGGCGCCCCCGCCCACCCTCAAGGTCGGGCTCAACCGGCTCGGCGGCTTCCGCAACGAGGTCGTCTTCGTCCTCACCGGGCTCGACATCGAGGCCAAGGCGGCCCTCGTGCGCGAGCAGCTCGCCGGCGTGCTCGCCGCGTCACCGCCGCAGGAGGTCCGGTGGGAGCTGGTGCGCACCGACCGGGCCGACGCCGGCACCGAGGAGACGGCCAGCGCGCTGCTGCGGCTCGTCGTACGGGACCCGGACCAGGAGGTGGCCGGGCGGGCGCTGACCGGGGCCGCCGTGGAGCTGGCGCTCGCCAGCTACCCCGGCTTCCACCTGCTGTCGCCACCCGGAAAGGGCGCCCCTTATGGCGTCTTCGAGGATGTGTACGTGCCCCATGGGGCCGTGGACCATGTGGCCGTCCTCCATGACGGGCGCCGGATCCCCGTGCCGCCGCCCCATCAGACGCGCCCCCTGGACGCCGTACCGCCCCCGCCCCTCCCGGAGCCCCTCCCGCCCGGCCCGGTCCGCCGCGCGCCCCTCGGCCTGGTCGCCGGGGCCCGCAGCGGGGACAAGGGCGGCGACGCCAACGTCGGCGTATGGGCGCGGACGGACGAGGCCTGGCGGTGGCTCGCGCACACCCTGACCACCGACCGCCTGCGCCGGCTGCTCCCCGAGGTCCGGGACCTGCCCGTCACCCGGCACGTGCTGCCGCACCTGCGCGCCGTGAACTTCGTCGTCGAGGGCGTCCTCGGCGCCGGCGTCGCCGCCCAGCACCGCTTCGACCCGCAGGCCAAGGCCCTCGGCGAATGGCTGCGCTCCCGCCACCTGGACATCCCGGAGACCCTGCTGTGACGGTTCTGCGAACGGCCCTCGACCCCACGGGACCCGACTACCGGGCCCACCGCGAGGCGATGCTCGCCAAGCTCGCCGACCTGGACGCCGAACACGCCAAGGCGCTCGCCGGCGGCGGCGAGAAGTACGTCCGGCGGCACCGGGAGCGCGGCAAGCTGCTCGCCCGCGAGCGCGTCGAACTCCTGCTGGACCCCGACACCCCGTTCCTGGAGCTGTCCCCGCTGGCCGCCTGGGGCAGCGACCACCCCGTCGGCGCCTCCCTCGTCACCGGCATCGGCGTGGTCGAGGGCGTGGAGTGCCTGATCACCGCCAACGACCCGACCGTGCGCGGCGGCGCCAGCAACCCCTGGAGCCTGAAGAAGGCCCTGCGGGCGAACGACATCGCGCTCGCCAACCGGCTGCCCTGCGTCAGCCTGGTCGAGTCCGGCGGCGCCGACCTGCCCTCCCAGAAGGAGATCTTCATCCCCGGCGGAGCCGTCTTCCGGGACCTGACCCGGCTGTCCGCCGCCGGCATCCCGACGATCGCCGTCGTCTTCGGCAACTCCACCGCCGGCGGTGCCTACGTCCCCGGCATGTCCGACCACGTGATCATGGTCAGGGAACGGGCGAAGGTGTTCCTCGGCGGGCCGCCGCTGGTCAAGATGGCCACCGGTGAGGAGAGCGACGACGAGTCCCTGGGCGGCGCCGAGATGCACGCGCGCGTGTCCGGCCTCGCCGACCACTTCGCCCTGGACGAGCCGGACGCGCTGCGTCAGGCCCGACGGGTCGTGGCCCGCCTCAACCACCGCAAGGCCCACCCGGACCCCGCCCCGGCCGTGCCACCCCGCCACGACCCGGAGGAGCTGCTGGGCATCGTCCCCGGCGACCTGAAGGTCCCCTTCGACCCGCGCGAGGTCATCGCCCGGATCGTGGACGCCTCCGACTTCGACGAGTTCAAACCGCTGTACGGCACCAGCCTGGTCACCGGCTGGGCGGCCCTGCACGGCTACCCCGTCGGCATCCTGGCCAACGCCCAGGGGGTGCTGTTCAGCGCCGAGTCCCAGAAGGCCGCCCAGTTCGTCCAGCTCGCCAACCAGCGCGACATCCCGCTGCTCTTCCTGCACAACACCACCGGCTACATGGTCGGCAGGGAGTACGAGCAGGGCGGCATCATCAAACACGGCGCGATGATGATCAACGCGGTCGCCAACAGCAGGGTCCCGCACCTGTCGGTCCTCATGGGGGCGTCCTACGGTGCCGGGCACTACGGCATGTGCGGCCGGGCCTACGACCCCCGGTTCCTGTTCGCGTGGCCCAGCGCCAAGTCCGCCGTCATGGGCCCGCAGCAGCTCGCCGGCGTGCTGTCGATCGTCGCCCGGCAGTCGGCGGCGGCGAAGGGGCAGCCGTACGACGAGGACGCGGACGCGGCGCTGCGCGCCATGGTGGAGCAGCAGATCGAGGCCGAGTCGCTGCCCATGTTCCTGTCCGGGCGGCTGTACGACGACGGCGTCATCGACCCGCGCGACACCCGCACCGTCCTCGGCCTGTGCCTCTCCGCCCTGCACACCGCCCCCTACCAGGGCGTGCGCGGCGGCTTCGGCGTCTTCCGGATGTGAGGGATCCCGTGATTTCCAGTGTGCTCGTCGCCAACCGGGGCGAGATCGCCTGCCGCGTCTTCCGCACCTGCGCCGGACTCGGCATCCGCACGGTCGCCGTGCACTCGGACGCCGACGCGGACGCGCTGCACGCGCGCGTGGCCGACACCGCGGTACGGCTGCCGGGCGCGGCGCCCGCCGACACCTACCTGCGCGGCGACCTGATCGTGCGGGCGGCCCTGAGCGCCGGCGCGGACGCCGTGCACCCCGGGTACGGCTTCCTGTCGGAGAACGCCGGCTTCGCGCGCGCCGTCCACGACGCCGGCCTGACCTGGATCGGCCCGCCCCCGCAGGCCATCGAGGCCATGGCGTCCAAGACCCGCGCCAAGCGGCTGATGGGCCTGGCCCCCCTCGACGCGGACCGGGTCACCGTCGCCGACCTGCCCGTCCTGGTGAAGGCGGCGGCGGGCGGCGGGGGGCGCGGCATGCGGATCGTGCGCCGCCTGGAGGAGCTGCCGGCCGCGCTGGAGAGCGCACGCGCGGAGGCCGCGAGCGCCTTCGGCGACGGCGAGGTGTTCGTGGAGCCCTACCTCGAACACGGCCGCCATGTGGAGGTGCAGATCCTCGCCGACACCCACGGCACCGTGTGGCCGCTCGGCACCCGCGACTGCTCCCTCCAGCGCCGCCACCAGAAGGTGATCGAGGAGGCCCCGGCGCCGGCCCTGCCGGCCGCACTCACCGAGGAGCTGTACGCGCTGGCGGTGCGCGCCGCCCGGTCCGTCTCCTACGTCGGCGCCGGCACGGTCGAGTTCCTGGTCGCCGACGGCCGCGCGCACTTCCTGGAGATGAACACCCGGCTCCAGGTCGAACACCCCGTCACGGAGGCGGTGTTCGGGCTCGACCTCGTCGCGGAGCAGATCCGGATCGCCGAGGGGCACGCCCTGGACACCGTGCCGCCATCCGCGAGCGGCCACGCCGTCGAGGCCCGCCTGTACGCCGAGGACCCCGCCCGCGACTGGACCCCCCAGACCGGCATCCTGCACCGCCTCGCCGTACCGGCCGGCGTCCGCCTGGACACCGGCTACACCGACGGCGACCCCATCGGCGTCCACTACGACCCGATGCTCGCCAAGGTCGTCGCCCACGCCCCCACCCGGGCCGAGGCGGTCCGCCGGCTGGCGGGCGCGCTGGAGCGGGCCACCGTGCACGGTCCGGTCACCAACCGCGACCTGCTGGTGCGCTCCTTGCGGCACGAGGAGTTCACGTCCGCCCGCATGGACACCGGCTTCTACGACCGCCACCTCGCCGCGCTGACCGCGTCCGCCCCCGACCCGTACGCCCCCCTGGCCGCCGCCCTCGCCGACGCCCACGGCCGCTCCCGCTTCGGCGGCTGGCGCAACGTGCCGTCGCAGCCCCAGGTGAAGCGGTACGCGATGGGCGGCGAGGAGCACGAGGTCCGCTACCGGTACACCAGGCAGGGCCTCGCGGCGGACGGGGTGGAGGTCGTGCACGCCGACGCCCGTCTGGTCGTCCTGGAAGTGGAGGGCGTCCGGCGCCGGTTCGAGGTGTCCGTCCACGGCGACCAGGTGCACGTGAACGCCACGGCCCTCACCGTCCTGCCCCGCTTCCCCGACCCCGCCGCCCGGCTCGCTCCCGGCTCCCTGCTGGCCCCGATGCCCGGCACGGTCGTCCGCGTCGCCGACGGCCTCGCGGAGGGCGTGGCCGTCGAGGCGGGCCAGCCGCTGATCTGGCTGGAGGCGATGAAGATGCAGCACCGGATCTCCGCCCCGGCCGCCGGAACGCTCACCGCCCTGCATGCCAGGCCGGGACAGCAGGTGGAGCCGGGCCTGTTGCTCGCCGTCGTCCGAGAATCCTAGGAGCGCCATGACTGCCGTCATCGAATCCGAAGAGCACCAGGCCCTGCGGTCCGCCGTCGCCGCCCTGGGCGGGCGCTACGGCCGCGACTACCTCACCCGGACCATCGCGGCGGGCCGCCACCCCACCGAACTGTGGTCCGAGGCCGGGAGACTCGGCTACCTCGGCGTGAACCTGCCCGAGGAGTACGGCGGCGGAGGCGGCGGCATCGCGGAACTGTCCATCGTGCTGGAGGAACTGGGAGCGGCGGGCTCGCCGCTGCTGATGCTCGTCGTCTCGCCCGCGATCTGCGGGACGGTGATCTCCCGCTTCGGCACGCGCGAACAGAAGCGGGCCTGGCTCCCCGGGCTCGCCGACGGCACCCGCACCATGGCCTTCGGCATCACCGAACCCGACGCCGGATCCAACTCCCACCGCATCACCACCACCGCCCGCCGTGACGGCGCCGACTGGCTCCTGACCGGCCGCAAGGTGTTCGTCTCCGGCGTGGACCAGGCGGACGCCACACTCGTCGTGGGCCGCACCGAGGACGCCCGCACCGGCACCCTCAAACCCTGCCTGTTCATCGTCCCGCGCGACACCGCGGGGTTCGCGCGCCACCCGATCGACATGGAACTCACGGCCGCGGAGAAGCAGTTCGAGCTGGTCCTGGACGACGTACGGCTGCCCGCGGAGGCACTGGTCGGTGACGAGGACGCCGGACTGCTCCAGCTGTTCGCCGGGCTGAACCCGGAGCGGATCATGACGGCCGCGTTCGCGATCGGCATGGGCCGCTACGCGCTCGCCAAGGCCGTCGCCTACGCCCGCGACCGCACCGTGTGGAAGTCGCCCATCGGCGCCCACCAGGCCATCGCACACCCCCTGGCGCAGGCGCACATCAGCCTGGAACTGGCCCGGCTGATGATGCAGAAGGCGGCCCGTCTGTACGACGCGGGCGACGACGCCGGCGCGGGGGAGGCCGCCAACATGGCCAAGTACGCGGCCGCCGAGGCGTGTGTGCAGGCCGTCGACCAGGCCGTGCACACCCTCGGCGGCAACGGACTCACCCGGGAGTTCGGGCTCGCCTCCCTGATAACGGCCGCACGCGTGGCCCGTATCGCCCCGGTCAGCCGGGAGATGATCCTCAACTACGTCTCCCACCAGACCCTGGGCCTGCCCAGGTCGTACTAGGCCGCGTCCGTTCTGGAGGAACCGTGTCCCGCAGCGAGCACGCGGACGTCCCGCCCGCCGACCTGCCCATCCACGACGCCGCCTCGGCCGGGCCGCCGCCCACGGTGCGCCGGCAGCTCAGGGAGCACGCATGAGCGCACCGATCGGACGCACGCGCGCGCGTGGCGTCGACACCCTCAGCCTGGACGCCACCGCCACCCGCAACGCCCTCTCGGCGCCCCTGGTGTCCGCCCTCGCCGAGGCCCTGGCCGACTGCGGCCGGGACCCGGACGTACGGGCCGTGGTCCTCACCCACACCGGTACGACGTTCTGCGCCGGCGCCGACCTGCGCGACCCGCCGCACCCCGACGCCCTGGTGGCCCTGCTGCGGCAGATCGTCGAACTGCCCGCACCGGTCGTCGCCCGCGTCACCGGCCACGTCCGCGCCGGCGGCCTCGGCCTGCTCGCCGCCTGCGACATCGCCGTCTCCTCCACCGCGGCCACCTTCGCCTTCACCGAGGTACGCATCGGCGTCGCCCCCGCGGTGATCTCCCTGCCGGTGCTCCCGCGCACCGACCCCCGCGCCCTCGCCCGCCACTACCTCACCGGCGAACGTTTCGACCCCGCGGAGGCCGTCCGCACCGGCCTGCTCACGGCGTGCGCCGACGACGTGGACGACGCCCTCGCCCCCGTCCTGGACGGTCTGCGCCGCTCCTCCCCCGAGGCCCTGGCCGCGACCAAACGGCTGCTCACGGCTAGGGTGCTGGAGACGTTCGACCGGGACGCGGCGGAGCTGACCGCGCTCTCGGCCCGGCTGTTCTCCTCCGCCCACGCCCGGGAGGGGATGACGGCCTTCCTGGAGAGACGGGACGCGGCATGGGTGGTGTGAGTACGACGGAACGCGAGCGTGTGCCCAAGCAGGACCGCAGCCGGGCCACCCGGCAGCGGCTGCTGGAAGCCGCCGTGTCCTGCCTCGCCGAGCACGGCTGGGCGGGCTCCACGGTCGCCGCCGTCGCCGAGCGGGCCGGTGTCTCCCGGGGCGCCGCCCAGCATCACTTCCCCACCCGCGAGGACCTGTTCACCGCCGCCGTCGAGTACGTCGCCGAAGAACGCTCCACCGCCCTCAGAGCCCTCTTCCCCGACGGCCCCGCGGACCGCCGCGCCGTCGTCGCCGCCCTCGTCGACCTCTACACCGGCCCCCTCTTCCGCGCCGCCCTGCACCTGTGGGTCGCCGCCTCCAACGAGGAGCAGCTGCGTGGCCGGGTGACCGAGCTGGAGGCCCGCGTCGGCCGCGAGACCCACCGCATCGCCGTCGACCTCCTCGGCGCCGACGAGACCCGCCCCGGTGCCCGCGAGAGCGTGCAGGGCCTCCTCGACATGGCCCGCGGCCTCGGGCTCGCCAACCTCCTCACCGACGACACCGCCCGCCGGCAGCGCGTCGTGGCCCAGTGGGGCGCCCTGCTGGACGAGAGCCTGGGCGCAAACGCGGGCTGATACCCGGGCGGGCGGACCCGGACGCACCCGCGGCGCCGGGGGTTACCCTTGGGCCCATGCTTCCGATGCTCGTCCGCCGCCGCCACGTGGACTACGTGCGCGTCACGAGCATGGGCTGTCGGCGCTTCTCCGCCTGACCCAGCCCCCTTCTCCCTTCCTTTTCCGGCACCCGGGGGCCGCTCTCCACCCCTCGGCGGCCACCCGTGCCCCGTACACCCTGCGGACGCACCATGACGATCCACCCCGCGACGGCGCACACCCCCGCGACCCCGTCGTACGACCAGCTCCCCATCATCGACCTGTCGGCGGCCGACCGCGGCCCCCAGGCCCGCGCCCTGCTCCACGCCCAGCTGCACAGCGCCGCCCACGACGTCGGCTTCTTCCAGCTCACCGGGCACGGCGTGACCCCGGCCGAGACCGACGCCCTGCTCACCGCCATGCGCGACTTCTTCGCCCTCCCCGAGGCCGACCGGCTCGCCCTGGACAACGTCAACTCCCCGCACTTCCGCGGCTACACGCGTACCGGCGACGAGCGCACCGGCGGCTCCCGCGACTGGCGGGACCAGCTCGACATCGGCGCCGAACGCCCCGCCCGCGTCCCCGGCCCCGGCGAACCCCCGTACTGGTGGCTCCAGGGCCCCAACCAGTGGCCGGCCGCCCTGCCCGCGCTGCGCACGGCCGCCCTGGCCTGGATCGACCGGCTGAGCGCGGTCGCCCAGCGCCTGCTGCACGAACTGCTGACCGCCATCGGCGCCCCCGCCGGCTTCTACGACCCCGTCCTCGGCGCCCACGCCCACCCGCACCTCAAACTCGTCCGCTACCCCGGCAGCGCGGACGACGGCACCGGCCAGGGCGTCGGCGCCCACAAGGACTACGGTTTCCTCACCCTGCTCCTCCAGGACACCGTCGGCGGCCTCCAGGTGCAGCGCGAGGACGGCCGCTTCCATGACGTGCCGCCCATCGAGGGGGCCTTCGTCGTCAACCTCGGCGAACTCCTGGAGGTGGCGACCGACGGCTACCTCCTGGCCACGAACCACCGGGTCGTCAGCCCGCCCGGCGCCACCGAGCGGTTCTCCGTCCCGTTCTTCTACAACCCCCGCCTGGACGCGAAAGTGGAGCCGCTGCCCTTCCCGCACGCGTCGAAGGCCCCCGGCGTCACCGACGACCCGGCCAACCCGCTGCACGCGGAGTACGGCTACAACGAACTGAAGGGCAAGCTCAGGGCCCACCCGCTGGTCGCCGGACGGCACCACGCGGGTCTGCTGACGCCGGCGTGACCCACGCCCCGCAGGGCGCGGAGCCGCCCCGCAGGGCGCGGAGCCGCCCCGCCGGGCGGCTCCGCCCTCTAGCGGGTGAGGTCCCCGATATCCGCGTAACCCTCGACCTCCTGCGGGCGGCGCGGCCCCGGGCCCACGTACCGCGCGGAGGGACGCACCAGCCGCCCCGTGCGCTTCTGCTCCAGGATGTGCGCCGACCAGCCCGCGGTCCGCGCACACGAGAACATCGACGTGAACATGTGCGCCGGCACCTCGGCGAAGTCCAGCATGATCGCCGCCCAGAACTCCACGTTCGTGGCGAGCACCCGGTCCGGCCGGCGGTTGTGCAGCTCCTCCAGCGCGGCCTTCTCCAGCGCCTCCGCGACCTCGAACCGCGGCGCCCCCAGCTCCCGCGCCGTACGCCGCAGCACGCGCGCCCGCGGATCCTCGGCCCGGTACACCCGGTGCCCGAACCCCATCAGCCGCTCGCCGCGGTCCAGCGTCCGCCGGACGTACGCCGCCGCGTCCCCGGTCCGCTCGATCTCCTCGATCATCCCGAGCACCCGCGACGGCGCGCCGCCGTGCAGCGGTCCGGACATCGCGCCCACCGCGCCCGACAGCGCGGCGGCGACGTCCGCGCCGGTGGAGGCGATGACCCGGGCGGTGAAGGTGGACGCGTTCATGCCGTGCTCGGCGGCGGACGTCCAGTACGCGTCCACGGCGGCGACGTGCTTCGGGTCCGGCTCCCCTCGCCACCGGATCATGAACCGCTCCACCACCGAGTGCGCCTTGTCGATCTCCCGCTGCGGGACCATCGGCAGCCCCTGCCCGCGCGCGGACTGGGCGACGTACGACAGGGCCATCACGGCGGCCCGCGCCAGGTCCGCCCGCGCTTGGTGCTCGTCGATGTCGAGCAGCGGCCGCAGGCCCCACACCGGAGCGAGCATGGCCAGCGCCGACTGCACGTCCACCCGGATGTCGCCGGAGTGCACCGGGATCGGGAACGGCTCGGCGGGCGGCAGACCGGGGTTGAACGCGCCGTCGACCAGCAGTCCCCACACGTTCCCGAACGAGACGTGTCCGACCAGGTCCTCGATGTCGACGCCCCGGTAGCGCAGGGCGCCGCCCTCCTTGTCGGGTTCGGCGATCTCCGTCTCGAACGCGACGACTCCCTCGAGTCCGGGTACGAAGTCGGACATCTGGCGGCTCCTCGTGATGTGCGGCCGGCGGTCACCCCGGTGATGCCCCGATCGGTGGGCGGTCACCCGTGGTGAACCCAACCGCAAGGGGATCAGCACGATAGCTCCCGGTGCCGCGCTTGGGGAGACCACACGACACCCGGTGCCATACCCGTTCGATACGGCAAGATGACCGCGTGACCGACCGCGACCCGTTCCCGGACCCCGTCCTCGATCCCGCCGCCATGCGCAAGCAGTACCGGGCCGACGGCCTCGCCGAGGAGGACCTCGCCACCCACCCCATGGACCAGTTCGCCCGCTGGTTCGAGGAAGCCGCCCGGGCAGCCGTCCACGGCACGCTCTACGAGGCCAACGCGATGGTCGTCTCCACCGTCGACGCGACGGGCCGGCCCAGCTCGCGCACGGTCCTGATGAAGCAGTACGACACCGACGGCTTCGTCTTCTACACCAACTACGACTCGCCCAAGGCCCGCGACCTCGCGCACAACCCGCGTGTCGGTCTGCTCTTCCCCTGGCATCCGCTGGCCCGCCAGGTGATCGTCACCGGCACCGCCCGCCGCACCGGCCGCGACGAGACCGCCGCCTACTTCCGCACCCGCCCGCACGGCTCCCAGTTGGGCGCCTGGGCCAGCGCGCAGTCCACGGTGATCGCCTCCCGCACCGAACTGGACACCGCCTACGCCGCGCTCGAGGCCCGCTACCCGGAGGGCGAACAGGTCCCGGTCCCGCCCCACTGGGGCGGCTTCCGCGTGGCGCCGGAGACCGTCGAGTTCTGGCAGGGCCGAGAGAACCGCCTGCACGACCGCCTGCGCTACGCCGCCCGGCCGGACGGCACCTGGCGCGTGGAACGCCTCAGCCCCTGAAGGGGAGCGGCACGCGGAACGCGGGCGACCCGCGGGCTGGGTTCCTCGGGGAGGAGCCGGCCGGACGTACCGGCAGCCCGCGGGTCGGGTGACTGCGTTGGATTGGCCGGCCGCGTGGTGCACACGCCGGTCCGGCACCGCACTGGGTGTGGTGGCGGGCCGCTAGCCCGCAGCCACCTCGCGCGTCCGGGTTTCACTCATGTACCCGATCACCTCCTTTCCTACGTGGCTCCAGCGTAAGAAGGCGGGTCCGGTGGACTCAACTGTTTTTTCCGGGGCCTCGCGCACCGGGGCTCGTGCGCCGGAACAGGGGAACCTCCTGGGGCCGGGAGGTTCCCCTGACAGGCGGGGGACACGGATGGTAGACGTGCTTGCGTGAGTGGACTTCGGATCGTCGACGTCGACGGCGACGGCATGCTCGAACACTGGCGGTACGTCCACAACGCGGTCGTCCCGCCCGCCGCCCTGTCCCCGGAGGACGCCCGGCGGCGGTCGCAGTGGTACCGGCTGGCCAACGCCTACCTCGGGGACGTGGTCGTCGGATGTTCCACCGTGCGGCCCCCGACGGACCGGGGCGGCGTGGCGACCGTCATCGCACGCGTGCTGCCCGCGTTCCGGGGGCGCGGGTTCGGGACGGCGGTGTGGGAGGACGGGCGGGCCCACGCGCGCGTGCTCGGCGCCGCCGTGATCGAGACGTGCGTGCTCGCGGCGAACACCGACGGGCTGCGGTTCGCCGCGCGGCACGGGTTCGTGGAGGTCGAGCGGTACGTGCTGGACGGGGAGCGGGACGAGTGGGTGGACTTGCGGCTCCCGCCGGACGGGACCGGGGATTGATTGCCGCAATCTTGCGGGAACAGGATGTGGGCTGTGTCACGTTCCAGTTGAATGAAGGCCAGTGAGCGGACCGAGCGCCGTACGTGCGCGGACGCAGCCTCCAGGGGGTCCAGGTGAGTGCTTCGCGGCGGAGTGGGACCACGGACGAGCTGGGGCCGGACGAGCCCGGTGAGCCCGGGGGGTCCGACCTGCTCGCCGCGCTGCTGGACGGCATGGACGCCGCCCTGTGCGCCTTCGACGCCGACGGCGTGGTGACCCACTGGAACCGGGAGGCCGAGCGGATCCTCGGCTGGACGGCCGGCGAGGCCGTCGGCCGGCACGGGTTCGCCGGCTGGGCGGTGCGCAGCGCCGACGCCGAGGACGTGCACGCCCGGCTGATGTCGGCGATGCGGGCGCCCGGGCGGCAGGTGCACGAGTTCGCGCTGGTGACCAAGGACGGCGGCCGGGTGCTCGTGCGGACCCAGTCCGCCGCCGTACGCGGACCCGACGGAGAACCCGCGGGCGTGTACTGCGCGTTCAGCGAGGTGCACGCGCAGATCGACCTGGAGCGGTCGATCGCGTTGAGCGAGGCCCTGTTCGAGACCGCGTCCTGGGGAGTCGTGCTCGTCGACGCCGACCTGCGGCCCGCCGTGGTGAACGCGCACGCGGCGCGGGCCCTGGGCGTGGGGCGCACGTCCGTGCTGGGGCGCCCGCTGGGCGAGCTGCTCGGGCGGGGCGTGGAGGAACTGGAGGCGGCGCTCACCCACGTCCTGGCCGAGGGCGCGCCGCCCGCGCCCGCCGACCTGTGGGTCGGCGTCCGCACACCCGAGGGCGAGAAGCGGCGCTGCTGGCGCAGCGGGTTCCTGCGGCTGGCGTCCCCGCTCGCGGAGGAGCCGGTGCCGCTCGGCGTGGCCTGGCTGTTCCAGGACGTCACCGAGGCCCGCCAGGGTGAGCAGGAGACGGCCCTGCTGCGGTTCCGGGCGAACCAGCTGCACCGGGCGGCCCGGGCCGCGGCCGAGTGCGAGGACCCGGCGGAGGCGGCGACCGTCCACCTGGACTTCGCCCTCGCCGGCTTCGCCGACCACGCGCTCATCGACCGGGTGGCGGGCACCCCGCGCGCGGAGGGCGAGGGCGCGCCTGATCCGGTCCGGCTGGTACGGCTCGCCGCCACGCCCGCCGGAGCGCCGGGCCCGAGCGTGCCGACGGGCGCGGCGGGACTGCCCGTGCGGTACGGGGAGGGGCATCCGGCGCTCCAGTGCGTGGAGCGGGCCGGGATCGTGCGCGCGGACGCCGGGTCGGTGCCGGCGGCGCGGGCCCGGGAGTGGGCACTGGAGCGGCGGTGGCCCGGTGACGCGGTGCACGCGCTGTGTGCGGTGCTGCGCAGCCGGGGGCGGACGCTGGGCGTGGTGACGTTCCTGCGCGGGACCGGCCGGAACCGCTTCGAGCGGTCCGACACGGCCTACGCGGAGGACGTGGCCGTACGGATCGCGGCGGCCCTGGACCTGGCGGAGGCGCTGCGGGAACGGCCGGAGGAGTAGGTTCCGGCTCAGCGGCGGTAGAAGATCCGGTCGCCGTACTCGTCCATCACCCGGCCGTTCCACTCGTGTCCGCCGTCGACGTTGCCGGAGCGCAGCAGCGGGGGCTCGATGCCGCGGTCGGCGAGGGCCGCGGCGGCGGTCGCCATGACCGCCTGCACGAGGGCCGTGGTGACGACCGTGGAGGCGGGGGCGAAGGGCGCCGGGATGGTGTCGAGGGTGAGTTCCGCGTCGCCGACGGCGATCTTCGAGTCGAGGACGATGTCGCAGTGGTCCTTCAGGAAGGTGCCGGAGGAGTGCCGGGACGTGGTGTCCGTGGCGTACGCGACGGAGGTGACGCCGATGACCTTCACACCGCGGGCGCGGGCGCCCTGGGCCATCTCCACGGGCAGGGCGTTGCGGCCGGACAGGGAGATGATCAGCAGGGCGTCGCCTGCGCGGACCGGGGAGGTGCCGAGGACGGCGCTCGCGAGTCCGTCGACGCGTTCGAGGGCGGAGCCGAGGGTGGCGGGGGTGACGTCGACGCCGACGACACCCGGGACGGCGAGCAGGTTCATCAGGGCCAGGCCGCCAGCGCGGTAGACGACGTCCTGGGCGGCCAGGGAGGAGTGTCCGGCGCCGAAGGCGAACAGGCGGCCGCCGGCCGCGACGGTGTCGGCGAGCAGGGTGCCGGCCGCGGTGATCGCCCCGGCCTCCTCGTCGCGGACCCGTTGCAGCAGGCCGACGGCGGCGTCGAAGAACAGGTCGGCAGGCGTGCCGTCGCTCATGCGGTGCCCCTTCGCAGCGTCTGTGTCGCGGATCACCGTGCGGTCTGGACCAGCGTGGTGTCAATACGGCCGACGGCGCCGGGTACCGGTGCCGGCCCCGGCCCGGCGGGCCCCCGTTTCCGCGGCGCCGCACGCTTGTCAGTGGGATCCGGCAGAATTGGGTCCAGGGCCAGCGCACGCGTCGGGCTGCCGGCCGAGGTAATCGAGGGGCACGTATGTCCGGACTGATCGACACCACGGAGATGTATCTCCGCACCATCCTCGAACTCGAAGAGGAAGGCGTAGTCCCCATGCGCGCCCGCATCGCGGAGCGGCTGGACCAGAGCGGGCCCACGGTGAGCCAGACGGTGGCGCGGATGGAGCGCGACGGCCTGGTGTCCGTGGCCACCGACCGGCACCTGGAGCTGACGGACGAGGGGCGCCGGCTGGCGACGCGCGTGATGCGCAAGCACCGGCTGGCCGAGTGCCTCCTGGTGGACGTGATCGGCCTGGAGTGGGAGCAGGTGCACGCGGAGGCGTGCCGCTGGGAGCACGTGATGAGCGAGGCGGTGGAGCGCCGCGTGCTGGAGCTGCTGCGGCACCCGACCGAGTCGCCGTACGGCAATCCCATCCCGGGCCTGGAGGAGCTGGGCGAGAAGGACGGGGCGGAGGCGTTCCTGGACGAGAGCATGGTGTCGCTGGCCGACCTGGACCCGGGCACGGACGGCAAGACGGTCGTCGTGCGCCGCATCGGTGAGCCCATCCAGACGGACGCGCAGCTGATGTACACGCTGCGGCGGGCGGGCGTGCAGCCCGGTTCGGTGGTGAGTGTGACGGAGTCGCCCGGCGGGGTGCTGGTGGGCAGCGGCGGTGAGGCGGCCGAGCTGGCGGCGGACGTCGCCTCCCACGTGTTCGTGGCCAAGCGCTGAGACGGAGAGGGTCCCGGCGCCGTGCGGCGCCGGGACCCGACCTCCCCTGTGCTGACCCGGAGCCCCGAGCTCCCAGGGTCATTTCCCCTCGGACCGTTCTTCCCCGAGCGGTCCGCCTCCTGACAGAAGAGATCCCCTCGGCCACGGCGATCATTCCTTGAGAGGTGTCACTCGAATGAGGGGTGTTGTCCGCAGAGACAGAATTTTCGAATAAATATTCGATAGCCTGAAACAAGTGGACGACGAGGCAGGCGGAGCTGGGGGGTACCAGGCCGATGGCACGGCGTATCGACGTGACGGGGGCGGGCGGGGTGCGCCTGGCCGCCTGGGAGTTCGCGGACCCTCCGAAAGCGGATCCCCCGGGACCGGCGGAAGAGCCGGGCGGGGAAGCGGAGTCCGATGCTCCGGGCGTGCTGTTACTGCACGGCCTGATGGGCCGCGCCTCCCACTGGGCGGCCACCGCCCGCTGGCTCGCCGGGCGCCACCGCGCCGTGGCCCTCGACCAGCGCGGCCACGGCCGGAGCGACAAGCCCGCCCCGGCCGCCTACACCCGCGAGGCCTACGTCGAGGACGCCGAGGCCGCCGTCGAGCAGCTCGGCCTCGGCCCGGTCCTCCTCGTCGGCCACGCCATGGGCGCCCTCACCGCCTGGCAGCTCGCCGCCAAGCGTCCCGACCTGGTGCGCGGGCTGATCATCTGCGACATGCGGGCCTCCGCGCTCGGCGCGGCCTCGCAGCGCGAATGGGCCGACTGGTTCCGGACCTGGCCCCTGCCCTTCGCCAGCCTCGCCGACGTCCGCGCGTGGTTCGGCGAGCACGACCCCTGGGTGGAACGGCCGAACCCCGCGCGCGGCGCGTTCTACGCCGAGGTGATGCACGAGTGCGAGGACGGCTGGCGGCCGGTCTTCGAACCGGAGCAGATGCTCAGCTCCCGCGAGGCGTGGGTGTACGACGCCCACTGGGAGGAACTGGCCCAGGTCCGGTGCCCCGCGCTCGTCGTCCGCGGTCTCGACGGCGAACTGGGCCGCGCCGAGGCCCAGGAGATGGTCCGGGTCCTGCCCCGGGGCGCCTACGCCGAGGTGCCCGACGCCGGCCACCTCGCCCACTACGACCACCCGGAGTCCTGGCGCGCCGCCGTCGAACCCTTCCTCGGCCAGGTCCTCACCGGCTGACCGGCCGCGCCACCCTCTACCCACAGCGAGGACCGCGTATGAACACCCAGGCCCAGGAGAGCTTCCTGACGGGCTTCCACGCCGGCCGGCCCGCGGTGACCACCGAGGCGTTCGCCGCGGCCCGCGCCGCCGGCGCCCGCACCGGCTACGAGGTCCTGCGGGACCGCGTCACCGGCCGCCGCCGCGTCCTGGACCTCGGCTGCGGTGACGGCCTGTTGCTGGAGCTGCTGGCCGCGACCCCGGGCCGCCGGCTCGCCGGAGTCGACCTCTCACCGCAGTCGCTGTCCCTGGCCCGCCGCCGTCCGGCGCTGTCCGCGGCGGCCCTGGTGGAGGCCCGGGCCCAGCGGCTCCCGTTCCGTACCGGCGCCTTCGACGCCTGCGTCTCGCACCTGGCGCTGATGCTGATGGCCGACCTCGACCAGGTCCTCGCCGAGCTGTCCCGGGTGCTGGCGCCGGGCGGCCTGCTGACCTGCGCCATCGGGGCCGGCGGGGGCGGGACGGCGTACGAATTGTTCGGCGAGCTGCTGCCGGAGGCGCTCGCCGGTGCGCCCGCCGGCCGCCGGATGCCGGCGCTGGGCGACCGCCGGGCCCGGGACCCCGAGGCGCTGGGCGCGCTGGTCGCCGCGGCCGGTTTCACCGGCGAGCCGGAGTGGGAGACGGTGACGGTCGACATGAGCGGGCCGCCCGAGCGGGTCTGGAGGGCGCTGTCCGGCATGTACGACCTCGCCGCGCTGGACCCCGCGGCGCTGGCCACGCTCGGGCGTACCTTCCACACCCGGGCCGCCGCCGTCACCGGTGAGGGCGAGGACCTGGACTGCCACTTCCGCCTGCGCGTACTGACGACCCGGCACCCCTGACCCGGCCGACCCGGCGCCCCTGGCCTGACCCGGCCCGGTCGCGGCGCCCTGGCATGCCATGGCCGCGGCGGCTTCGGGCCGGCCTGGTCCCGGCCGGCCGGGCGGCTGCGACACGGCAGGGTTGTGGCGCTCCTGACACGGCGTGGCCGGGGCGGTTCTGGCACGGCGGGTGGCTGCGGCTCGGACGGCCTGGTTCCGGCCGGCTCGGTGGTTCTGGCACGACGCGGCTCTGTCCTGACGCGGCTGGTCCTGGCCGGCCGGGTGGTTGCGACACGGCACGGTTGGGGTGTTCGTGACACGGTCCGGTTGGGGGCGGTTCTGGCACGGCGTGGCCGGGGCGGTTCTGGCACGGCGGGTGGCTGCGGCTCGGACGGCCTGGTTCCGGCCGGCTCGGTGGTTCTGGCACGGCGCGGCTCTGGCCGGCCCCGGCTGTCCTGACGCGGCCGGCCTGGCCGGCCGGGTGGCTGCGACACGGCACGGTTGGGGTGTTCGTGACACGGTCCGGTTGGGGGCGGTTCTGGCACGGCGTGGCCGGGGCGGTTCTGGCACGGCGGGTGGCT
>NZ_JBEXRO010000003.1:14956-263332 GCF_040613095.1 Streptomyces sp. NPDC006309 | reverse complement strand
TGCGGCTCGGACGGCCTCGCCCGCCGGCTGGGCGGCTCTGGCCGGCCCCGGCTGTCCTGACGCGGCTGGTCCTGGCCGGCCGGGTGGCTGCGACACGGCACGGTTTCGGTGTTCCTGACAGCGCCTGGTCGGGGCGGTTCTGGCGCGGCGGGTGGCTGCGGCTCGGACGGCCTGGCTCTGGCACGGCGCGGCTCTGGCCGGTCCGGCGGCCTGACGCGGCCGGTTCCCGGCCTGCCCGGCGTCCTCGGCGGAGCACGGTCCCGGCCGGCCCGGCGGCCCCGGGCCCCGGGTGCCGCGCCCCCGGTGGGCCCGGGTGCCCCCGCCAGGGGCGCCGGGGCTAGCGGTCCCGGCCGCACGCGTAGGTCAGCGGGGAGATCAGCTCCTCCGCGTCCGGCAGCCAGCGGTTCGCCGGGGTCGGCCGACGGGCCCATTGCACGGCCCCCCGGGAGCCCACCCTGGTGGGCGGCGCGGCCACGTACGCGCCCTCGCCCAGCGCGACCAGATCCAGGGACGACAGCGACCACCCCAGCTTCCGCACCAGGTCCGGCATCTTCGCGCCGGCCCCCGGCAGCACGAAGAAGTGCATCCGCCGGTCGGGGGTCAGCGTGACCGGCCCGAGCGTCAGCTCCATCCGCTCCATCCGGGCGAGGGCCAGGAAGCCCGTGCTCTCCGGAACCGACAGCGTGTCGAACGTCCGTCCCGTCGGCAGCAGGATCGACGCCGTCGGCTGCTGCTGCCACATCCGGCGCACGACGGTCGCGCTGCCGGTCGCCTGGTCGGCCCAGTCGGGGCGCGCGGGGTGCGCCCCCGGCGCGGGGCAGGACAAGTCACGGCACGAGCAGTGCGGCACCCCGTCGACCGCTTCCAGCCAGCTGCCCGGGACCACGTCCCAGTGCCGCTCCTCGGCGTACCGTACGGCGGTCTCCAGTAGCGATTCTCCCCGCTGCTGCGGGACGTGACCGGCAGTCTGAGTGTCCTGGGCGTCCGCGATCGTCTCTTCCACGTTCCTCTCAACTCCCTCACCCACCCGGGGTTACGGCCGCGGCGCGCGCGGGGGAGGAGCACCGGTCCACCGGTCGGGGCGCATGGGTGCACGTGCGGGGGCGCGCGGGAGGAAGCGAGGCGTGGGGTGGGTAGCCAAGGAGGGGGAGGGCAACCGTCGTTACCCCGGCAAACCGCACATGTCGTGCATTGACGGTATGTCAGCTGGGCAGTGATCTTCCCGGCCTGAACTTCACGCTCCAGGGGATCGCAACGCAGGGGGTAGCACATGGCCGCAAGGCCGCTCGTGGCGAGGCAGCCGAACGAACGCCTCCAGACACTCATCCAGGAAGCGGGGTGCTCGAACGCCGGGCTGGCCCGGCGGGTCAACATGTGCGGCGCCGAGCACGGTCTCGACCTGCGCTACGACAAGACGTCCGTGGCCCGCTGGCTGCGCGGCCAGCAGCCGCGGGGCCGGGCGCCGGCGATCATCGCCGAGGCGCTCGGGCGCAAGCTCGGCCGTACGGTCACGATCGACGAGATCGGCATGGCCAACGGCAAGAACCTCGCCTCGGGCGTCGGTCTCCAGTTCTCACCGACGGTACTGGGAGCCATCGAGCAGGTCTGCGAGCTGTGGCGCAGCGACGTGGGGCGCCGGGACTTCCTGTCCGGCTCCTCCGTCGCCGCCTCCGCGCTGGTCGAACCCAGCCGCGACTGGCTGATCTCGGCCCCGGACGCCCAGGTCGCCCGGCAGGCGGGCCCGCGTGTGGGCCAGTCCGACGTCGCCGCCGTACGGGCCATGACCCAGTCGCTGACGGACCTCGACCACCAGTACGGCAGCGGGCACGTGCGCCCGGTCGTCGTGCACTATCTGAACAGCGTCGTCTCCGGACTGCTCGCGGGCTCCTACCGGGAGGCCGTCGGACGGGAACTCTTCGCCGCCGTCGCCCGGCTGACCGAACTGGCCGGGTACATGGCCGTCGACACCGGGCAACCGGGCCTGGCGCAGCGGTACTACATCCAGTCGCTGCGGCTCGCCCAGGCCGCCGGGGACCGCGGGTACGGCGGCTACGTCCTCGCCGCGTCCATGAGCCACCTCGCCGCACAGCTCGGGAACCCCCGGGAGATCGCCCAGTTGGCGCGGGCGGCGCAGGAGGGGACGCGCGGGCAGGTGACCCCGCGCGTGGAGGCGATGTTCCACGGGGCCGAGGCACGCGGGCACGCCCTGCTCGGCGACGCGCGCGCGGCGCAGGCGTCCACCGGCCGGGCGGTCGCGGCGATGGAGCGGGCGGACGGCTTCCGCGACGACGACCCCGTGTGGATCCGGCACTTCGACGAGGCCTACCTCGCCGACGAGCTGGCGCACTGTCACCGTGACCTGGGACAGGCCGAGCAGGCGGCGCGGTACGCCGAGCAGTCGCTGGCCGGGCACCCCGGGTCCCGCGCCCGCCGGCGTGCCATCGGCTATGTGCTGCTGGCCACGGCCCAGGTGCAGCAGCGCGAGATCGAACAGGCCTGTAGCACGGGCATGAAGGCGGTCGAACTGCTGGAAACCCTGCGGTCCAACCGCGGCGCCGAGTATCTGGACGACCTCCAGCAACGGCTGGAGCCGTTCCGGGACGAGGCGGTGGTGCGGGAGTTCGGGGCGCGCCTGGAACTTCCGCAGGCCGCGTGAACACCCGCCCGGCCAGGAGATGAACGGACGGCGAACGGCGGCCGGGCGTGCGCCCGGTGCCGTGGCGGCCGCGTCGCGGGGCGTGGCTGTTACCGCCGTCACAGGAAAGGAGGTTGCATCCTGAGCTGCGTGGCACCCGGCTCGGGGGACCCGGTAGCGTGAGCCGACGATTCACAAGGTCCCCCATTAGTAGGAGTCCCGGTGACGCAGAGTGGACAGGGCGAGGAGCCCTCGGCGCGGCCCGCGCGCGAAGGCATCGTGCTGCCCTCCGACGGAGGCGAGCCCCTGCTGCCGGGCGCGACCGGAACGCCCGCCCCCGCGGCCCCGGCCGACGGCCGGGCATGGGGCGGACCCCGGGGCCCGGAGCAGCACGCACCCCAGCCGGGCCAGGGGCAGCCCCCGGCGGCCCCCCGGTGGGGCACCCCGGACGGTTCCGGCCCGCAGCCCCCGTCCGCCGGGAATCCGGGCCCGCTGCCCCCCGAGGGCGCCCCGGCCCCGTCGTACGGCCAGACCCCGTCCTACGGCGCCCAGCCGCCGTCGTACGGCCCCGGCGGCCAGCCCCCGTCGTACGGCGCCCCGGCCGGCCCGGACGCGCAGTACTACGGCGGCCAGGGCGATCCGGCCGGGCAGGGGGCGCAGCAGTACGGCGGCCAGGGCGACCCGGCCGGGCAGCAGTACGGCGGCCCGCAGAGCGGCGGCTACGGCGTGCCCCAGCAGCCCGCGTACGGCGCACCCGACCCCTACGGGCAGCCCCAGCAGCAGCACTCACAGTCCCAGCAGCACCCCCAGTCCTCGCAGTATCCGCAGCAGTACCAGGCGCAGTCCGCGCCCGGTGCGCCGTTGCCGCCCGCCGTCCCGGGCGCCGGATATCCGGGCGCGGGAACCCCGCTGCCGCCCACGGCGGACGGTGCGACCCAGTACCTCCCGCCGGTGCCCGCCGGCCCCGCCGACGAGGGCGCCACCCAGTACCTCCCGCCCGTCCAGGCGGCCCCCGCGGACCAGGCCGCCACCCAGTACCTCCCGCCGGTGCCGCCCGAGTCGGCCGGTGAGCAGACGCGGTACCTCGGCCACGGGCCCCGGCCGGCGGCGCCCGCGCACTCCGACGCGGAGGCCACGCAGTACATCCCGCCGTACCCCGGCCAGGCCCAGGCCGCCGGCGGGGACCGGCAGCCGCCCGCCGAGTTCGACAACCTCTTCCGCGGCGGCCCGGCGGGCGACGACGGCCCGGCCGGGTCCACCCAGCAGCTCCCGCGCGTGCCCGACGCCCACCCCGGCCCGGCACAGGCCCCGTACCGCCCGGCGCAGCCGTCGTACGGATCCGAGGCGGACGACGGGGGCGGCCGGGGCCGGGGCCGGTCGCGGCTGCCGCTCATCGCCGCCATAGGCATCGGCCTGATCGTGCTCGGCGTGGGCGCCGGCGCGCTGCTGAGCGGCGGGGGCGGCAAGGACGGGGGCACCGACGACAAGACGGCCGCCACCGCGTCCCCCACCACCCAGGGCTCCGCCTCGCCCGCCGTCGACCCCGCCCGGCAGCAGGCGGTCGACCTGGACAAGCTGCTCGCGGACAGCGGCAGCAGCCGTGCCTCGGTGATCCGGTCGGTGACCGACGTCCGGCAGTGCGACAACCTCGACCAGGCCGCCGCCGGCCTGCGGGACGCGGCCAAGCAGCGCGCCGGGCTGGTCACCCGGCTCGGCGAGCTGACCACGGACAAGCTCCATGCCCAGGGTCAGCTGAAGGACGCCCTGACCAGGGCCTGGCAGGCGTCCGCCGCGGCCGACAACCACTACGCGGCGTGGGCCGACCAGGCCAAGAGCCGCAAAATCTGCCACAAGGGCCACGCCCGCACCACGGGTGAGACCCTGGCCGGCAACCGGGAGAGCGGCACCGCCAGCGCGCAGAAGGCGAGGGCGGCGGGGCTGTGGAACACGATCGCGCGGAAGTACGGTCTGACCGAGCGCCAGCCCACCCAGCTGTGACCGGCCGACGGGTCCCGGCCGCCGGGACCCGTCACGGCACGTCCGCGTGCTCCAGGGTCGATGTCATGTCGGTGATCCCGCTGTCGCCGCCGACGCCCTTGCGGGCCGCGACCAGCCTGCCGTCCCGGACGACCTGGAGGGTGACGTCGGCGTTGACCAGCCGCGGGAAGCCGACCGCGGCGAGCCTGCTCTCGTAGGGCCAGCGCAGGGTCGGGGTGAGGCCGCCGGTGGAGACGCGCAGGCCGCCGCCGAGGGTGTGCCGCACGGTGTCGGCGCTCACCTCACCGTCGCCGATCCGCTCCAGGGCGGCCCTGAGGACGGTGTAGGCGATCCAGGTGGTCTGCACACCGGCGTCCGCGGGGTCGATCCGGTTGTCGCCGAAGGCCTCCTCGTTGATCACCTTCTTCATCGGGGCCCACCGCGGGTCGGAGGCGACCGGGTACCAGCCGGTGATGTACGACCCCTCGTACGGCCCGGACGCCCCGCCGGTGGCGTCGATCACGGTCTGGTCGACGCTGCCCAGCACGGTCGCCGTGCGCACCCGCGGGAAGTCGTCGCGGGCCCGCCGGAAGGAGTCCATGAAGGTGTCGGTGCGGTCCCCGAGCGCGGGCACCACACAGCCCTTGCCCGCCGGGTCCCGGGTGGCGTACCGCAGCGCCCGCTCGGCCTGGCCGCCGTACTCGGTGGCGTCCTCCGCGGCCAGCTGGTCGCCGGCGTCCCGGTGTCCGCCCGCCCGCAGCCCCGAGTCGAGCATCGTGGGCAGCTGGTCGCCGGCGATGCTGTCGGGGCGGACCAGGGCGATAGTGCCGCAAGCGTCCGCGAGGGCCTCGCCGAGACCGGCCAGGAGGGCGGGCTGACCGCCGTTGACCGGATAGGACATGGAGCCGGTGAACTCGTCGTTGGTGACGCCGTAGCCGCCGATGTAGGGGATGCCGGCGCCCTCCAGCGGGGCGAGGAAGGAGTCGCCGAACTGGCTGTAGGAGCCGACGACCGCGACCACGTTCTCGTCCACCGCCCGCCGCGCGCACTTCGCCGCGCCCACGGTGTCGTTGTGGTCGTTGCAGGTCAGCACCTGGAGCCTGCGGCCGTGGATGCCGCCGCGCGCGTTGACCCACCGGGCGTAGGCGCGGGCCATCGCCGGCATGCCGGGCTTGTTGGTCGCGTCGGTGTCCTGCGGGGCCCAGGTCATCACCTTGACCGGGGCGTCCCCGGAGCCCCCCGTGGCACCGGGGACGACCCCGCACGCGGCGGTGAGCGATGTGCACAGAGCCACGGCGCCCGCCGCGAGGGCGGTGGCTCTGACAGCACGGGACGGTGCGGGAGGGAAGGTACTGCGGGTGCGTCGCCTGCCGGTCATGCGCACACACGATTCCCTCACACCACTAACCGGGAAGTGACCCACGGTCGACCAAGGGTGACGTCGGGATGAATTACGGGGGCCGGTGGGACCCGCGGCGCGCGGAACGTACGATCGATGACCGTGCAAGGTTCGGAGAACACTTCCCGTCGCGGCCGTCGCTCCTCCACCATGGGCGGCATGCCTCTGAACGACATGCCGTGGTGGCGGTGGCGCAGCAACGTGCGCTCGGCGCTGCACATGCTCTCCGACCCGGTGTTCCAGCGGGACGTCTGGCTGGCCGGCCTGGACGGCTTCGGTGACGTCACCGACGCCGTGTACCGGCTGGTGGAGGACACCTGGCTGGACAACTGGTCCGCGGAGAAATACGTCGGCACCGTCTTCCGCGACTCGCAGGAGGCGGCGCTCGTCGACACCGCCGTGCTGCGGGTGCTGCGGATCATGCACCAGGTCGGGCCGGACGCGCCGGTCACCGCGTACCTGGAGCACGCCGGATGGCCGGAGGCGGTGCGGGCGGCGCGCGACGCGCACGTGCGGATGTCGGTGAGCGACGGGGACGACCCGGAGTCGCCGCCGACGAGCCTGGACGTCCTGCGCATCCGGACCCGCAGCGCGTAGCGCGGGTCCGGCTGGCGGACGGCCGGGGGCGGCGGGCCGCCGGTATGGGACCCTGTGGTGCATGAACGAGCAGTCCGCCTCCTCGGCCGCCGCGCCGGCCGACCAGTACGTCCTCACGCTCTCCTGCCCGGACAAGCAGGGCATCGTGCACGCGGTGTCCAGCTATCTGTTCATGACGGGCTGCAACATCGAGGACAGCCAGCAGTTCGGCGACCACGACACGGGTCTGTTCTTCATGCGCGTCCACTTCTCGGCCGAGGCGCCGGTGACGGTGGAGAAGCTGCGGGCGAGCTTCGCCGCGATCGGTGACTCCTTCCAGATGGACTGGCAGATCCACCGGGCCGACCAGAAGATGCGGATCCTGCTGATGGTCAGCAAATTCGGGCACTGCCTGAACGACCTGCTGTTCCGTGCGCGGATCGGGGCGCTGCCCGTGGACATCGTCGGCGTGGTGTCGAATCACACCGAGTTCCAGGAACTGGTGGGTTCGTACAACATCCCCTTCCACCACATTCCGGTGACGAAGGAGAACAAGGCGGAGGGCGAGGGCAAGCTGCTCCGGATCGTCCGCGAGGAGAGCGTCGAACTCGTCGTCCTCGCCCGCTACATGCAGGTCCTCTCGGACGACCTCTGCAAGCAGCTCAGCGGGCGGATCATCAACATCCACCACTCCTTCCTGCCGAGCTTCAAGGGCGCGAAGCCCTACCACCAGGCGCACGCGCGGGGCGTGAAGCTGATCGGGGCGACGGCGCACTACGTCACCGCCGACCTCGACGAGGGGCCGATCATCGAGCAGGAGGTCGAGCGGGTCGGGCACGACGTGACGCCGGACCAGCTCGTGGCCGTCGGACGGGACGTGGAGTGCCAGGCGCTGGCGCGGGCCGTCAAGTGGCATGCCGAGCGCAGGATCCTGCTCAACGGCCGGCGGACGGTCGTCTTCGCCTAGGTCGTGAGGACACGGCCCGGGCGCCGCCGCGGTTACTCGGTGACCGTGAAGTAGCGCGCGAACGCCGGTACGATCTCCGCCTCGCCGATCCTGCCGTCGCCGTCGGTGTCGAGGGCGGCGGCGACCTGCCGGGCGACTTCCTCCGGCACGCGCAGGACCCGCAGCACGCGCGTGGTGTCGGCGGTGCCCAGCCGGCCGTCGTCGTCGGCGCCGGCCACGGCGAGGGCCGCGTGCAGGAAGGGGCGGGCGATCTCGGCGAAGCGGCCGGGATTGTCCCGCAGCCGCTTGACCGCCCCGGTGACGAACTCCTCGCGGGTGATGCGCTGGTCGCCGTCCCGGTCGGCGATGCCGGCCATGCCCTGCCAGAACGCCTCCGCGCCGGCGTACAGCGCCTGCCCCCGGTCGGAGCGGGCGGGCACGGTGAACTCGGCGAGCAGGGCCTTGGCCGCCGCGTTGAAGTCCGCGCGGTCGATGGAGCCGTTGCCGTCCTGGTCGAAGGTGGCGAACCGGGCGGCGATCCTGCGCTCGTACTCGGTGCTGACCATGTCTGTTCGGGCCGCCTTACGTGTGGGTCGTCCATGTGGGCCGCGCCTGTCGGTGGGGCCGGCCTGGCAGGGAGCGTACGACGCGGGTGGCCGCCGGGTGGCGGGAAACCGGCAGTTGTGCCAAAACCGGGGGAATTCCGGGACGACGGTGCGGCCGAGTCACCCAGCCGTGCGGGCCGTTCAGGCGGAGAGGGGACCGGCCTCGTCGGTGGTCGCGGTGTCGAGGTCGGGGCGGACGTCGAAGAGGCGGCGGACGCCGAGCGCGCCGAGGACGCGGTTGACGTGCGAGCCGTCCTCCGCGCCGCGGTCGGGCAGGATCAGCCGGAGCCGGCCCTGGCAGGAGCGGATCAGCCGGCGGGACGCGATGAGCACGCCGACCCCGCTGGAGTCGCAGAAGAAGACGTCGGAGAGGTCCACGACCAGGCTGTGGTGTCCCTCGGCGACGACGTCGTGCACCCGCTGGCGCAGCAGCGGGGAGGTCATCAGGTCCAGCTCCCCGGAGACCTGGAGCACGGCCCACTCGCCCTGCTCGACGCCGGTCACGTTGAATGCCACGGCCCTGCCCCTCCGTTCGCCGGATCTCCCGGAACCGCCCGGAACCGGAAGCAGTTCCTACGTTTGCTTCGGGGCGGCTGCCCAGCGGCCGTTCCCTGAAACGCGAAGCGATAAACGGCAGGTGATCGATAAGAGGCTCATTTCGGTCACCATCGATCATGTTCGATCAGAGTCACGCGCGACGGGCGTGAAGGATGTGTGAAGAGGGCACTATCACCTGCGGTGCTCCGGGGGGCGCACATTGACACAAAGGGGCGTGCACTGTCAGACGTGCCGACTACATTCGGGACGGCAGGGACGACAGGCTGGTCGGGCCGGACACGCGCGAGGGGAGGGGACGGCATGGCCGGGAAGGACGTACCACCCCGCTGGGACCGGAAGACGCAGCAGCGGCTCGCCCGCGGTGAGGCCGCGGCCCTCGGCGAGCTGTACGACCGGTTCGCCTCCCTCGTGCACGGCCTCGCCCACCGCGTCCTCGGCACCGAGGAGGCCGCCGACGCCGTCACCCGCGAGGTCTTCGCCCACGTCTGGGAACACCCCGAGACCTACGACCCCGGACAGGGGCCCCTGCGCACCTGGATCGCCGGCCTCACCCACCGGGCCGCCGTCCGGCGGCTGCGCGACCGGGAGGAACGGGAGCGGTCGCGGCCCGAGGAACTGGAGAACACCGTCCGCCGTGCCTCGGTCGCCGCCCGCGCCGACTACATCGTCCACTCCATGCCGGCCCCGCTGCGCGCCGCCCTGGACCTCGCCTACTCCCGGCGCCGCGACTACCGCCAGACCGCGGCCGACCTCGGTGTCACCGAGGAGGAGGCCCGCCGCCGGCTCCGCCTCGGCCTCCAGCTGCTGTCCACCGCCCACGACGCCGGGACACCGCCGGAACACGGAGGTGCGGCGTGAGCGGCGCGGACCGGTCCGAGGCGCACGACGACCGCGCGGCGGGGGAGCGGCACGCGCGCGAGTCCGACGGCGGACAGCCGGACGACGGCACCGGCGCCGCTCCCGGACGCCCGGCCCACGACGGCACGGACGCCGGGGGCGGCGCGGGGAGCACGTCGCCCGGCACCGGCGGTTCCGGGGGCGGTGCGGGGAACACGTCGCCCGGCACCGGCGGTTCCGGGGGCGGTGCGGGGGACGCGCCGCCCGGCGCCGGCGGACCCGGCCCCGCCCGGCAGCCCCGGGTACCCACGCCCCGTGCCTCCGTCGAGGACGGCGGACTCCGGTTGCCCGGCCTCACCGACCCGGCGGACCACGTGCCCGTACCGCCCGGCCTCACCGACCCGGCGGACCGCACCCCCGCGGACCACGACCCCGCCCCGCCCGGTCTGTCGCACGGTGTCCTGAAGTCGCTCCTCGGCGCCTGGGCGCTGGCCGCGTGCTCGGCGGCGGAGACGGCGGCCGTCGAGGAACACCTGGGCGACTGCGGCGGCTGCGCCGACGAGGCCCGCCGGCTGCGCGAGGCGGTCGGCCTGCTGCACCAGCCGGAGAGCCTCGACCTGAACCCCGCACTGCGCACCCGCGTCCTGAAGGGCTGCCTGAGCCGTCGGCCGCCGCGCATCCCGGTGCCCGACTGGGCCGTGCCCTACGACGCCGAGACCGCCCGCCTGGACGCGCTGCTCCAGGACTTCGGCGACGCGGAGTGGCACGCGCCGGTGCGGCTGCGCTGGTTCGACGACGACCGTCCGACGAGCCGCCGTACGACCGTCGCCGGAGTCATCGCGCACCTGCTGTCGGTCGACGGGCTGGTCGCGACGGCGCTCGGCCTGGAGGACCCGCTCCCCGCCGCGCCCGGGCGGGGAGACGGCGCCGCCGGGCCGGCCGGGCGCACGGAGGCGTACTGGCGGGCCTCCCGCTTCCCGCCGACCCGCACGGTGCGCGGGCCCTGGCGGGAGCAGAGCCACAGCCTGGTGCGGACGGTGTCCTTCACGGGCAGCCACGCCGGCGGACTGCCGGTGGCGTACGGCGACTTCGCGCTGCCCCTGCACGACGCGATGCTGGACCGCGCCTTCGAGTGCTGGGTGCACGCCGCGGACATCGCGGAGGCGGTGCACTATCCGTACGAGCCGCCGGCCCCGCACCACCTCCACCGGATGATCGACCTCGCGGCCCGCCTGCTGCCGTCGGTACTCGCCGAACGCCGCCGCGCGGGCCTGTCCGCACCGGGTGACCGGACACCCCACCTGGTCCCGGCCGGCGCCCCCGGACGCAGCCTGCGCCTGGAGATCGAGGGCGCGGGCGGCGGCGAGTGGCTGATCGCGCTCGACTCACCGGCTGCGGTGGGCTCCGCCGACCACGAGGTGGCCCATGTCGCCCTGGACGGCGTGGAGTTCTGCCACCTTGCCGCGGGCCACATCTCCCCCGAGGACGCCGCGGCGGGCCAGCACGGCGACCGCCGGGCGGTCAGGGACGTACTCTTCGCCACGGCAAGCATGAGCCGGATGTGACCGGAAACAAGGGGAGGCACCGTCGTTAGCCGTCCGTCCGTCCGGCGAGCCGTGCCGGCCTGCGCCGCGGTGGCCGCGTCGGTCCTGGCCCTCGCCTCCTGTGGCCAGGGTTCCGGTGGCCAGGGTTCCGGTGGTCACGCCGCCGGTCGGTCCACAGTCTCGCCGCACACCACCACCCCGTCCCGGGCGCCGGGTTCCACGTCGGAGACCGCCCGGATGAAGCAGGCGACGTCCGTGGTGGCGGGCGTTCCCGGAGGTGCGCTCCTGGAGGGCGGCGCGGAGCGTGTCCGGGACGGCATCCATACGCGCCCGGTGCTGGCCGGGGGAAAGACCTACCGGCTCGTCCTGACCTGTCTCGGGCAGGGCGGTGCCCGGCTGACCGTCGGTGCCGCGACCACGGGTTCCGCGACCGCGGGCGCCGGCGTGGCGGTCCCCTGCGACCGGTCCGTGGTGCAGCGGCGGATCGGCGGTGACGGCCCGGTCCGGGTGGACGTCGACGGCGTAAAGGGCGCCACGGGCGTTCTCGCCTGGCGGATCAACACCCTCTGACCGCCCCGGCCGGGGTGGGCAGAGGCTGGGGCGAGCCGGAAGCTTTGGCCTTGGATGTCGCGGATCGTGGCGCTTCGGCATCACAGAGCGTTGATACCGGGTTGTGTCCATACCGCGACTTGTCACGGCCTGGAGTCGGGCGTCCGCTCCGGTACCTTGTGTGGGATGCGAGTGGCTACGCGGACGAGCCGGGCCGGTGATGCCCCTGGGGTGATGCCGGGCCGTGCGGTGCGCGCCGCTGCTGGCGGGGCGGCCGGCCCTTCGGCCGCCGCCTGTTCGACTCCCCGTCACGAGCGTCGCACAGTATGCCTCACGCGTACTCCTTCGCGCGGGAATATGCCCGAAGCGCTTGTTGGGGTGACTGTACGTCAACCATGCTGTCTCGCAAGGGGGTCACACAACGTGACCCTTGCTCTGGCCGTTGTCCTGGCCATGCAGAAAATGGCTACGATCGTGGCCCTCGTCGTGATCGCCGCCGCGGCTGACGCCGTGACGCGCGGCCGGCGCGGGGTCATGTGTCCGCCGGTTCGGATGGTGTGAGCGGTGCAGGTGCTTCAAGTGCAGCTGGAGATCCGGCCCGACCCCGCGGAGGTGGGACGGGCCAGGAAGTGGGCCCGCTCGCGGCTCGCCGGGTCGGGGATAACGGCCGACGAACCGCTGGCCGAGACCCTGATCCTGCTCGTCTCCGAGCTGGTGACCAACGCCGTGGTGCACACCGGCCGTCCGGCCGTGCTGCGCCTGTGCCTGCCCGGCCCGGTGGCCGGGAGGACCGCGTCGGCCACGGTGCGGGTGGAGGTGGCCGACACCAGTTCCCGCGCACCTGTGCCCCGTTGCGTCGGCGGCGACGCCACCGGTGGCCGCGGCCTGGCCCTCGTGGACTGCCTCGCCGACCGCTGGGGCTGGAGCCCCGACGGTGCCGGGAAGAGCATCTGGTGCGAGCTGGACCGCTGTTCCAAGCCCCGGGACAGCGCGGCGATGGCGTACGGGGGCGCACTGTCCGCGTACGACGGCTTCGCGTTCGAGGCGGTGTAGTCCACCTGCGCGGTGGTGCGCCGGTGGTGCATCCGTGCGCGGGGTCGGCGCACAAGGCGCGGACGGCCCACGGCCGCACCGGCGTTGACGTCCGCCGGCTCTCTGACCAGGCTGGTGGTCGTCGATTCGCCGCGAGGGGACGGCGAGGGCCCGGGTGACGGCGGCCCTCGTCGAGCGTGGGTCGCATCGGAGGGCGGCGCGCGCGGGACGCGTGGGGGGCGCGCCGCCAACCGCACCCCGCCGCCCGCGTCCCGCCGCCGGTCTCGCCAACTACGTCCCGGCGACCGCGCCCCGCCAGACCGCGTCCCGCCGCCCGGTCTCACCAACTACGTCCCGCCAGACCGCGTCCCGCCCGCCCGCGTCCCGCCGCCCGGTTTCGCCAACTACGTCCCGGCGACCGCGCCCCGTCCGACCGCGTCCCGCCCGCCCGCACCCTGCCGACCGCGTCCCGCCCGCCCGCACCCTGCCGACCGCGTCCCGCCCGCCCGCACCCCGCCGCCCGCGCCTCCCCGCCCGCACCCCGTCAACCGCACCCCGCCGACCACGCCCCGCCAACCGCACCTCCCCCGCTGCGCCCCGCCCCCTCCGCACCCCTGCCGTCATGCGTCTGCCGGGTGCGGCGCCGGCGTCGCAAAGGGCGCATCCGGGGGTGCCGCCGGGGGCGCCGGTGACCGCCGTCGGCAGGGCCGAACACGTGCCGTCTCGTTTCTCCACAGGCTGTGGACAACTTTTCGCCGCGCGGCGGAGCGGTGCTCACGGCCGGGTGCCGGCACCCGCCCGGAATGTCCGCCGGTACGCCGTCGGCGTCACCCCGAGCGTCTGCTGGAGGTGCTGCCGCATCGACTGGGCCGTGCCGAAGCCCGCCTCCCGCGCCACCTGGTCCATGGACAGACCGGTCGATTCCAGCAGATGCCGGGCGCGTTCCACGCGCTGCCGGGTGAGCCACTGGCCGGGGCTGACGCCGACCTCCTCCCGGAAGCGGCGGGTGAACGTGCGTACCGACATGGCCTCCTGCCCGGCCATGTCCCGCAGCTGGATCGGTTCGTGCAGCCGGGTCAGCGCCCAGGCGCGGGCGGCGGCCGTCGTGGCCAGCTGCGGGTCGGGGACGGGGCGGTGGATGTACTGGGCCTGACCACCGTCGCGGTGGGGCGGTACGACCGTGCTCCGGGCGACCTCGTTGGCGACGGCCGTGCCGAAGTCGCGGCGGACCATGTGCAGGCACAGGTCGATCCCGGCGGCCACGCCGGCCGAGGTCAGCACGTCGCCGTCGTCGACGAACAGCACGTCCGCGTCCACCCTGATCCGCGGGAACAGCCGCTGGAGGTGTTCCGCGTGCGCCCAGTGCGTGGTCGCCGGGCGGCCGTCGAGGTAGCCGGCGGCGGCGAGGACGTAGACGCCGGTGCAGATGGAGGCGAGCCGGGTGCCGGGGCGGACGCGAGCGAGGGCGGCGGCCAGGTCGTCGGTGAGCCGGCCCTCGTCGTGGACCGGGCCGAGTTCGTACGACGCCGGGACGATCACCGTGTCGGCCGTGGCCAGCGCCTCGGGTCCGTGGGCGACGTGCACGGCGAAGTCGGCGTCCGTCTCGACCGGGCCGGGCGGCCGTACGGAGCAGGTCACGACCTCGTACAGGTGCCGTCCCCGTGCGTCCCGCGGGCGGCCGAAGATCCGGTGCGGGATGCCGAGTTCGAAGGGCAGCAGGCCGTCCAGGGCGAGGACGGCGATCCGGTGCGGCCGGAATTCCCCGGTGGGTGTCATGGCCCGATCCTAGCGAAGGCTGTCCTCCGGGCCACTCGTCGCCCGCGCGCGGTGCCCCGACGCTGAGTGACGTGACTCGGACAAGCCCAGCCCCCGCCCCGGACGCCGTCCCCGCCCCGGACGCCGCGTCCGTTCCCGCCCCGCCCTTCCCCACGCCCGTCCAGGCCCCGCCCGCCCGGCACCACCGCGTGCACCGCGCCTGGTTCGTCGCCGCGGTCACGTTCGTCACGATCATCGGCGCGGCGGCCTTCCGCTCCCTGCCCGGCCTGCTCATCGACCCGCTGAACCAGGAGTTCGGCTGGTCGCGCGGCACGATCGGCGCGGCGGTCTCCCTCAATCTCGCGCTGTACGGCCTCACCGCGCCGTTCGCCGCCGCGCTGATGGACCGCTTCGGCATCCGGCGCGTGGTCGCCCTCGCGCTCCTCGTGATCGCGGCCGGATCCGGGCTGACGGTGTGGATGACGGCAGCCTGGCAACTGTGGCTGTGCTGGGGACTGCTGGTCGGCCTCGGCACCGGCTCCATGGCGCTGGCCTTCGCCGCGACCGTGACCAACCGCTGGTTCACCGAGCGGCGCGGCCTGGTCAGCGGCATCCTCACCGCGGCCTCCGCCTCCGGACAGCTGATCTTCCTGCCGCTGCTGTCGCGGATCGTCGAGCGGCACCACTGGCGTCCCGCCGCGGTGACCGTCGCGCTCGCCGCGCTCGCCGTGGTCCCCTTCGTCTGGCTGCTGCTGCGCGACCACCCGGCCGACGTGGGCGCGGCGCCGTACGGGGCGCGGGAGTTCGTGCCGAAGCCGCCGCCCGTCACCGGTGCCGCCCGCCGGACGCTCACCGTCCTGTCCGCCGCCGCCCGGACGGGCACCTTCTGGCTGCTCGCCGGCACCTTCGCGATCTGCGGAGCCTCCACCAACGGGCTGGTGCAGACCCACTTCGTGCCCGCCGAGCACGACCACGGGATGCCCGTGACGACGGCGGCCTCGCTGCTCGCGGTGATCGGCGTGTTCGACGTCGTCGGCACGATCGCCTCCGGCTGGTTCACCGACCGCTTCGAACCGCGCCGCCTGCTCGCCGTCTACTACGCCCTGCGCGGCCTGTCGCTGCTGTTCCTGCCGATGCTGCTGGGCCCCGCCGTGCACCCGCCGATGCTCTTCTTCATCGTCTTCTACGGCCTGGACTGGGTGGCCACCGTCCCGCCCACCCTGGCCCTGTGCCGCGAGCGGTTCGGCGAGGACAGTGCCATCGTCTTCGGGTGGGTCCTCGCCTCCCACCAGATCGGCGCGGCCCTCGTCGCCTACCTGGCCGGTTTCGCCCACGACGTCGTCGGCTCCTACGACCCGGTCTGGTACGCCTCCGGCACCCTGTGCGCGGTGGCGGCCCTCATGTCCCTGGTCATCCGCCGTGGCCCGGGCGCCCGCACGGTCACCGCGTGAGGGCGCCCGGCGGAGTCACCGCCGGGCGGAGAGGCTCTTGGCGACGGCCCGTGCGATCCGGCGCGCGTCGATCGCCAGCTCCCGCAGCATCCCGCTGATCGGGTTGGTGAAGCCGGTGAAGTACAGGCCGGGCGCCTGCGCGGGCGTGCGGCCGCCGTGCACCACCGGCCGGCCGCGGTCGTCCAGTACCCCGAGATGTCCGACGAGCCCCTCCAGCGCCCGGACGTACCCGGTCGCCGCGATCACCGCGTCGGGCGTGATCCGGCTGCCGTCGGCGAGGACCACCTTCCCGTCGTCGAACGCCTCGACGGCGGCGACGATCTCCACCTCGCCCCGGCGTACGGCGTCGGTCAGGCCGACGTCCTGGACCGGGATCGCGCCCTGCCGCACCCTGCTGTACAGGCCGGTGTCGGGACGTGGCAGCCCGTGCGCGGACAGGTCCGGGGTACTGAGCCGGGTCACCGGCCCGGCGAGCCGGTCCACGAGCCGCACCGGCAGCCGCCGGACCAGCACGCCCGTGTACTGGGCGGCCCAGCCGAGGGTCGACCGGCGCAGGATGTGCGGCGCCGTGCGCACCGCCAGCCGCACCCGCGCGGCCCCGCCCTCCACCAGGTCGACGGCGATCTCCGCGCCGGTGTTGCCGATGCCGACGACGAGCACGTCCCGGCCGGCGTACGGCCCGGCGGCGCGGTACTCGCCCGCGTGCAGGAACTCCCCGGTGTACGTCTCGCGGCCGGGCCAGTCGGGCACCCGCGGGGTGTGGTTGTAGCCGGTGGCGACGACCACCGCGGTGCCGGTCAGCTCCCGCCCGCCGGAGGCGTGCAGCAGCCAGCCGGTGCCGTCCCCGGTCCGCTCGACGCGGTGCACCTCCACGCCGGTGACGATCTCCAGCCGGTGGTGTTCGGCGTACTTCTCCAGGTAGCGCACCACGTTGTCCCGGGCCACCCAGCGCCCGAACCGGCGGGGGACGGCGAGGCCGGGCAGCGCGGACAGCCGCCGGGTGGTGTGCAGCCGCAGCCGGTCGTAGTGCCGGCGCCAGGAGGCGGCCACCCGGTCGGACTTCTCCAGCACCACGGCCCGTACGCCCCGCGCCCGCAGCGCCTGGGCGACGGCCAGGCCGCCCGGACCCGCGCCGATGACGTAGACCGGGCGGTCGGCGGGGGTCGGCGAGAGGTGGACGGGGGAGGGACGGGAGACGGCCATGAGCGGGAGCGTAATCACCCACCAGGTTGATGGGTCTCGGTCAAGACCGGAATCGGTTGCGACTTGATCACGGGCCCGGTCCACGGCGGACCCGCAGCCGCCCGCACACCCCGGCGCACCCGCGCCTCAGCGCACACCCCGGCGCACCCGCCTCAGCGCCCGCCCGGCACCCTCACGGCCACAGCAGGCCCCTGCTCCAGCCGAACCCCGTGCTGCGGTACTCCAGCCGGACGTGCTGCCGTCGCGCGTCCCCCTGGAAGAACTCCACCGTCTCCGGGCGGACCCGGTACAGCGTCCAGGTCGGCGACGGCTCGTCCGGGTTCTCCCGCGCCCTCTCCCACGCCGCCTCGGAGGCCTCCCGCAGCTCGGCCGCCGAGGACAGCTCCTCGCTCTGCCGCCCGGTCAGCGCGGCGGCCAGCGCGCCCGTGGAGCGCGCGTGCAGATCGGCCTGGCTCTCCGGCGACGGCGCCGCAGCCACCGGCCCCCGCAGCCGCACCTGCCGCCCGAGCACCGGCCAGTAGAAGGTGAGGGCGGCGTACGGCCGGACGCTCAGGTCGCGGCCCTTGCGGCTCGTGGCGTGCGTGGCGAAGGACCAGCCGTCCGCGTCGGCGCCGTGCAGCATCACGATCCGCGCATCCGGCCGGCCCTCCTCGTCCACCGTCGCCAGCGCCATGGTGTGCGGCTCCGGCTGCCCCGCCGCCACCGCCTCCGCGAACCAGTCCGTGAACAGGGTCAGCGGGGTGGGAGGGGCGGTGTCCGGATCGAAGGGGCGCAGTTCGGTCACCCCGGGGTCCCAGACGCGCAGCGAGCGGAGGAGTGCGTGGAGATCCTTTTGTGCCATGGGGCGAGTATCACCGGTGGGCGCGGTCTCACTCCCGCACGGCGCCACCGCCCCGGGGCACCCCGCGGCGCGGGAACCCTAGAGCGTCGCGAGCCGTTCCACCAGCAGCAGGGCGCCGATGCCCAGCATCGCCGCCCCGGAGGTGCGGGTCACCGCGCGCGCCGCCGCCGGGCGGGCGGCCAGCAGGGTGCGGGCGAGGACCCCGACGGTGAGATAGACGGCCGCGCAGCACGCCATGTGGAGCAGCCCGAGTGCCGCCGTCTGCGCAGGGACGGGGAGGCGGGCGCCCCGCAGGGTGAGGAACTGGGGGAGGACCGAGAGGTAGAGCAGCAGGCCCTTGGGGTTGAGGCCGCTGATCGTCGCGCCGCGCAGGAACGGCCGGCCGGCGGGCGGGGGCGCGTCGGCGGCGCCGGGGACCGCCGGGCGGCGCAGGACGCCCCAGCCCAGCCACAGCAGATAGCCGGCGCCGGCCACGGTGAGCGCCGTCAGCAGCCGGGGGGAGCCGGCCACCAGCACCGCGAGGCCGGCCGCCGCCAGGGCCGTGTGCAGGGCGTATCCGCAGACCAGGCCCGCCACCGCACGCGGGACCGGGCTGCCGCGCAGGGCGCCCGCGATGACGTACGCCCAGTCGGCGCCCGGCACGCACACCAGCAGCAGGTCCACCACGAGGAAGGAGAAGAGCAGTCCCGAGTCCATGCCGGGGACATTAGGCGTGAATGGCCCGAAAGTGTTCCCGAAATTTGCCCGTGATCGCGCAGTCTGAGCAAATATTTTCTTCATGGACGACGTGGACCGGAAAATCCTTGCCGAGCTGCAACAGGACGGGCGGCTGACCGTGACCGAGCTGGCCGGCCGGGTGCGGCTGAGCGTCTCGCCCTGCCACCGGCGGCTGCGGGAGCTGGAGCGGTCCGGCGCCATCCAGGGCTACCGCGCGGTGGTGGACGCGACGGCGCTCGGGCTGAACTTCGAGGCGCTGGTCTTCGTGTCCATGCGGCAGGAGGACCGGGACACGGTCGCCGGGTTCGAGCGGGCGGTCGGTGAGCTGGAGCATGTGCTGGACGCCCAGCGGCTCTTCGGGGAGCCGGACTATCTGCTCCGGGTCGCCACCACGGACCTGGCCGCCTTCCAGCGGCTGTACGACGAGCGGCTGGCGACCCTGCCGGGGGTGCAGCGGCTGACGTCGACGCTGGTGATGAAACACGTGGTGCGGGACCGGCCGTTGCCGGCCTGACGACACAGGCGGTGGTCCACCTCGGGTGGACCACCGCCTGCCGGACAGGACGTGGACGGGGAAAAAGGGGAGTGGGCGCTACTTGGTCGGCTTCCTGCCGGTCACGCCCAGGTGTACCAACAGCGCCAGGGCCGGCTTGAGTTCGGCCGCCTTCACGCCCGAGGAGGGGCCCTTCTGGTGGCCCGCCACCGCCGCGAGCATGGCGACCAGTGCACCGGCCACCGCCGCCGGGCTGACGTCCTTGTCGACCCGGCCCTTGGACTGGAGTTCGGCGATGGAGCCGGCGAGGGAGGCGTTCACCGAGTTCAGGATCCTCGTGCGGATCTTGGAGAATCGTTTGTCCCCCTCGGCCGCGCCGAGGTCGATCACCCGCAGGATCGCGTCGTTGCGGCGCCAGAACTCCAGAAATCCGTCCACGAGTTCCTGGGCGGTCTGCCAGCCCGACCGGCCGGCCCAGGTGCGTCCCTCGAGCAGCCCGGCCAGTCCCGTGCTCTCGGCCGCCATCTGCTCGGCGACCTCCAGGACGGCGCCCTCGACATCCGGGAAGTACTGGTAGAAGGTCGCGGGCGACGTCCCCGCCTTCCGGGCGACATCGATGACCTTGACGTCCCGGTAGGGGGAGGAGCTGAGCATCTCGCTGAGGCAGTCGAGCAGCTTCTGCCGGGTCGCCTGCCCACGCCGGCCGGCCACGCGGCCGTCGACGGTACGCACTTGTCCTGTCATGTCGTCAGCTTACCGAGGGGCGATGGGAGCGCTATTCGGCCGACTGCAAATGGGGTGCGCGGGGAGATCGGGGAAGGTGTGCCTGGTCTGCGCGGTGCGCGCGGCCCGGTTACGTTGACCGCATGGCCGAAAACAGGGCATCCATGAACGAAGAGGTGTACGGGGAGGGCGTCCCCTGCTGGGTGGACGCCCAGCTGCCCGACGTGGCGGCGGGCAAGCGGTTCTACGGCGGGCTCTTCGGGTGGACCTTCGAGGAGGCGCACGGCTCCGGCGTGTGGGCGCGGCTGGACGGCGGCCTCGTCGCCTCGCTGGCCCCGAAGTCGGACGGCCGCATGCCCACCGTCTGGACCGTCTCCTTCGCCACCTCGGACGCGGAGGCCCTCGGCCGGCGGATCACGGCGGCCGGCGGGCAGGTGGTCATGGCTCCCTTCCCGGTGGGCGACCTCGGGACCGCCGCCCTGGCCGCAGACCCCGAGGGCGCGGTGTTCGGGCTGTGGCAGCCCGGCACCCACCGCGGCTTCGACCGGCGGCACGAGCCCGGCACCTTCGTCTGGGCCGAGCTGTACACCCGGGACACCGCCGGGGCCAACGCCTTCTACGGCGGCCTCTTCCACGACGCCCTGTTCGGCGGTGGCGAACCCGACTTCGGCCGCGCGGAGGTCACCGAGGTGTTCGCCGCCGAGATGCCCCCGCACTTCCTCACCCACTTCCGGGTCGCGGAGCTGGCGGACGCCCTCGGAACCGTGGGACGGCTCGGCGGACGGGTGCAGGCGCCACCCTTCGAGACGTCGTACGGACGCGTGGCCGTCGTCACCGACAATCAGGGGGCGTCGTTCGCGCTGCTGGAGCGCTGACGCGTCCGCTTTGGCGTAAGACACCCCGATATCTGACCGGGTTCGCAACCAGCCGCCCGGCCAGGAAGAATCAGGGTGCGTGCCGCCATGGCGGTGCGGTGGTGAGACGCTGCACTTCGGTCGCGTACATATGTGGATGGCGCGGCTCGTACGGGGAGGTGGCAGGCAAGTGGTGGATCAGCTGACGCAGCACGATCCGCGGCGGATCGGGCCGTTCGAGGTGCTGGGCCGGCTGGGGGCCGGCGGCATGGGGCTGGTCTATCTCGCACGCTCGGCGTCCGGCCGGCGCGTGGCGATCAAGACGGTGCGCACCGAGCTGGCCGAGGACCAGCTCTTCCGCGTCCGCTTCACCCGCGAGGTCGAGGCGGCCCGCGCGGTCTCCGGCTTCTACACCGCGGCCGTCGTCGACGCCGACCCGCGTGCCGCCGTGCCCTGGCTGGCCACCGCCTACGTGCCCGCGCCCTCGCTGGAAGAGATAGTGAACGAGTGCGGGCCGCTCCCGGCGCAGGCCGTGCGCTGGCTCGCCGCGGGCATCGCCGAGGCCCTCCAGTCCATCCACGGGGCGGGCCTGGTCCACCGCGACCTCAAGCCGTCCAACGTCCTCGTCGTCGAGGACGGCCCCCGGGTGATCGACTTCGGCATCGCCTCCGGTGTCTCCAACACCCGGCTGACGATGACGAACGTCGCCGTCGGCACCCCCGCCTACATGTCCCCGGAGCAGGCCAAGGACTCCCGCAGCGTCACCGGCGCCAGCGACGTCTTCTCGCTCGGCTCCACCCTCGTCTTCGCGGCCACCGGCCACCCGCCCTTCCATGGCGCCAACCCGGTCGAGACCGTCTTCATGCTGCTCCGCGAGGGCCCCGACCTCACGGGCCTGCCGGACGAACTGCGCCCGCTCATCGACGCCTGCATGCAGATGGAGGCCACCGGCCGTCCCAGCCCCGCCGACCTCCAGGCTCAGCTGGCCCCGCACCTGTTCGGCTCCGGCTCCGACGACAGCGGCACCGCCTCCGCCTGGCTGCCGGAGAAGGCGGTCGCGCTCATCGAGACCCGCCGCGGCGGCCGTACGGCCGTCAAGGCCGTCCCGGTCACCACCGGCGGCCCCCGCGGCGGCGCCCGGCCGGCCGTCCCCCCGCCGCCGCCCTACGACCCGCCGGTCCCGGCCCGCGTGCCCACCCCGGCCGGCGCCCCCGGCACCGGCCCGGTCCAGCTGGCCGGCGCCAAGGTGCCCATCGGCCCCGGCCCCCGGGTCGCCGACGCCCGCGCCGCCGCCGTCAAGGCGCCCCCGCCCGAGGCCGGACTGGTGGCCGGCTGGTCCCGGCCCCGTCCCGGCGTGGCCGCCGCCGACCCCGCCGTACCGCCCGCGCCCCCGGCGCCCCCGGAGACGCCGGGCGGCTGGCGCCCCTGGCGTTTCCGCATGTCCAACGACGTCTGGGGCACCCCGTCGGTCGACGGTGACCTGGTCTACGTCACCTCCTTCGAGGTGCACGCCCTGGACGTGGCCACCGGCCGCCGCCGGTTCAAGACCCGGGACGTGGCCTGGTCCATGGCGGTGGCGGACGGCCGTGTCCACGCCTCCGACGGCCCCACCCTGTTCGCGCTGGACGCCCGCGAGGGCACCGACCTGTGGCGGCTGTCCACGGACGCCTGGGTGTACTCCCTGAACGCCGACCGCGGCACCGTCGTCACCGGCACCCGGGGCGGCGGGGCGCAGGCCTGGGACGCGTCCAACGGCCAGAAGCTGTGGGAGATCACCGGCTGCCAGACCGACTTCGAGTCCCCCGAGGCGGGCCCGGTCGTCCACGACGGCACGGTCTACGTGTGGCAGGACGCCCGGCTGCGCGCCCTGGAGGCCCGCACCGGCGAGGAACGCTGGTCGTACCCCATCGGTGACGCCGCCTCCTGCGGCGGTGTCCCCGTCCGTCTCGCCCCGGCCCCCGACGGCTGCGTCTACCTCTCCGCCGGCACCCGGGTCCTCGCCGTCGAGGCGGCGAGCGGCATCGTCCGCTGGCACTTCGAGGCCCCCGCGGTCTTCCTGTGCCCGCCCGCGTACGCCCCGGGCCCGGCCGTCACCGGCGGCGGCGTCTACCTCGCCGACTACCTCGGCACGGTCTACGCCCTCGACGCCGCCGACGGCCGCGACCGCTGGCGCATCGCGACGGAGGGCCGCTCCTCGGTGGAACCCGTCCTGGTGGCCGCCGGGCACGTGCACGTCGGCAGCGGAAAGGGCCTGTACACCCTGGACGCGGTCACCGGCACGCCCAAGTGGCGCTTCCAGGCGGGCGGTGACGTCGTGGGCGCGCCCGCCGTGGCGGAGGGCCGCATCCACTTCGGTTCCACCGACCACCTGCTGTACACCCTCAAGGCCGACGACGGCCGGCTGCGCTGGAAGCTCGCCACGGGCGGCGAGATCACCGGCTCACCGGTCGTGCGGGACGGGGTGGTGTACGCGTGCAGCAAGGACCGGTGCGTGTACGCGCTGGACGCGGAGAAGGGCACGGGGACCGCGCGGACCGCGTAGGGCGCGACGGCCGTCGCACCGGTGTACACGGAAAGGGCTCCGGACGGCGGCCGTCCACGGCCGACGCTACCCCCGGCGTCCGGCACCCGCCAGGTGCGGGCCGTTCCCGGACATGCCTCGGCCGCGACGGCTCCCCCTCCGCGCCGCCGCGGCCGATTCCCCCGTCGGATGAGAGGCCGGTCAGACCGTCTCGTCGGTGGCGTGGACGTTGTCCGTCGTGGCGGTGCCGGCGGGCTCGCCGGACAGCTTCAGCGGTTCGACGGTGGCGTGGACGTTCTTGATGGTGACGGGCTCGCTGGTGGCGTGCACGTTGTCGGTGGTGGCGACGCCGGTGGGCTCCCCCGTCGCGTGGACGTTGTCCGTGCTGGTCTGGTCGCTCATCTCGCTGGCTCCCCTGGCAGTGCTGTGCGATGAATAGGCGGGATCCGCCCGGCATCTCCCCCGAGTACTGTCGGGTGGATCCCGCTGGGCCGGTTCACCCTAGAGGGCCGGCCGCGTGCCGTACCGCCGGCCCCCCTCATGCGACGGCTCGGCAAGGACGACAGTGCCGGACAGCGATAAACGAATGATGAACGTCACTTTCCGGATCCCCGGCGCGGCTCGCGTCCCGGGAGGTGCGCGGCCGTCCCTCAGGCCGCCGTCGTCGGCTTGAGCAGGGACCGGACGCGGTCCGCCTCCGGAGTGCCCAGCGCCTCGAAGATGCCGAGGGCCTCGCTCCAGCAGACCTGGGCCCGGTCCAGCTGGCCGATGCCGTTCAGGGCCTGGCCCAGCACCGTCAGGACGTTGCCGCACCGCCATTCCCCGCCGATGTCTCTGAGCACGGTCAGCGCCGACTCCGCGTTCACCGCGGCCTGGGCGGGGCGGTCGGCGGCGAGGTCGAGCTCGGCGAGACGGAAGAGCGTCATGCCCTCCCACAGCCGTTGCCGGCTGTCCCGGAACACCTGTAGGGCCCGCTGGAGGCAGTCGGTGGCGTCGGCCAGCCGCCCACTGTGGGTGAGCGCCAGCCCCAGCGCGTAGCGGCCGTTGGCGCCCTTGAGCGCATGCTCCATGTCGTCGTACATGGCGGTGCCCTGCCGTGCGAGTGCCACCGCACTGTCCGTCCGCCCGGTGGCCAGGTGGATGCGGGACAGATTGCACAGCGCGCTGGCCTCACCGGGGCGGTCCCGCAGCGCGCGGAAGTTGTCGATGGCGCGCTCGAAGTGCTCCTCGCCCACCTTGTGCCGGTTCTGGTACAGCGCGATGACGCCGCTGATGTTCGCCGCCCAGCAGCCGGTGAGCGGATCGGCGGCCTCCCGCGCCAGCCCCGTCGCCCGTTCCGCTTCCTCCAGCGCCACGTCGAACCGGCTCCCCGAGATGTGGTGCACGAACGCCAGCGTGGTCAGGGCCCGTCCCTCGCTCCGGCGGTCCCCGGCGCTTCGCGCGGCGTCCCGCAGCAGCTCCGCGACCGCCTCGTACTCCTTGGAGTTGGCGCCCGACTCGGCCAGGTCCACCGCGGCCCACAGGGCGTCGACCGCACGGCGCAGCGTCCCCGGTCCGGCGGACTGCCGTACGCAGGCGAGGAGGGACACGGCCTCGGAGTACAGCCAGTCCCGGGCCGCCCGCCGGTCCGGGAACACCAGCCCGGCGTGCTCGGCGCGCTCGAGATGGTCCACGAGGCGGTCGCCCGGCCGTTCGATCAGATAGGCGTCGCCCGCTGTCGCCAGGTAGAAGTCCAGCAGCCGGGACAGCGCCGCCTCCCGGTCGCTCGACGGCTGTTCGTCGCGCTCCGCGCAGGACCGGGCGTAGAGCCGGACCAGGTCGTGGAAGCGGTAGCGGCCCGGTGCCGCCGACTCCAGCAGGGACGTGTCCACCAGGGACTCCAGGAGGTCCTCGGTGTCGTCCGCGGGGAGGTCCAGGACCGCTGCCGCCGCCGCCAGGGAGAGGTCGGGGCCGTCGGCCAGGCCCAGCAGGCGGAAGGCCCGGGCCTGGGCGGGTTCCAGCTGGCCGTAGCCCAGTTCGAAGGTGGCCTTCACGGCGAGGTCGCCGGCCTGGAGCTCGTCGAGGCGGCGGCGTTCGTCGGCGAGCTTGGCCGCCAGGACGGACACCGTCCAGGTGCGGCGGGCCGCCAGCCGGGAGGCGGCGATGCGGATCGCGAGGGGCAGGAAGCCGCAGGCGGCGACGACGTCCAGGGCGGCCTCGCGTTCCGCGGCGACCCGTTCCTCGCCGACGATCCGCGTGAAGAGGCACAGCGCCTCGTCGGGGGACATCACGTCCAGGTCGATCAGGTGGGCGCCGGCGAGGTCGAGCATGCGGACCCGGGAGGTGACCAGGGCGGCGCAGCCCTCAGTGCCGGGCAGCAGGGGCCGTACCTGGGCCGCGTCCTTGGCGTTGTCCAGCAGGACCAGGACCCGGCGGCCGTCCAGGACCGAGCGGTACAGGGCCGCCCGTTCGGCCAGGGAGTCGGGGATCGCCGACTCGGCGGTGCCGAGGGCGCGCAGGAAGGAACCGAGGACGGTCTCCGGTTCGGCGGGGCGGTGGCCCGCGCCCTGGAGGTCCACGTACAGCTGGCCGTCGGGGAAGGCGGTGCGGGCCCGGTGGGCCACGTGGACCGCCAGGGTCGTCTTGCCGACACCGCCGATGCCGGCCAGCGCCGACACCGCCATCACCCGGCCCTCCGCCTCGGACGCCGAGGACAGCACCTCGCTCAGCTCCGACACGAACGCGTCCCGGCCGGTGAAGTCGGGGACGGACGCCGGGAGCTGGGCGGGGCGGACGGACACCGCGGCGGGCTCCGCGACGGGCGCCGAGGGCTCGGCGAGGGCCGGGTCCGCCCGGAGGATGCGCTGCTGGAGTTCCCGCAGGCCGGGGCGCGGGTCCACGCCGAGTTCCTCGGCCAGCAGGCGGCGGGTGTCGGCGTACACGGCGAGGGCTTCCGCCTGCCGGCCGCTGCGGTACAGGGCCAGCATCAGCAGCTCGCGCAGGCGTTCGCGCAGCGGGTGGGCGGCGGTCAGGGCGGTCAGTTCCGAGACGGCCTCGGCGTGGCAGCCCTGTTCCAGGTCCATGTCCAGGCGCGCCTCCAGCAGGCCGAGGCGCCATTCCTCCAGCCGGGCCCGCTGGGCCTCGGCGTAGGGGCCGGGGACGCCCGCGAGCGGTTCGCCGTCCCAGAGTGCCAGCGCCTTGTTCAGCAGGGCGCGGGCGTGGGAGAGGTCTCCGGCGCCGCGGGCCTTCTCGGCCTCCGTCGCCAGGTCCTGCGCGACCGTCGCGTCCAGGGCGCCCTCGCGCAGCCCGCGGACGGCGTAGCCGCCGGACTCGCTGACCAGTACGTCGGGATCCAGGCTCTTGCGCAGCCGCGACGCGTAGGTGCGGACCGCCGCCAGCGCCTGGGACGGCGGCTCGGACCCCCACAGCGCGTCGATCAGTTCCGCCGCCGTGGCCGTACGGCCTTCGCGCAGCAGCAGGGCGGCCAGCAGGGCGCGCTGCTGGGGGGAGCCCGTGCTGAGCGCCTCCTCACCGCGCCAGGCCCGCACCGGGCCGAGCACGCCGAAGCGCAGCGGGGCCGCCTCCGCGGTGGCCACGGAGCCGGCGCGCCGCTGCTCGGGCACTCGCGGCCGACCGTCCATGCGTTCGTCCCCCTCGGCGTCACGGACAACCCCGTCAGTTTGCCTTGTTCCGGGGGGTTGCGTCAGCCGGGGGAGACGCCGATCACAGGTGACGGGTTCCGGTCCACAAGGCCCTCACACGGTCTCCGCATCCGGTCCGCCCGCCGGCCACTACTGACGGGCTGTCAGAAGTGGTTGCCGATAGCCGACATGGCGGCTACGAGGTCTCCGGCCGGTCCGTCAGGTCCACCCGGATCGTCAGCAGGTCCGTGCCGAACGCCCGTACCGCCGTGCTGTTGAGGCGCGGCAGGGAGCGCAGCCGGGCCACGGCGTCGTCGTCGGGGAGGAGATGGGCGGTGCCGTGGTGCCAGCGGCCGGCGACGCGGACCCGGACCCGGGGGTCGGCCTCGATGTTGCGCACGTACTGCGACCTGCGGCCGAACTCCGAGACCAGCCAGAAGGAGTCGCCGATCCGGCGTCCGCCGACCGGGGTCGGCCGGGGCAGGCCGGATGTGCGGCCGGTGGTCTCCAGCAGGGTCTGGAACGGCAGGCGCCGGTTCAGCGGGTTGGCGACGTACCGCTGCAAGCGGGTCACGACGCGGTGCTTGAGATCGGCGCGGCCTGACATGTCCGACGGTCCTCCTGCGCTGTGCGGGCACGCCGGCCCGGCCCCGTGCGGGGCGTGTCACGCGCCGGCGGTCACGCGGCGCACGCCTGCCAGCGTCCCCCGCGGCCTGGGCGAACGCAACGGGGGAGCGCGCCCGGAAGGGCGCCCGGTCCGCCCCGGCCCGCGTCCCCGGGCGAGCGTTATGGGGTGGCGGGGGGAACGGCGCGCTCTGGGTTCCGGTCCGCGTCCCGGGCGAGTATGAGGGGGGTGGCTGCGCCGGTTAGCCGCGCCGCCGGTGCGTGTGCTGGGGGATGTGGTGGCGGGGAGGGTCGGTGCGCTCCGGGTGCCGTGCCGGTGCGCGTTTCGGGGGCGAGTGGGATGGGGTGGCAGCGCCTGCTAGCCGCGGCGCCGGTCCGCGGCCCGGGCGAACGCAACGGGGAGCGCGCCCGGCTCGCCCCGGTCCGCGTCCCCGGGCGAGCGTTATGGGGTGGCAGGGAGGATCGGCGCGCTCCGGGTTCCGGTCCGCGTCTCGGGCGAGTGGGATGGGGGTGGCTGCGCCAGCACGCCGCGCCGCCGGTGCGCGTCCCGGGGGGCTTGGTGGCGGGGAGGGTCGGTGCGCCCTGGGTTCCGGTCCGCGTCTCGGGCGGGCGTGATGGGGGTGGCAGCGTCGGCAAGCCCCACCACTGGTGCGCGTCCGGGGGGCGTGACGGCGGGGAGGGCCGGCGCGCCCGGCCATCGGCCCGCGACGCGCCACCGGCCCGCGCCCCGGGGAAGCGTGACGGCGGGGGCGACCGGCGCGTCCCGGGGCGGCCGGTACGGCGGGGGTGACCGGCGCGTCCCGGGGCGGCCGGTACGGCGGGGGCGGGGCCGGGACACCTCGGTGCCCGATTCCGACCGGTCGGTATGGACAGACGGGCCGGCGCCCGGTACAGATGCCCCATGCGTATCTCCGTCACGGTCTTCCTCACCGACGAGACCGTCACCCCCACCCGCCTCGCCCGTGAACTCGAGGCCCGCGGCTTCGCCGGCCTGTATCTCCCGGAGCACACCCACATCCCCGTCGAGCGCACCAGCCCGTACCCCGCCGGCGGCGAGCTGCCGCGCGAGTACGGCCGTACCCTCGACCCGTTCGTCGCCCTCGGCCAGGCCGCCGCCGTCACCGAGCGCCTCGGCCTCGGCACCGGCATCACCCTGGTCGCCCAGCACGACCCGATCGGCCTCGCCAAGCAGATCGCCACCCTGGACCACCTGTCCGGCGGCCGGTTCACCCTCGGCCTCGGCTACGGCTGGAACGTGGAGGAGGCCGCCGACCACGGGGTGCGCTGGGGGACCCGGCGCGAGCTGGTCCGGGAGCGGATGGCGGTGATGCGCGCCCTGTGGGCGCCGGAACCCACGGCGTACGAGGGGGAGTTCGCCGGTGTGCGGGCCAGCCTCGCCCACCCCAAGCCCGTCCAGGAGCCGCGCGGACCGGTCACCGGCCCCCGCACGCTGGTCGGCGGTGCCGCGGGGCCCAAGCTGTTCGCGCACATCGCCGAGTTCGCCGACGGCTGGCTGCCGATCGGCGGGCGCGGGCTCACCGAGGCGCTGCCCGTCCTGCGCTCGGTGTGGGCGGACGCGGGCCGCGACCCGGCCGCCCTCCAGATCGTCCCGTACGCCGTCCGGCCCACCCCCGGCAAGCTCGACCACTACGCCGAGCTGGGCGTCGAGGAGGTCGTGGTCCAGTTGCCGCCCGCCGGGGAGGCGGAGGTGCTCCGGGCGCTCGACGAGTACGCGCCGCTGCTGTAGCTCCCGAGGGCCCGTTGGGGTGATCAGCGCGAACGTATGCTCAAGAGATGACGACTTCCGCGACCCCCGGAACCGGCCCCACCGAGAACTCCATGCGTCGCGCCCTCAAACGTGCCCGCGACGGCGTCGCCCTCGACGTGGCCGAGGCGGCGGTCCTGCTCCAGGCGCGCGGCGAGGCGCTCACCGGCCTCGCCGCGTCGGCCGCCCGGGTGCGGGACGCGGGGCTCGAGGCGGCGGGCAGGCCCGGCGTCATCACGTACTCGAAGAGCGTCTTCGTCCCCCTGACCCGGCTGTGCCGGGACAAGTGCCACTACTGCACCTTCGCGACCGTGCCGGGCCGGCTGCGCCGCGAGGGGCACGGGATGTTCATGTCCCCCGACGAGGTGCTGGACATCGCCCGCAAGGGCGCCGCCCTCGGCTGCAAGGAAGCTCTGATCACCCTCGGGGACAAGCCCGAGGACCGGTGGCCGGAGGCGCGCGAGTGGCTCGACGCGCACGGCTACGACGACACGATCGCCTACGTCCGCGCCGTCTCCATCCGCATCCTGGAGGAGACGGGCCTGCTGCCGCACCTCAACCCGGGCGTCATGAGCTGGACGGACTTCCAGCGTCTGAAGCCGGTCGCGCCGAGCATGGGCATGATGCTGGAGACGACGGCGACGCGGCTGTGGTCCGAGCCGGGCGGCCCGCACCACGGCTCCCCGGACAAGGAGCCGGCCGTACGGCTGCGGGTGCTTCAGGACGCCGGCCGCTCCTCCGTGCCCTTCACCTCGGGCCTGCTCATCGGCATCGGCGAGACGTACGAGGAGCGCGCGGAGTCCCTGTTCGCCCTGCGCAAGGTCGCCCGCGCCCACCACGGCATCCAGGAACTGATCATCCAGAACTTCCGCGCCAAGCCGGACACGGCGATGCGCGGCATGCCGGACGCCGAACTGGACGACCTCGTCGCCACCGTCGCCGTCGCCCGGCACATCATGGGCCCCACCGCATGCCTCCAGGCCCCGCCGAACCTGGTCGACAGCGAGTACGAGCGGCTCATCGGGGCCGGCATCGACGACTGGGGCGGCGTCTCCCCGCTCACCATCGACCACGTCAACCCCGAACGCCCCTGGCCGCAGATCGAGGAACTGGCGCGCAGGTCCCGGGCGGCGGGCTTCGAGCTGCGCGAACGACTGTGTGTCTACCCGGAGTTCGTGCGCCGCGGCGAGCCCTGGCTGGACCCGCGGCTGCGCCCGCACGTCGACGCCCTCGCCGACCCGGCGACGGGCCTGGCCCGCCCCGACGCGGTCGTCGAGGGCCGCCCGTGGCAGGAGCCCGACGAGGTCTTCACGGCGACGGGCCGCACCGACCTGCACACGTCCATCGACAGCGAGGGCCGCACGGCCGACCGGCGCGGGGACTTCGACGAGGTCTACGGCGACTGGGAGGCCCTGCGCGAGGCGGCGGCCCCCGGCATGGTGCCGCAGCGCATCGACGGCGATGTGCGCGGAGCACTGCGCACCGCGGCCGACGACCCGACGCGCCTGACCGATGCCGAGGCCCTCGCCCTGTTCCACGCGGACGGCCCGGCGCTGGACGCGCTGTGCCGGGTGGCCGACGACGTCCGCAGGACGGTGAACGGCGACGACGTCACCTACATCGTCACCCGCAACATCAACTTCACCAACGTCTGCTACACCGGCTGCCGGTTCTGCGCCTTCGCGCAGCGCCGCACGGACGTGGACGCGTACACGCTCTCGCTGGAGCAGGTGGCGGACCGGGCGCAGCAGGCGTGGGACGTCGGCGCGGTCGAGGTGTGCATGCAGGGCGGCATCCACCCGGACCTGCCGGGCACGGCGTACTTCGACATCGCCAGGGCGGTGAAGGAACGCGTCCCCGGCATGCACGTGCACGCCTTCTCCCCGATGGAGGTCGTCAACGGCGCGAGCCGGACCGGGCTGTCGATCCGCGAGTGGCTGACCGCGGCGAAGGAGGCCGGTCTGGACTCCGTTCCCGGTACCGCGGCCGAGATCCTGGACGACGAGGTCCGCTGGGTGCTGACCAAGGGCAAGCTGCCCACGGCCACCTGGATCGAGGTGATCACGACGGCGCACGAGCTGGGCATCCGCTCGTCGTCCACCATGATGTACGGGCATGTGGACCAGCCCCGCCACTGGCTCGGCCACCTGCGCACCCTGGCCGGGATCCAGCGGGAGACGGGCGGCTTCACGGAGTTCGTGACGCTGCCCTTCATCCACACGAACGCGCCGGTCTATCTGGCGGGCATCGCCCGCCCGGGCCCGACGACACGGGACAACCGGGCGGTGACCGCGATGGCCCGTCTGCTGCTGCACCCCTGGATTCCCAACATCCAGACGAGCTGGGTGAAGCTGGGCACGGAGGGGGCGGCGGAGATGCTGCGCTCCGGCGCGAACGACCTGGGCGGCACGCTCATGGAGGAGACCATCTCCCGGATGGCGGGCTCCTCCTACGGCTCGTACAAGTCGGTCCGCGACCTGGTGGCGGTGGCGGAGGCGGCCGGCCGCCCGGCGAAACCGCGCACCACCCTGTACGGCGAGGTCCCCGGGGAACGGCAGCGGGCGGCCGAGGCGTCCGACGGGCACCTGCCGGAACTGCTGCCCGTCCTGGACTGAGTACGATGATCCGACCCCCGATCCCAGAAGGGGCCCCGTAGCGGAGGAGATGCGTACCCGTGGCTGCCCTACTGCCCTCGTGGGCCTGGGTCACCGGTCTGACGGCGGGGGCGACCGCGGTCGTCATCGCCCTCGCCGTGCAGGCGGACCACGCGCCGCATCCCACGGCCGCGACGGCCCGGCCCGGCCCCTCGGCGTCGGCGAGAGCCCACGCCTCCCCGGCCCCGGAGGCGCCGGCCGCGCCCGCCCTGCCGGACGCGTCCGGCGAGGGCCGCCGGATCGTCTACTCGCTCGGCGAGAAGCGGGTGTGGCTGGTCGACGCGACCGGCCGGGCCGGCCGCACCTTCCCGGTGTGGCCGGGCACGGTCGGCCCGCGGCCCGGCCGCTACTCGGTCACCCTGCGCACCCAGTCCCTCAAGGGCTCGGACGGCGTGGAGATCGAGCACGTCATGTACTTCACCAAGGCGTCCGGCGTGAACATCGCCTTCTCCAACGCCCTGGACGGCGCCTCGCCGCCGCCCGCGAACGGCCAGAAGCTGGGCGGCATACGCATGCGCAAGGAGGACGGCGCCGCGCTGTGGGCCTTCGGCGACCAGGGCACCAGGGTGGCGGTCGTCAACTAGCGTCCGGCCGCCCGCCGCCGGGCAGGTGGTTGACGATGAGGGCGACTCCGCTGACCAGGAACACCCGGGTCGCCGCGTCCAGCCCGTTCCAGCTCTTCGACTGCCACATCGCGAACCACTCGCCGCCGATCGCGATGAACCCGGCACCGAAGAGCAGCAGCAGCATCAGCAGCCCGTAGGTGGACACGCGCCGGGCGAGACCGTGCCGCCCCCGAGCCCACAGGTACGTGCCCCACACCAGGAGCACGGCCGCCACCGTCTCCCAGGCGATGATCAGGACGTAGGCGGTGTCCTGGAGGCCGGTGCTCGTGATGGCCCGCCACATCAGGGCGTCGTCGCGGAACGTCGTGTCCATCGCCAGTACGTGCCGTACGAACTGCTGGTTCGTGCCGAAGTCGGTGATGTTCCCGATGGCCACCAGGGCGATGTACAGGGCGAGGATGCCGGTCACGATGCCGGCCGCGGTACTGGCGGTGCGCGAGGGGCGCGTGGTCATGTCCATGGCTGGCATCTTGCCCGACCGCGGGCGGCTCACGTGGGGGTGCCGCGATCCCCGCGCACGGAATGCGCCACCCCGCGCCGCCCCCGTCCCCTTCGGCCCGCTTCGCCCCACTGAACCGACCGTCCCCGGTCGATTACAGTGCCTAGCGTCGTACGGATGGACGGTGCCGTGAGGAGGCCTGGTGGGTGCGACGTCCGGCGCCGTCTGGGGCCGTGCCGAACAGCAGGACTTCCGCAGCAGGGTGCGCGGCACCCTCCTCGGCACCGCCGTGGGCGACGCGCTGGGCGGCCCGGCGGACGCGCTGTCCCTGGACGAGATCCGGGCGGCCTACGGCCCCGAGGGGCTGCTCGACCTCGCCTTCGGACACGGGCGGCGGGGCACGGTCACCCACCACACCCAGCTGACCCTGTTCACCGTCGACGGGCTGATACGCGCCCAGGTGCGCCGCGACACCGGCGTCTGGCACCCGCCGACCGACGTGCACCGGGCGTACCGGCGCTGGGCCGCCACCCAGACCGACTGGGGACCCGACGAACGCCGCGCGGACGACGGGTGGCTGGCCCGCGAGGAGTGGCTGTACGCCCGCCGCGAGCCGACCCGGGCGCTGCTCATCGGGCTCGGCGACGCCGCCATGGGCACGCCGGAGCGGCCCAAGAACCCCGGTGAACTCGGCCCGGAGGCCGTCGCCCGGTCGGCGCCGTTCGGGCTGCTGGTCGGCTGGGAACCGCAGCTCGTCGTCCAGCTGGCGGTGGAGTGCGCGGCCCAGACCCACGGCCACCCCCTCGCCTGTCTGTCGGCGGGCGCGTACGCCGTGATCGTGCACGGGCTGGCCCGGGGCGAGAGCCTGGACGGCGCCGTACGGGGAGCCCTGGACCTGCTCGCCGCCCGCCCCGGCCACCAGCCGGTCACGGACGCCCTCCGGCACGCCCTCGGCGCCGTACGGCAGGGTGTGCCGGGCCCGGCCCGGGTGGAGGAGCTGGCCGGCGACGGCACGGCGGACGGGCTGCTCGCCGCGGCCGTGTACTGCGCGCTGGTCGGGGAGGACGTACGGCACGGGCTGTGCCTGGCGGTGAACCAGAGCGGCCCCTCGGCCGCCGCGGGCGCCCTGACCGGCGGCCTCCTCGGCGCCCTGCACGGCGAGACGGCCCTCCCCCCGGCCTGGCTGGCCGAGCTGGAGGGCCGCCCGACGGTGCTGGAGCTGGCCGACGACTTCGCGATGGAGATGACCCAGGGTCCCGCCCTGCACGGGCCGGCCGGCTCGTCCCCGGGCTGGCTGGCCCGGTACCCGAGGGCGTGAGCCGGGCCCGTACTCCCCGGCGCGGCAGCCCCTCCTACGGCGCCCCCACCACGTCGTCCCCCGCCGTGGCCGGTGCCGGGACCGCCGCCATCGCGTCCCCGTCCGTGTTGACCTTCTCGATGACGGCCAGCCGCTCCGGGGTGTCCTCCGGCTTCAGGTGGCCGATCAGGACGTACAGGACCAGGGAGACCGCCAGCGGCACCGAGACCTGGTACTGGAGCGGGACGCCGCCGTCGATGTTCCAGTTGATCGGGTAGTTGACCAGCCAGAAGGCCAGCAGGCCCGCCGCCCAGCTGGTGAGGGCCGCCGTCGGGCCGGAGCGGCGGAACGGGCGGAGCAGACCGAGCATCATCGGGATCGCGATCGGCCCCATCAGACCGGCCACCCACTTGATGACGACCGTGATGATGTCCTTGAACGCGGGCGAGTTGACCTGCGTGGCCACCGCCATGGACAGGCCGAGGAAGACGACCGTGGTCACGCGGGCCGCGACCAGCCCCGACCGCTCGCCCCACGCCCGTGCCCGCGCCGACAGCACCGGCGCCACGTCCCGGGTGAACACCGCCGAGATCGCGTTGGCGTCGGAGGAGCACATGGCCATGGTGTGCGAGAAGAACCCGACGATGACCAGGCCCAGCAGGCCGTGCGGCAGCAGCTGTTCGGTCATCAGGGCGTAGGAGTCGGAGCCGTCCGGTTTCTGCGCGTGGACCAGCAGAGGGGACATCCACATCGGGAAGAACAGGACCACCGGCCAGACCAGCCACAGGACCGCCGACAGCCGGGCCGAGCGCTCGGCCTCGCGCGCGCTGCCCGTCGCCATGTAGCGCTGGGCCTGGTTGAGCATGCCGCCGTTGTACTCGAAGAGCTTGATGAACAGGAACGCCAGCAGGAACACCGTGGTGTACGGGCCGATCAGCGGTTTGCCGTGGCCGTGCAGGGCCGGCTGGTCCCAGGCGTCGAGGAAGCCGATGTGCCGGTCGCCGAGCTTGGTCACGACCGCGACGAACATGGAGACACCGGCCATCAACTGGATGATGAACTGGCCGAGTTCGGTGAGCGCGTCCGCCCACAGCCCGCCGATCGTGCAGTAGACCGCCGTGATGGCGCCGGTGATCAGGATGCCCTGGTTCAGTGACACACCCGTGAACACCGACAGCAGGGTGGAGATCGCCGCCCACTTCGCGCCGACGTCCACGATCTTCAGCAGCATGCCGGACCAGGCGAGCGCCTGCTGGGTGCGCAGGTCGTAGCGGTTCTTCAGGTACTCCAGCGGGGAGGCCACATGAAGGCGGGAGCGCAGCCGGTTGATCCGCGGCGCGAACAGTTTCGAGCCGATGGCGATGCCGAACGCGATGGGGAAGGACCAGGTGACGAACGAGGTGACGCCGTAGGTGTAGGCGATGCCCGCGTACCCGGTGAACATCACCGCGCTGTAGCCCGACATGTGGTGCGAGATGCCGGACAGCCACCAGGGCATCCTGCCGCCGGCCGTGAAGAAGTCCGAGACGTTGTCCACGCGCTTGTGCGACCAGACGCCGATCGCGACCATCACGCCGAAGTAGCCGATGAGCACGGCCCAGTCGAGACTGTTCATGTGCCCGATCGTGGGTCCGAGCACATGAACACGACAAGCGAGCGGTCGGTCAAGTCGAGGTAAAATCGTCCGCGATATTGACCTGAGTTCACCTACGTGAACGCAGGAAAGGGTGGTCCCGCCCGGAAACGCCAACGGCCCGGCACGGCGCCACCACGGCGCCGGGCCGGACCGCTCACGAGCGACCGCGGGACCTGGGTCAGGCAGGCGGACGGACCCCTGCGCGGCCCACCGCCCCGACCCTCACGGCGTCTTCAGCTCGTCCGGACACGGCGTACCGCGCGGCAGCTGATACGGCGCGGCCAGCCGGTACGTCCCCGTGTGCGGCGCCAGCAACACCGTCCACCGGTCCCCGTTCGCGTCCTCCGGCGTCTGCATCAGACACCCGTCGACGTTGCGGTACGTCCTCGGCGCGTCCGGGGACGGCTGCGGCGGGCGCACACTCTTGCCGTGCTCGTCGACGACGCTCAGCCACGGCGAGTACGGGATCCGGATCAGGATCCGCCCCGCCCTGCGCACCTCCAGCGTCATCTCCCCCTGCTCGGCCCGGTCCACCACCGCGTTCGGCTCGGCCATCGGCGCCGGATCGGTCACCTTGAACAGCTGCCAGTTGGCGTCGCCCCAGACCTGCTCCAGATACGGCATCCCGCGCCGCAGCAGCTCCCGCTCGCGCTCACCGCCGTCCCCGTCCGGGTTGTCCCGGGGCAGCACCACGAAGTGCACGGCCCACCGCTGGAGCCACTCGTGGTAGTTCGCCGAGTTGAGCGTGTCGTCGTAGAAGAGCGGGTTGCGCTCCATGTCGGCCTGCCGGTTCCAGCCGCGGGCCAGGTTCACGTACGGGGCGAGGGCCGAGGCCTCGCGGTGGGAGCGGGCCGGGACCACCTCCACGCGGCCCTTCTCGGCGCCCGCCTTCTGCAACTCGTTGACCAGCGGCGCCAGCTCCCGCGCCCAGGACGCGGCCGGCGTCGTGTGGATGATGTCGTCCACCGTCTTGAAACCGAGCCAGCCGGTGAAGCCGAGCAGCGCGAGCACGGTCAGGTACCACGGACGCGACTTGCGCACCGTGTACGGCAGCACGGCGATCAGCGTCGCGCCCGCGAACAGCATCGGCAGCCGGGAGATGTTCGAGCCGATCTGCGAGTTGATCAGCCACACCAGGACCACACCGAGGCTGTAGACCGCCGCCGTCAGCCGGACGGTCACCCACTCCCTCGGCGCCAGGAACAGGCACAGCAGGCCGTACAGCAGCGGCAGGACCACCGAGCCGATCCCCATCGGCTGGGTGCCGGAGAACGGGAACAGCCAGGCCGACACCGCGACCACCGCCGTCGGCGCGAGCCCCAGCGCCCAGGCGCCCGGCCGCCGCTTCTGGAGGAACAGCGCCGCCGCGACCAGACCCACGAACAGCCCCGCGACCGGCGACGCCATCGTGGCGAGCGCGGCCAGCGGGGCGGCGACCAGCGCCTTCGCCCAGCGTTTGTAGCGCCACCGGTGCGGCCAGCAGAACACGGCCGCGACCGCGCCGAGCGCGAACATCATGCCGAGCCCGAAGGTGACCCGCCCGGAGATCGCGTTGCACAGCAACGCGACGACCCCGGCGAGCGAGGCCCACAGCGGGTTGCGCACCCCCCGGCTGCGGATCAGCACCAGCGTCAGCAGGCCCGCCGACACCGTCCCCGCGACCATCATCGTCGTACGGACGCCGAGGACCGACATCAGATACGGCGACACCACGCTGTACGACACCGGGTGCATGCCCCCGTACCAGGCGAGGTTGTACGCCGAGTCCGGGTGCCGGCCGACGAACTCCGCCCAGGCGTCCTGCGCCGCGAGATCGCCGCCACTGTTCGCGAACGTGAAGAACCAGATGATGTGCAGCACACCCGACAGCGCGGTGAGCGACAGCACCGGGTGCCGCAGCATCCGCTGCCGGAGGGCCTCCACGGCACCGGACGCGGTCCTGCCCGCCCGAGTCGCGGCGGCGGATCCGCCCGCGACGGCCGGGTCTGCGACGGCCGGCCCAGCGACGGCCGGCTCCGCGCCGGGCGTCTCCGCGTCAGTCGCCGGGCGGCGTATTCGCGGCCCGGGGCCCGGCCCCGGATCGGTGTCGTCGGCGTGTGTCGGCTCCACTGTGGCCACCTGAAGGCACTCCCCGTGTCCCGTCTTCTGTTCCCGGCCGCTTTCCACGGTGGTCCCGGCCGCTTCCCGTCCAGTTCGCCGCCGTGTCCCCGACCGGCGGCCCGCCCCGATTCGCGACGCTAGCACGCACCCCGCCACGGGGCTCCCGGGGCGGGACTCCGTCGACGGGGTGCGGGCCGGGCCGGCCGGTACGGGTCAGCCGATACGGGTCAGCTTCGCGCCGAGCCCGGGCTCGGCCAGGTCCTTCGCCAGGGCCACCGGAACCTCCACCCCACCTGCCGAGCCGTCCCCCACGGTGAGCGAACCGACCCGGGCGCCGGCCTTCGCGGTGTGCGGCACCGCACCGGAGGTGAAGGACAGGCTGACCTTCAGCCCCGACCAGCCGACGGCGGAGACGTCCTTGGTGACCACCACCGGAGTACGGCCGCCGAGCCGGTCGTCCACGTAACCGACCACGTCGCCCTTCTTCAGGATCCTCGACGGGGTCAGCGCCTTCTGCGCGGCGAGCAGCGCGGTCTTGCTGACCTCGTTGGCCGTGGTGAGGATCGGCGGCTTCTGCTGGTCCAGGATCGCGCCGACGACGGTGACCGTCTGCCCGCCGACCTGCTTGCGCGAGGCGAACAGCAGGTTGCCGCCGGCCGCGGTGGTGGTGCCGGTCTTGATGCCGAGCGCGCCGATCCGGTACGGCAGCTCGTTGTAGTTGGGCCAGTTACGGCCGGAGGGGTCCGTCCAGCTGGCCGCGCTGGTGATGTCGACCAGCGCCGGCACCTTCACGACCGCGCGGCCCAGCCTCACCTGGTCCCGGGCCGTCGAGACGGTGGTCTCCTTCAGCCCCGAGGGATCGGTGTACGTCGTCCCGGTCATCCCCAGCTGCCTGGCGGTGGCGTTCATCTTCTTGACGAACGCCGCCTCCGAACCCGCGTCCCAGCGCGCGAGCAGCCGCGCGACATTGTTGGCGGAGGGGATCATGACGGCCGACAGGGCCTGCTTCTCGGTGAGGTGGTCGCCGGCCTTGACGGTGTTCAGCGTCGACTCGCCGTCCTTGTCGTAGCCGCCCTCCTTCTCCGCCTTCGCGTCGACCTTGATCTTCGGACCTTCCTGCCCCCGCTTCAGCGGGTGGTCCCTGAGCACGATGTAGGCGGTCATGGTCTTGGCGACCGAGCCGATGGCCACGGGCGTCTGCTTGCCGAAGTGGCCCATCGTGCCGACGCCGTCCACGTCCACCCAGCCCTGGCCCTCGCCGGGCCAGGGCAGCCGCAGCGCGTCACCGTCGAACGTGTAGCCGTCTTCGGCGGTCAGCGCGAGCGTGGGGGGCGGCAGCGGGCGGAACGCCTGCACGACCGCGACCACGATGACCAGGAGCAGGACCAGGGGCGTCCAGATCTTGACCCGGCGCACCAGGGTGCGGACCGGGGTCTCCGGGGGCGGCGGCGTGTTCGTCAGCTCCGCCAGCAGATCCAGCGGGGGCTTCGGCGGCAGGGGCTGCTGAGTGGTCCGCTCGGGACCGACCTGGGGGACGGTGGTGGTGGCTTCGGAGGCGGGAGCGGGGGCGGGGGTCCTGGAGGCCGTGGCGGGTGCGTCTGCCTTGGCGGCCGGGCGCATGTCGTCCCTCAGCGCGACGAACTTGCTGGTGCGCTCGGATTCGGACTCCGGGGACTTCGGCTTGCCGCCGAGCTTGAGCATGGTCGTCGGCTGATCGACGGCGGGCTTCTTCGGCCGTACGGCCTTGAAGACGGCGGTCGCCTGATCGACAGCCCCGGGCTCCGCCTGGGCTTCGCCTTCGGCGCGCTTCGATTTCCCACCCGCACCACCCGTGCGGCTCTCGTCGTCGGCTGCGGGTGGCCCCTGCGGGTCGTCTCCGCCGTCGGCGTCCTCGGGCTCGTCGGCGGCGTCCTCGGGCTCGGCGTCCGCGTCGGCGGCGTCCGGCTCTCGCTCGGCGTCGGTGGCCTTGGGGGCGGTGGCCTTGGCGTCGGCGTCGGCGTCGGCAGCCTTGAGCTGGTCCTCGGCGTTGGCAGCCTTGGCCTCGGCGTCGGCAGCCTTGAGTTCGTCCTCGGTGTCGGTGGCCTTGGGCTTGGCCTCGGCATCCGCAGACTTGGGCTTGGCCTTGGCGGCGGCTTCCGGCCCGTCCTCGGTGTCGGCAACCGCGTCGGCGGCCTTCGGCTCGGCCTCGGCGGCGCCGGTTTCCGGCCCGTCCTTCGTGGCGACGGAGTCGGCGATGGCGGCCTTCGGCTTCGTCCCGGTGCGGTCCGCCGCGGCTACGTCTTCCGCGGCGCCGGCCCGCACGCCGGCGGCGTCGGCATCCCCGGCCCCACCCTTCGAGGCGCCTTTGCTCGCGCCGGCCTGCGCCTTGGCGCCGGGCCGAGTCTTCGTGCCGGCCGCGCCCTCCGTGCGGGTCTTGGGGGCGGTGGCTTCGGCGTCCGGGGCAGCCTGCGCCGCGACGGCTCCGGTGGCTTCGGGGGCCGTGCCGGCCTTCGCGGTGGCCTTTGCCCGCGACGCGGTCTTCGAGGGCGCCTTCGCAGGGGCCTTCGCGCCGGTCCTGCCCTTCGGGACGGCCTTCGCTTCCGAGTCGGCCTCGGCGCCCGGCCGGCTGCCCGCAACCGCCCCGGCGTCGGCCTTCGCGCCGGCGGTCGTACCCGTGCCAGGGGCGGTCCTGCCCTCCGTGGCGCCCGTCTGCTTGCCCGTGGGGGCCTCGGAGGCCGTGTCCTGCCCAACGGCGCTCGCCGACGGGCTGACCGTGCTGGTGGGGTCCGGGCCGGCCGGGGTCGCGGGCTTCGCGGAGGTGCCGGGGCCGGGCTTCGGGGTCTCGGCGCCGCGCACCCATGCCGACACCGCCGTGCGGAGGTCGGTGTCCTCGTCCGGGGGCGTCGAGGACTCGGCTTCGGGTGCCGCCGGCTCGGTGACCGCGGTCGGCCGTGTGCCCCGTACCGACAGGACCCTGGTCGCCGTATCCACCCGGCCGCCGCCCGAGGAATCCTTTTCGCGGGAGACGCCCGAGGAACTCTTTTCGCGGGAGACCGCGACGCGCGGATCACGCGCCTCGGGAACCGAACCCGCACTCCCCGACGTCGGTTCCGCCGACGACTCGCGCTGCTTCGACCTGTCGGGGGACTCGCCCGCCACCGATGCCTCCTCCATGCGCCGCACGCCCTCGGGCGCGCCCTGTCCGAACCATGTACCAGTGTCCTGTGTGAGGACTTGGGCCCTGCGGTAGACGAGAACGACATACGTGCCGGTTCCCTCACGAACCGGTCACGCGCCCTCGACAGACCAATGTGAGAGGGGTCACCCTGTCATTCATCCACGCGGGGAGGCATGGATGGGCAGGAGCCGCAGAACAATTCCGGAGGAGCTTCTGTTGCTCGCACTGGACCCGGCCACGGGTACCACTGCGCAGCCGCAGTCGCTCGACCTCGGTCTGGCCGGTGCACAGCTAGTGGAGCTGGCGCTGGCCGGACGGATAGCCCCAGACGGGGATCGTATCGCCGTGGTGGTGCCACGGCCGACAGGAGATCCGACCTTGGACTGCGCGTTGGAGTTGCTGCGAAGGCGTGGCGCTCCGGTACGTGCCGTCCACTGGATCGGCGGGCCGCGCCTGGGGCTCCGCCAGACCTACCTCTCGCATCTGGAGAGGTGCGGCATGGTGCATGCCGTGGCCGGCCAGATGTGCGGGGTGCTGCCGACGACGCGTTATCAGGCGACCGACAACGAGATCAGCCGGGAGATCCGAGGCCGGCTGGATTCCGCGATCCGCACCGGCGTACCGCCGGACCCGCGGACCGCGGCGCTCGCCGCGCTGGCGCACGCCGTCGGACTCGGCAAGCACCTGTATCCGGGGAACGAGGGACGCTCGTCCCGGTCCCGGCTGCGGGACCTGATCCGCCACGACCCCATGGGCGGACTGGTCGCACACGCCGTGATGGACGTGCAGAGCGGTGCGGGCGCACAGCCGCGCCGTGGCCCCGCGGTCCCGGCCGGCCGGCAGGCCGCGCCCGGCGTCCGCTCCGCGCCGGAGCCCGCACACGGGGTTCCGATGCAGCCGCGCCACGGGTCCATGGCTCGCGCCGTGGCCCACTGAGCCGTAACTGTCGGTTCCTCCAGACCCGGTTCGGGAGCCGCTGGTCCGAGCGGGGCGGTGAGACCCTTGTGGTCCGCCGCCCCGCTCGGCTGTGTCCGGGCTTCCGCGACGCCACCCCGTACGCCGCATATCCACTGTTTCCCAGCGGCGGAAAGCGCCTTGGTGGCAGTCTGCTGAACAGCAGATACGGAAAGTCAAGTAACAGGCAGGCAGCCGGAGGTGCACGTCCCGTGGCGTCCAATGTCAATCCCACCGTCAGGCGGCGCCGACTGGGCCAGGAGCTGCGCAGGCTCCGTGAGCTCAAGGGCATGACGGCCGAAGAGGTGGCGGAGCGGCTGCTCGTGTCGCAGTCGAAGATCAGCCGGCTGGAGAACGGCCGCAGGAGCATCAGCCAGCGCGACGTGCGCGATCTGTGCGGGGTGTACGAGGTCGAGGACCAGCGGATCGTCGACTCGCTGATGGAGATGGCCCGGGACTCGCGGCAGCAGGGCTGGTGGCACACCTTCGGGGACATCCCGTACAGCGTGTACATCGGCCTGGAGACCGACGCGGAGTCGCTGCGGGTGTACGAACCCCAGCTGGTCACGGGCCTGTTGCAGACCCGGGCCTATGCCGAGGCGCTGGTGCAGGGGGCGTTGCCGGAGACGTCGACGGCGGAGATCGAGAAGCGCGTCGAGGTGCGGATGCGCCGACAGGAACGCATCACCGCGGAGAACAACCCGCTGCGGCTGTGGGTGGTGCTGGACGAGGCCGCCCTGCGCCGGGTCGTGGGCAGCAGGCTGGTGATGCGGGAGCAGCTGGAGCACCTGATGGAGATGTCCCAGCTGCCGCACGTCACCGTGCAGGTGCTGCCCTTCGAGGTGGGTGCGCATCCGGGGCTCAACGGCCAGTACGCGATCCTGGAGTTCGCCGACGCGGCCGACTCCAGTGTGGTGTACCTGGAGGGCGTCACCAGCGACCTGTATCTGGAGAAGGCGCAGGACGTGCAGAAGTACGCCGTGATGTACGAACATCTGCGGGCACAGTCCCTCAATGTGGAAGCATCCCGGCAGTACATCGCGAATGTGGCGAAAGGGTACGCCGACTGAGACCTTCCCCATGAGGGCGCCGGATCGTACACCACCGGTCCACTCCAATGGAAGATTCACCCGAGATATGCCATCCGGTCGAGTGAACGGCTCCTCCGGCGGCGGCAGTTGCCCGGTAGCGTCGATCACGCCAAGCAGCCGACATGGTTGGCGTGAACCGCACTACCGCAACTCGCAACAGGAGTGGACATGGCACTGATTCAGGGCGCTTCGGAGACGTGGATGAAGTCTTCCTATTCCGCGGGCAACGGCGCGTGCGTCGAGGTCAAGTCGCCCACCGCCGCCGAACTCGCCGTCCGCGACTCCAAGGACCTCCAGGGCCCGGTCCTGGCGTTCCCCGCCACGGCGTGGAACGCCTTCGTGGCCTCCGTCAAGGTGTGAGGGGTTCTCCCTGACCCTGACCCGACAACTGCACGAGCACCACAAGTATCCCTCTGCATTACCAGCACCACCGGAAGAGCCCTCTCGACCAGTCGCCGTCCTAGCCGAGAGGGCTCACGCCTTTCCCCGCGGACCCCGCCTTCGCCCATGGAGCCCGGTTCGGGTCAGCTGACCGGGAAGGCGACGTCACACACCGGATCGTCGGCCCCCGCCGCCTCCCAGTCCGCGAAGTACACCTCCCGGCAGGGCCCCGCGATCCGCAGCCCCCGTCCGGCCACCCACCGCTCCACCGCCTCGAACGCGGCCAGGATCTGCGGATGTGCCACCTGAGCCTTGGTGATCCGGGTACAAGCCAGCCGGGCCGGCGGCTGCACCCGCACCCCCGTCTCCCAGGCCCGCCCGTGCCGCCCGGCCCACGCCCGGGCCGCCATCTCGTCCGCCACGGGCACGCAGCACTCGGCCGGTCCGTCGCTGTCCATCGACACCTCGGAGTGGTAGACCACGAACGGCGGCCCGGTGACGCCACCGCACTCCCGCGCGGCGCCCTCCAGCCGCCCCAGCGACGCCCCGATCCAGCTCGGCAGCTCGTCCGCCAGCGTGTGCCGCGACTCGGTGATCAGCACCTGCTCCGGCACGTCCACGGTCTCGATCACGAACTTGTCGTACATCTCGGAGTTCCTCCCCGACAGCCGTCCACGGAGGTACTCGGCGAGGGCCCGCTGCCCGGCCAGCCGGGCCTCCACGTCCGCCCAGTAGGCGCCGAGCGACTCGGCGGCCCGAACGCCCTCCGCGCCGGTCACCTCGGCGATCCGGGCGAGCGGCATGTCCAGCCGCCGTAGCAGGGCCACCAGCCGCGCGTGGTCCACCTGGCCGGCGCGGTAGTAGCGGTAACCGCTGGCCTCGTCGACATGGGCCGGGGCCAGCAGGCCCAGCCGGTCGTACAGCCGCAGGGCCTTGGCCGACAGCCGGGCCCGCGCGGCGAACGCGCCGATGCTGAGCAGTTCCTCGTCCACGCTGCGGGCCTCCTCGCTCACCGGCTCGGGCGGCGGGGCGCCCGGGCCGGTGCCGGGGACCCGACCGCGCTCGGCCCCCAACGGCCGCCGCGCGCTCGCGCCCCGTCACCGACGGGCCCCCACGGCTCCCTCGCTCCTCCGTCACCGGGCGGTTCCGTTCCGCCCGGCACGCAGGACGCTCGTCCCTGCCCCTGGGGCAAGGTCAAGCCGTACTCAGCCGAGCTGCGCCTCGATCGCGGCGGTGACCGCGTCCGAGTCCGGCTCTGTCTGCGGCGAGAACCGCGCGACGACCTGGCCGTCCCGCCCGATCAGGAACTTCTCGAAGTTCCAGCGGATGTCCCCGCTGTGCCCCTCGGCGTCGGCGAAACCGACGAGCCGCTCGTACAACGGGTGCCGGCCCGCGCCGTTCACGTCCACCTTCTCGGTCAGCGGGAAGGTCACGCCGTACGTCGCCGAGCAGAACTCCGCGATCTCCTCGGCGCTGCCGGGCTCCTGCCCGAGGAACTGGTTGCAGGGCACGCCCAGCACGGTGAAGCCCTGCTCGGCGTACCGCTCCTGGAGCTTCTCCAGCCCCGTGTACTGCGGGGTCAGCCCGCACTTCGAGGCCACGTTCACGATGAGCACGGCCTTGCCCGCGAACCGCGGCAGATCGGCGGAGCCACCCTGGAGAGCCCCGATCTCGACGTCCAGCACGGAGCCGTTGTGGTCAGTAGTCGTCATGGGCGGATGCTAGCCCCTGCGCTACGGCCGGCCGTCACCCTCCTGCGCCGGAGCGGGAGCGGGGGCAGTGGTAGGGGCGGGAGCGGTAACCGGAGCCGGAGCCGGAGCGGTAACCGCAACGGGAGCGGGATCGGGAACCGCAGCCGCAGCCGCAGCCGCAGCCGCATTCGCAGCCGCATTCGCAGCCGGGGCGGCCTGCTCCCCGGCCTGCCGGGTCACCCCGCGGTCGGCGTCGATCTTCTGCGCGGCCCGGTCGAAGTACCGCAGCAGTTCCACCGGGAACGGCATCACGAGCGTGGAGTTCTTCTCGGCGGCCACCTCGACGACGGTCTGCAACAGCCGCAGCTGCATCGCCTCGGGAGTGTCCGACATGATCCGGGACGCGTTCGCGAGCTGCTGCGCGGCCTGGAACTCACCGTCCGCGGTGATGACCCGGGCCCGCCGCTCCCGCTCGGCCTCGGCCTGCCGCGACATGGACCGCTTGAGCGACTCCGGCAGCTGTACGTCCTTGATCTCCACGCGGTCGATGTGGACACCCCATCCGGCGGCCGGGCTGTCGATCATCAGGGCCAGCCCCTCGTGCAGCCGCTCCCGGTCACTGAGCAGGTCGTCCAGGTCACTCTTGCCGATGATGGACCGCAGGGAGGACTGGGCGACCTGACCGACCGCGAAGACGTAGTCCTGCACCTCGATGGCCGCGCGCACCGGGTCGGTGACCCGGAAGTAGACGACGGCGTCGACCTTCACCGACACGTTGTCCCGGGTGATGCCCTCCTGCGTGGGCACGGGCATCGTCACGATCTGCACGTTCACCTTGCGCATCCGGTCGGCGAACGGGATCAGGAAGGTGATGCCGGGCTGTCGGTGGCTCGGCAGCGCCTTCCCCCAGCGGAACACCACCCCGCGCTCCACCTGGTTGACGATCCGCATCCCGCCCCTCAGCACGAGCAGCAGAACCCCGGCCACGACCACCACTGCCACGACGGTGCCTTCCACGGCACTCCCCCTCCGACGCGATCCGGACAACGGGGAGGACACCGCGACGGGGGCCGGCGGATCCGGCCCGGACGTCAGGAAAACGTCAAGAACGAGGCCCTGATCCCTGCCGCCGCGTGATCCGGAGAGGCGGCCATGCCTCGCACGCCGGTCAGGTCTGGGGTGTGTCGTCCGGCTGGGTGTCGGCGAACTCCCACCAGGCGAGCGGCAGCCAGTCGCCGTCGACGAAGCCGTCGACGGACCCACCGGTGCCTCGTATGGTCACCGGGGTTCCTGCCGGATAACTGGTGCCGGACAGCCCTGACACCGGGACGAGCAGCTTGCCGAGACGTCGCGTCAAGGTTCTTGATCCTCTCCGAACCGTACGGGAAAAGGACTTCGCAGTCCTTAGGTGCAAATCATCTCATCATGCGCCAGTCTGGAATATGAGGAAACGCACAGAAGGCCGGCCGAGCTGCATGATCGAGGCCCGTTTCCGCGATGGGCGGCGAGGCTCCCCCGACCGCCGTTCCCGTGAGTGATCGAGCAAGCACACTTAGTGGAGGTGCTCGACGATGAGGGCTGTTGTGTACAAGGGACCGTTCGAGGTAGCGGTCGAGCAGGTGGAGGATCCCCGGATCCAGCACCCGAACGATGTGATCGTGAGCGTGACATCGACCGCCATCTGCGGCTCCGACCTGCACATGTACGAGGGCCGCACCGCCGCCGAGGCCGGCATCGTCTTCGGCCACGAGAACCTGGGGATCGTCCAGGAGGTCGGTGACGGGGTGACGACGCTGAGCCGTGGGGACCGGGTCGTCATGCCGTTCAACGTCGCGTGCGGCTTCTGCAAGAACTGCACGGCGGGCTTCACCGGCTTCTGCCTCACCGTGAACCCGGGCTTCGCCGGAGGCGCCTACGGCTATGTGGCGATGGGCCCCTACGTGGGGGGACAAGCGGAGTACGTACGGGTGCCCTACGCCGACTTCAACTGTCTGAAGCTCCCCGAGGGCACCGAGAAGGAGACCGACTTCGTCCTGCTCGCCGACATCTTCCCCACCGGTTACCACGGCAACGAACTGGCCGATGTGCGCCCCGGTGAGAGCGTCGCCGTCTACGGCGGCGGCCCGGTCGGACTGATGGCCGCGTACTCGGCGATCCTGCGTGGGGCGAGCAAGGTGTTCGTGGTCGACCGAGTGACCGAGCGGCTGCAGAAGGCCGAGGAGATCGGCGCCATACCGATCAACTTCACCGAGGGCAACCCGGTCGAGCAGATCCAGGAGCAGAACGCGGGTGAAGGCACGGACAAGGGCATCGACGCCGTCGGCTACCAGGCCCAGGCGCGCGGCGAGGATCGCGAGGAACCGGCGACCGTGCTGAACTCGCTGGTCGAGACGGTCCGGCCGACGGGTGCTCTGGGCGTCCCGGGCCTGTACGTTCCGCGCGACCCGGGCGGACCGGACGAGCAGTCGAAACACGGCATGCTGATGGTCGCCATCGGCCGCCTGTTTGAGAAGGGACTGCGCGTGGGCACCGGCCAGTGCAACGTCAAGCGCTACAACCGGCAGCTGCGTGACCTGATCATCGAGGGCCGCGCCCGGCCCAGCTTTGTCGTGTCCCACGAACTGCCCCTCGACCAGGCACCCACGGCATACGAGAAGTTCGACAAGCGAGTGGAGGGCTACACCAAGGTCGTTCTCCACCCACAGGCGTAAGGGCGACCCATCGACAGCCGTGATCGGCTCCCGGGAGCCGATCACGGCACGTGAGTGGCACGCACCGGAAACGACGAAGGGCCAGCCGGGGGGAACCCCTCCCGGACAGGCCCTCCGCTACCTACGGCCCTTGGCTACCTACGTGCCCCGAGCGGATCCGAACCCTCCGTCCCCTCCGCACCTGAGCGCGCCGGCCGCCACCCTCAGTCGACGTCCACCCGGCCGTCCTTCGGCTTCTGCTCCTTGCGGGCAGCCAGCTGAAGCAGGCCGCCGTCCTCGCTCTCCGCGGAGCGGCGTCCGCCGGAGTCGTGACCGTTGAGGTTCTGCCGGACCGAGTCGAGGATCGTCAGACCCTGGGACACCAGGCCGGCGGCGATCTCGCCGAGACCGTCCGCGCCGTTCAGGACGTTGACGTTGGCGCCGGCGAGGCCACCGGCGGCCTCCTTGACGATCTGCGGGAGCTGGTCGATCAGCAGCCGGTCGAGCGCGACCCGGTCGTACGAGGCCGCCGCCTCTGCCTGGATCTTCATCCGCTGCGCCTCGGCGGCCGCGAGGATCCTGACTCGCTCGGCCTCGGCCTCGGCGGGCTTCACGATCTCGGCCACCAACTGCTGCTGGCGCAGCTTGGCCTGACGCAGGGCCAGCTCCGTCTGGGCGGCGAGCACCTCCTGCTGGGCGTCTGCCTGCGCCAGCGGTCCGGCCTGCGCGGCCTTCGCCTGGGCGCGGTCCACCTCGGCCGAGTACTCGGCCTTGACGACGGCGGTCTGCCGGGCGTACTCGGCCTGCTCACGGGCCGCCGCCTGCTGCGCCTGGGCCGCGGCCTGGGTGGCCTGCGCCTGGGCGATCTGGGCCTGCCGCTGGATGGCCGCCTTGTGCGGCGCCGACATCGCGTCGATGTAGCCGGTGTCGCCGTCGTCGATCGACTGGATCTGAAGGGAGTCGACGGTCAGGCCGATCTTCGCCATCTCGGTCTTGGAGGTGCCCAGGACCTCCGCGGCGAGCTTCTGCCGTTCGGTGACGATCTCCTCGACCGTCATCGAGCCGATGATGGCCCGCAGATGGCCGGCGAAGATCCGGCCGGTGAGCACCGACATCTGCTCCTGGTCGGAGAGGAACCGCTGGCCCGCGTTGATGATGCTCTCGTGATCGTTGCCGACCTTGAAGGCGATGACCGCGCGGACGTGCAACGCGATGCCCTGTCTGGTCACGCAGGTCTCGGTGACCTCGGCCTCACACATGGACAGGGTGAGGAACCGGACCTTGCGGAAGACCGGGAGCACGAACTTGCCGTGTCCCGTCACCACGCGGAACGGCGCACCCCCGAGGCCCCGCCTGCCTCCCGAGATCAACATCGCCTCGTCGGGGGCGGGGACGCGGTATCCGAACATGCCTGTACTCCTCAGTCGGCGTCGGCGATGTCCTCGCCGAGCGCGTCCAATGGATCCACCCACTCGATGACGCCGACCTCACGGCATCCACGCGATTCGATCACGAGTACCGTCGCGCCCGCGGACAGGGGGTTCTCCGACCAGGCGAGGAAGGTCTCGGAGCCACCCCTGACCCGCACCAGGATCTCGCCGGGGCCTGCGGATCCGCGCGTCCCGATGAGCACCTTCCCCGTGCAGCCGACCACGGCTTCGTCCTGTGGCATCACCGGCGGTCCTCCTCGTCCTGACCCCATGATTCCGACGATAGCCCCAGCCCGCCCGGGACCCAACGGCCAGGAGGCCCGGCTCTGCGCCGGCGGAACGACAGCGCCCCCAGGCATGCCGGTGGGGCGGGCGCGGCGTACCGCGGGGGGCCGGGTCGCTCTGGGGAAGGTCCGGATCGCTCTGGGGAAGGCCAGCGAGCGGTCCGAGCGAGGCGCGCGCGTCTCGTCAGACCTTCTCGACTCGCACGGAGTGGCCTGCGAGAAGCCGATGCAGATCGTCGGTGTCCGAGGTGAAGACGGTTGTCCGGACCCCCTGCGCGGCGTCTCGCGCGGCCACGGCCGCCAGGACGGCGTCGATGGCGTACTTGTGTCCGTGCAGGCCGGCGGTCTTCAGCAGGTCGCGCGCCATGGCAATCACCTGGTCGTCCGTGTGCACGATGCGGATCCGGGACAGCGTCCGGTTCCACAGCGCCTGCCTCGACGCGTCGCGGGGGTCCCATGCCTCCAAGGTGGTGAGTGCCGAGGTGACGACGGGAATGCCGAGCCGCGGAGCCGTCTTGACCAGTGCGGCCCTCTCCCGGTCGCCGTGGACCGCCTTGGCGAGGGCCTCGGAGCCGAACACGAAGAGGCGCTGCCAGACGACCCGCTTTCTCCGCGACCCGGCCCGGAAACCCCTGTCGGCATCCTCGTCCAGGCCACCGGCCCCTGCTCCATTCGCGGTGGCTTGGGCGCGTCCCCATGGATGCGTGGCGACAGCCGTCCGGCACGGTGACCGAAACAGCGAAGGGCCGGCTGGGAGAGAAGCTCTCCCAGCCGGCCCTTCCGTACGTGCCCCGGCAGAATTCGAACCTGCGACACCGGCTTCAGGAGTTCGATCCGACGCCTCAGCGCTCGGCTGGCACGAGGCTTGAGCCAACGCCTATGACCGCACGCGGTTGCTGGGGTCGGGGGGCCGTTGATGTCAGCGATGGATGTCAGGCGACCCGCCCGGAGGTACTGCGGGAGCAGTTCCACTTCTCGCCGGGGCTGAGGGGCCGTAGACCTTCGCGGTTGTTTCGCCGCTGTTCGTGGCGTTGCCACGCAGTTGGACACTCACGGCCTGCGGTGGGTCAGCGCCGCCAGCCGTCGGCGTCGAGGACCAGCCAGAGGCGGTCCCTGCTCCACCAAGGATCGAGGAGGGAGATGTGGCTGTCGTCATTGTTGCGGTCGCGCAGCCCCATGACGTAGTCGGTTCCCTTGAGTTGGAATTGGTAGAGGTCGCCCAGACGGCGGATCACCCACTCCTGCTTTCCGCCGGAGACGGTCCCGTTCTCGAGGAACACTCTCGTCTTCCACTCGATGCGATTACAGGGTTTCTTGCCGCCGTCCTCTCGCTCCGGCTCCAGGAACCGGTCAGCTTTATCGTTCTTGATCGTGTAGGTGCCGTCGGCGGTGTGGGTGAATTCCCACTCGTAGAAGCCGCCGATCTTGTCGATGCTCTCCCGCCACGCTTGGGCGACGTGGCGGTCGCTGTTGGGGTCGTCCGGCATCAGGACGCCACCGGAGTGAGCGCTGATGATGATCTTCCTGCCGCTGGTCAGATCGGACACGTCTCCGAGGATCTGCGGGTTCGGGTCGCGCGGGCGGGGATTGGGCATGGCTGTGATTCCTTCCTCGTGTACTTCCGATACGTAGAGGGGGGCGCGTTGTGTTGCTGTGGCCCATCGGCCTGCCCCTGAACAGGACAGCAGCCGCGTATGCAGGAGGCAGGACCGGAAATCTCGCGGCACACTTGCGCCGGCCTGTCCTCATTGCCAGGGCAACCTGCCTGATTCGGGAACCGCGCTTATTGCGCCGTCCCCTTCAGCCTCGGCTACGAGAGAAACCCCGGCATCCTGGCAACCGCGTTCGGGTGGTGATGAGCGCTGCCTGCTTCACGCTGGTAGCCGCGGTCGAAGGTGCGTGCGGGACCTGGATATCCCGAAGCCAGTGAGCAGGGCGGCCTGCGGGTAGCTGGGCTAGGGCCTCCGCCTCACTCCCCACCCCAGCTCCCATCCTGTCTGCCGTCGACACACACCGTGGAGCGGGCGTGGTTCAGGGCGTCGAGGTGGCACGGCCACACTGCTCACGGCGGCCGAAGTTCCGCCCCGCGTCGTGATGAAGATCCCGGGGCACTCGCAGATCAACATGACCAGGAACGTCTACACGCACGTCGTGCAGGACACGCAGCGCGAAGCCATGAGCCACATGGACCGGCTGCTCAGGACGAGGCGCCCCGGTCGTGCGTGACCGCCTGCGTTGATGTCAAAGACCCCTGACCATGATCGGTCCGGGACGTTTTGCCTGGTGCCCCTGGCAGTGTTCGAACCTGCAAGACCCGCTTCAGGAATTCGGTCACTGTGCGGTGCGGCCTGCTGAAACGGAACTGAACAGCTCGTCGTCGGTCCGGCTGCGGCCGCCTCGGTGTGGCGGCGTTCGCGGCCGTTGATGTCAGATGGGCCTGAGGATGATGCTCACCGCGCGGTAGTCATACCCGTCCTGCTTGAAGCCGGGTGCTTCCCAAATGAGATCCACCTGTTGCCCCGGTGACAGCGTGCGAAAGCCAGGCGCCTGAATGTCGGAGTAGTGGCCGAAGCATCCGCCGGGAGTCTGGGGCGAGTCGAGCACGCCCCACCCTTCCTCGTCCCTCCACTCGCGCACAGTGGCAGCAACAGTGGCGAGGACTTTACGGGCCCCTTTGCGGCGACGCATCTACCCATCCCTTTCATCTGGCTCACAAGATCACAGACAGCCTGGCTCACCAGGCTGGCATTGTCTCCTGTACGGGTGTGATCACCGGTTGACCGGGATCTCGTAGACGATCTCGCAGTGTGCTGCGGGCACCACGATGTCCGCCGTCTCCACGGGCCCCCCGTCGTCGCTGTAGTACGTGCGCCGGATGTGCGTCACGAGCGCCGCCTTCTGGATGCCCAGGAGCGACGTCTCCTCGACCGTGGCCTGCCGCGGCTCCGGCTGCTCCACGGCATGGCTGACGGTGACGCCGATCGCTGCCATACGGTTCACGACTCCGGCGCCCGCGTGGGGCCCGCCCTCCGGCAGCACGACGAGAGTGCCGGCCGTGAGGTCGTACGGCTCCCAACTCGTCGACAGCTGCACCGGCCTGCCGTTCGCCAGGAACTCGTACGCGGTCCGGACGCACAACTCGCCTTCGGCGATTCCGAGCCGCGCGGCGATGTCGGCAGGCGCCGGCACCTTGGCGTCCGTCCGGCTCTCCCAGTCGCCCTGCCTGCCGACTGCCTTCATATCCGCCCGGAACGGCGAGCCGTCGGGCCTCTCCCGCGCCGACGAACGCACCATTCGCACTCGCTGCCGGGGTTCGGCGACGTACGTGCCCGATCCGGCACGCCCTTCCAGCACGCCCTGAGAGATCAGCAACTCCTGTGCCCGGCGCACCACGTTCTCGCCGACACCGTACTCCTGGCCGATCTGGGCGCGGGAGGGTAGGCGATCTCCCGGCTCCCACTCGTGCTCCGCGATGCGCCGCCGGTGTTCGTCGGCGACGCGGAGCAAGGGCGGCTGCTCAGGCATATGGAAAATCTAGTCCAATGCCATGACGGAAAGCTGCTCCCAAGAACACCCTCGGCTTGTACGTCAGCATGAGCGGCTTCACCTCCGATGCCCTGGCGATCTACAGCCTTAGCGCGCCGTTCATCACGATGGACGGCGGCGACGTCATGGCTGTGCTGGACCAACGCATTCGCCTGGACGACCTGATGACTCACAAGAGGAAGCACGCCAGCCAGACTGGTCACTGCTATCTGCCCGTCTCCGAGATCTTCTCGAGGATGGAATAACCTATTGGGAGAGGTGGAGATAGACGATTGCGCCAACAGCGGCTTTCCGTCATGGCATTGAGAGCCGGTCCGACGGGCGTACGGAGGCGTGAGGTCGGTGGAGTCTCAATGAGTAAGGCAAGAGATGTCTTCTTGCCCTGGGTCTTGTCGGAGATCTTGGTGACCTACGTTTTCCCTGCTCAAGAGCGGTGGGCCGGAGCGCCTGGTGGTCGTCGTTGGTCGTCATTGGCCGCTGTTGAGCGACCTCGGACGGCCCAGAGACGGCCCAGCCACGCCGCGCTCGACTGACGGCCGGCACTTCGATATGACCCGTCCAAACCTCAACCGACGACAGTCAGCCACGATGGCGGGCGCGCCGACCGAGTACGCACGCGTATGTCTCACTGCACCCCCACGGGCCTCAGCCACGTTGCCGCTTCCCTCGACCGCAGCAAGCCAGGATGGCCAGTCCGTCATGATGCTTTCTGAGCCCTCAGCTTGGGAAGCTCGGGTTCTTTGGCCGTGGTTGCTGCGCTGACCTGCGACGGCATGGTGTTGCAGTCTTAGTCGCACCCGGGGCGAGTTCCCGCTGCTCCCCCTTGATTCCCCACAGGATCTGGCACGCGAGTGGCACAGTCCCTTCGCCTTGAACGTCCCTCGGCGGAGCCAGGCCCCGGAGTGTCTGAGCGTCAGCCGACGACAGCCAGCCACGATGGCGGGTCAGCCGACCGTGCAGGTGCGCGTGTGCCTCGCTGTACCACCGCCGCACTGTCGGCCGTAGACCAGAGCAACTGTCTCCGCGGGAAGACACGACAGTCGCAGTTCTGCAATTATGCTGATCTTTTCATAGAAGCGAATGATGTCTTTGGTTGTACCCGTTTGTTCAGTCGATTTTCCGACTCGCATGATCATCTCGCTTGACCTTAGGTCTTGCTTTGTTATTCACTTATCGTGCTCTCATGGCTACGGGGGCGACAACGGGAGTCCCCGCATGGTGTGTGTCACGTCTCTGGCCAGGCCTGTTGTGACGGCTGTCATCTCAAAGGCGTCGCGTGCCATCAAGGATATGGGGCGCGACGCGGCGCAGGCGACATCAGGTGCTCATGCAGAGACCGAATCAAAGGAGTAAGTCATGCTCAGTCTTCGTAAGGCCGTCACGGTGGCTGGAGTGGCCACCGGTGCGATGGCGCTCGCTCTCGCAGGTAATACTGCCTACGCAGCGGGGTCCGCCTACCTGCTTTATACAACGGATGACAATCCTGGAGGCGACCTGGACTGGTGGGGTGCATATTCGGGCACTCAGGATAAGTGGGTCGTATGTGACAACCAGGCTGATGGCTATGCCGCCAAGGGCACTGTGACTTGGTCGGGTGGCTCGACCACTCTTTGGGCCAAGTCAAACGGGGCCTGTACCTATTCTCCGGACAGTTGGAACTTGGCCGAAGGGACGACGGTCACACTTAAAGTGTGCCTGAATAACGCGGCGGAGGGTGACCGCTTCTGCCACACCGCTACCTCGTCGGCCTGATTGGGGAACTCTCAGGTATTCCCTGCGACGCATTCGCCGGATATCACAAAGCGGCAAAAACGGCATGATTATGTTTGACCACAATTAAAGGGTCGACCTTTAATGTCGACGCCCCTTGGCCTGATCCAGGTTAGGGGGCGTCGTTCCTTGGCCTTCGTTTCGAGGATCGCCCGCCGCCCCTGCTCGCGGATCCCGCTGACTGCCATAGTGCACGAGGTAGGTGTCCACGGAACCCCGGTCTGTGCCCTTGCCCTAGAGTCGAACCTATGGGCGAAGAGTGCGAGTGGCCGGTGTCGGTCGCGCTGCCCGGCGGCAGGGTCGTCGAGGGCGGCCTGCTGTCCCGGCGTCGGGACGATGAGGGCCGCTGGTGGTACCGAGTCGCGCTCGACATCCCGGCCGCCGCGGTCCGCCCCGTCGACGGGCACGACTACACACAGATCCGATGCAGAGCCTGCACAGCGCTGGGTGTTGCCGGCCATGCCGCACGACCGGGAAGAGGAGCGGGGGCCCTCATCCTGCACACGGAGGGCTGCTGGGTTGTCGGGGGCTGCCTGACGCCGGTCGACGACCTCCAGGAAGCGGCGACGCCACTTGCCCACCGTCTGCGGCCGGATGCCCAGTTCGGCGGCCACCTGCTGGTTCGACTTCCCCTCTGCGCAGCCCAGCACGATCCGGCACGGCTGGGCCAGAGCCTGCGCGGACGTCGCCTGCCGCGACCAGCCCACCAGCGTCTCGCGCTCATCGTCCGTCAACGTCACTTCGGCCGCCGGCCGTCCCCTACGCGCTACACGGACAGCCTACATATTCATCGAACTTCGGGCGCAGGACACTAGGTCGGCGGAGAGGCTTTGGGGCTGGAGTTTCAATGACCGAGTCAAGGCTGTGGCCGCCCTCCACCCGTGAGGGCGGCAGCTCGTCCCGGAGATCGTTTGTGCCTCAGCCGACGAAAGCCAGCCACGACGGCGGGCGCGCCGACCGATCAGGTGCGCGTGTGTTTTGCTGCAGCCCCGCTGGCCTTAGCCACGCCGCTGGCTTTGTGGCCTTGGGCTGAGTCAAGCCGTCTGCGTGATGAGCGGGGCGGGGGTGAAGGCCCGGTCGTCGCGTAGAAGAGCCCACACCACGCTGGTGCGGCGTCGTGCGAGGGCGATGACGGCCTGGACGTGTTTACAGCCCTCGCCTCGTTTCTTGAGGTAGTGCTCCCGGTTGGGGCCGTCGCGGATGATGCTGGTCTGCGTGGAGAGGTAGAAGACTCTGCGTAGGCGGTGGCTGTAGCGCTTGGCTCGGTGCAGGTTGCCGGTGCGGCGGCCGGAGTCGCGTGGGACGGGGATCAAGCCGGCGGCTGAGGCAAGGTGGCCGGCGTCGATGTAGGTGGTCATGTCGCCCGCGGCGACGACGAACTCGGCTCCTAAGATGGGACCCATGCCTGGCAGTGACTCGATGATCTCGGCCTGGGGGCGGGTGCGGAAGGCGTCGCGGATCTGCCGGTCGATGCGCTTGAGTCGGTCATCCAGCAGGATCTGAGTGGCCAGGTCGGCGCTCCGGCCGCCGCCGACCAACCCGCCCGTACTTCCGTTGGGGACGGCAACTCGACATCCGCCCGGTCAAGGCCTTCGGTGACGGCTCCGACATCACCGAACAGGCCGTCGCCTCCTACGTGGCCAAGTACGCCACCAAGGCGACCGAGAACACCGGCACTCCGGACCGCCGTATCGGTGAACTCGCCGAACTCGACCGCCACCAGGACCCGACCACACCCGGCGGCTCATCACAGCCTGCCGCGACCTGGATGCCCTCTATCCGGACCGGCGCCTTTGGGCCTGGGCGCACATGCTCGGCTTCCGCGGGCACTTCTCGTCCAAGTCGCGCACCTACTCCACCACCCTCGGCGCCCTCCGCCAGGAACGCGCCGACTACCGCGCCGCTCAAGAGGCGTCCGCCCTCGGCCTCGATGACCACGAACCGGACACGGTCCTCGTCCTGACCGACTGGCAGTACGCCGGCCACACTCCAGGCGAAGCCGTCCTCGCCGCGACCATTGCCCGCGACCTCCACACCAACCGCGAAACCGCCCGCGAAGCCCTGAGCGACAAGCCCACCGAGGAGGGAGCCGCAGCATGACCACCGCCATCGCCGAACTTCTGACCGTGCCGGAGGTCATGGCCCGGCTCAAGCTCGGGCGCTCCAAGGTCTACGACCTGATCCGGTCGCAGCGTCTCGTCTCGATCAAAATCGACGGCGCACGTCGGATCCCCGCTGACGCCGTCCGGGACTTCGTCCTCGGTCAGTTGGAGGAGGCTGCCTGATGGCCACGCAGCGCAAGCGCAACCCGAACGGCGCCGGCACCATCACCAAGCGCAAGGACGGCCGTTTCCAGTGCGCGGTCTACGTCCTCCAGCCGGACGGCACCCGGGCCCGCAAGTTCGCCTACGGCAAGACCTGGGCCGAGTGCGACGCCAAGCGCCGGGAACTCCTCGACAAGGTCGACCAGGGCGTGCCCGTGCCGACCCGGTCGGCCAAGCTCGCCGAGTGGCTGCCGTACTGGCTGGACAACGTCATCAAGCCCCGGCGAAAGCTGAGCACGTACGACAAGTACGAAGCACACGTCCGGCTCTACCTGGTGCCGCTCCTCGGCGCCAAACGGCTCGAATCGCTGGGCGTCGCCGATGTGCGCCGTTTCCTCGTCCGACTGGAGCAGGAGACCACCTTGGCAACGGCCAAGGAGTCGCACCGGGTTCTGCGTTCCGCGCTGTCCTCCGCCTGCCGTGAGGAACTGATCGCGCGAAACGTCGCCAAGCTGGTCGAGCCGCCGCGCAGCGACTCGCGGGAGCTGAAGCCGTGGACCCTGGACGAGACGCTCGACTTCCTCGCCGCATCCCGCCGTGACCCGCTCTACGCGGCCTTCGTGCTCGCCATCGCCATGGGCCTGCGCCGAGGGGAGATCATCGGCCTCCGCTGGTCCGGCATCGACCTCGACGGTCGCGTCCTGTACGTCCGCCACCAGGTCCAACGGCGCCGTGGCGTCCTGTACGACGACGACCCCAAGAGCCGCCGTCGCCGTGCCGTTTCGCTGCCCGCTCTCTGCATCGCGCCCCTGCGCTGGCACCGGCTGCGGCAGGCTGACGCTCGCGCCAAGGCGGGGGAGAGGTGGAACGACTCCGACTACGTCTTCGCCACCCGCACCGGTCGCCCCGTCGAGCCGCGCAACCTGTACTGCTCCTTCACCCGCGTCGCCCAGTCCGCCGGCCTCCGCGTCGTCCGGCTGCACGACGCCCGCCACGGCACGGCCACGCTTCTCACGGCGGCCGGCGTCGCGCCCCGGGTCGTGATGGAGATCCTCGGGCACTCGCAGATCAGCATCACCATGGACGTGTACACACACGTCGTGCAGGACACGCAGCGCGAGGCCATGAGCCACATGGACCGGCTGCTCAGGAAACGCCCCGGTCGTCAGTGACCATCGCCGTTGATGTCAGATCTGGATGTCAGAAGGGGGCCACCTACGAAAATTCGTAGGTGGCCCCCTTCTGACCTGGTGCCCCCGGCAGGATTCGAACCTGCGACACCCGCTTTAGGAGAGCGGTGCTCTATCCCCTGAGCTACGAAGGCGTGGGTGGGCGTCCTGGTGGGCGCTCGGTCCACAGGGTACCGGATCGGGGCCGGATCGGGTGGGGGTGGTTGATCAGGAAGGGGGGACGTGGGTGTAGCGGGACGCGGTGTGGACGTCTGTCTGGATGCGGTCGGCTGTCGAGCGCAGGGCCGGGAGGAGGCCTGGACGCAGTCGTCGAGGGTGCGGCGGGTCGGGTGGGTGGTCAGGTGGGGTTCGCCGGTACGAAGTTCGCCGGTACGGGGTACGGCGTGACGGGCAGGCCTGCCGTAGGCCGCGGGCCTCGCTCTGCGGTCCGGCCGGGCCGGTATCCCCGTCCTGCCCGGACCCCTCTCACGTCCGCGTTATCCGCAACCGGTAGTTCCCTTCCTCGTCCTTGCTCATCACCTGCACCGTTATCCCGTGGCGCGGGTCCTTGAAGCTCTCGCCGGGGGTGAAGGGGGCGTCGGAGAGTTCCGCGTGGACGTTGGGGCTGCGGGTGCAGCCGCCGCTGGAGCGGTGGCTGTCGTAGACGGTGACGGGGCCGCGGCCGGTGTCGACCGTGGCGTCGATCTTGTAGATCAGCAGGCCCGGGCGGCACACCATCTCGTCGTTGCCGCCCTGTGCGCGTATCTCCAGCGCGTAGGCGCTGCGGGCGGTGACGGGCACGAGGATCAGCTTGCCGCCGCCCACTTTGTACAGCGGCGACAGGGTGTACTCGACGCTGCCCCGCGTCGCCGCGCAGCCGACCTGGTTGCCGTCCAGCCAGCCCAGTTTCCATTTGTGCCAGCCGAGCAGGTCGTTGTCGGCGCCCCAGTCCTCGCTCATGATGTCCCAGTGCCCGACCGCGCCCCCGCCCTCCTGGGTGTACAGGTCGGGCAGTCCGAAGGTGTGGCCGTTCTCGTGCGGCAGCACCCGGAAGCCGGTGCGGGCGTAGGAGCCGGAGCCGTCGTCCTGGCGGGAGTAGACGAAGGACGCGTTGGCGACGCGGACGCCGTCGGCGACCGGGGCGTCGGTGTTCCCGGCGAAGGTCACGGACAGCACGGTGTCCAGGGCGGAGGGGCCGGCGTTCGGGGTGACGAGCACGTTCAGCAGGTCGTAGTCGCGGAAGTCGACCGTGGGATCGGCGGCGGCCACGATGTCCTGCACCAGACGCCGGTAGCCGGGGTCGAAGGGGGCGCCGCGCTCTATGCCGTACGCCCGGAAGGTCTTCGGCATCCGCAGCCAGCTGGTGACGGGGGTCTCGGGGCGGTAGTCGAGACGGCCGTACGACGCGGTGCGGAACCATTCCTGGGTCTGCGGGAAGAACTCGTGGAAGCGGTCCATGGCGCCGCCCTGGCCGGGCGCGTCGGGAAAGTCGATCATCAGGGTGAGGGCGCGGACCGTGCCGGTGGAGCGGGAGTAGCCGGGCGGGGTGGGCAGGCCCTCGGTCATCTGCACCCCCAGGCCGCCGTGGACCATGCACGGCAGCAGCGCGGAGGAGCGGGCCAGGGCGGCCGGCCCGGCGGTGGTGGGCGCCGTCAGATGGCCGGTCCCTGCCGAGGTGCTGACCGCGAGGGTCAGCACGGTCACCACGGCGAGGGCGGCCACACGGCGCGGGCGTATGCGGCGGCGGGGCGGCTGCGGCTGCATACATGGACCTTTCGCTCCACGGCAGCCGCCGGTCTGGCTGCACCCTTGTGATCACCCTGGGGCGGCGGGAGGAAGGGCGCGCGCTGGCGGAGCCGATCGTGGGAATGCCGGTCCGCACAGGGGTGAAACCCGGGGAAGGGCGTGTGTGGCGCGGGTCACAGGAATTTCCGGGAGGGCGGGAAATAACCGGGGAGGCTCTCCCCGTTTAGCCCTGTGTCGGAGCGAAGCGGGGACCGGCTCCCCGGATCGGCCCTCTCGCCCCGGCAGGCAACGACCGGTGACACAACGAACAGCGCGACAGCGACACAGCGACACAGCGACACAGCGGTACAAGAGCACCGACCGAGCACCGACCGACGTTTCAACCCGGGCCCCGCGCCTCAGAGACCTCAAGGAGTACACCGTGACGGCCACGACCGCCTCCACCGTGCGCAAGGTGCCCCGGCCCCGCGCCGACGCCCTGCGTAACCGGGAGCGGATCGTCACCGCCGCCCAGGAGATGTTCGTCGAGCACGGGCCGGATGTGCCGCTCGACGAGATCGCCCGCCGGGCCGGCGTCGGCAACGCCACGGTGTACCGGAACTTCCCCGACCGGGACGCCCTCGTCCGCGAGGTCGTCTGCACCGTGATGGACCGTACGGCCGAGGCGGCCGAGCGGGCCCTCGCGGAGACGGGGGACGCCTTCGCCGCCCTGGAGCACTTCGTGCACACCGCCGCTGACGAGCGGATCAGTGCCCTGTGCCCCATGGTGACCAGCACCTTCGACCAGCACCATCCCGACCTGGAGGCCTCCCGCAAGCGCATCGAGCAGCTCGTCGAGGAGGTCATGGGCCGGGCCGAGGCGGCCGGACAGCTCCGGTCCGACGTGGGGGTCGGCGATCTGCTGATCGTCGTCGCCCAGTTGAGCCGGCCCCCGGCCGGCACGGACTGCGTCCGTGGCGACCGCTTCGTCCACCGTCACCTGCAACTGTTCCTGGACGGCCTGCGGGCCCCCGCCCACTCCGCCCTGCCGGGCCCGGCCGTCAGCATCACCGAACTGCGCAACTGCTGACGCGACCAGCGACTGGCGATCACGATCACCGATCAGCGCCGATCACCGATCACCGATCAACGGTCACCGGTCAAACGATCAGTGATCAGTAGTCAGTTATCAGCGACAGTTCGCGACCGCGTCCACGCATCTCCGTTTTCTCGTCATTTTCCGTTTACAAGCTGTCTTTTCCGTCACGAAGTCCCGAAGTGGGTATCCCCATGTCAGAAACAGCCCTCAAGGCTCCCGGCCTCGCCGCCCCGCGCGGTGACGCCAACCGCTGGAAAGCGCTCGTCTTCATCGCGCTCGCCCAGCTGATGGTCGTCCTGGACGCCACCATCGTGAACATCGCCCTGCCCTCGGCCCAGCAGGACCTCGGCATATCCGACGGCAACAAGCAGTGGGTCGTCACGGCCTACGCCCTCGCCTTCGGCGGACTGCTCCTCTTCGGCGGCCGCATCGCCGACCTGTGGGGCCGCAAGCGCACCTTCGTGCTGGGGCTCGTCGGTTTCGCCGCCGCCTCCGCGCTCGGCGGCGCCGCCACGACCGGCGGGATGATGTTCGGCGCCCGCGCCCTCCAGGGTGCCTTCGGCGCGCTGCTCGCCCCGGCCGCGCTCTCCCTGCTGGCGGTGATGTTCACCGATGCCAAGGAGCGCGCCAAGGCGTTCGGCATCTACGGCGCCATCGCGGGCGGCGGCGGTGCCGTCGGCCTGATCCTGGGCGGCTTCCTCACGGAGTACCTGGACTGGCGCTGGACCTTCTTCGTCAACGTCCCGTTCGCCGTCGTCGCCGCGGCCGGCGCCTACTTCATCATCCGGGAGCCGGAGGGCGGCCGTAACCGCTCCCCGCTCGACATCCCCGGCGTGATCCTCTCCACGCTCGGCCTGGTCTCCCTGGTGTACGGCTTCACCCGCGCCGCTTCCGACGGCTGGGGCGACAGCGTGACCGTCGCCATGTTCGTGGCGTCCGTGGTGCTGCTGGTGGCGTTCGTGATCGTCGAGGCCCGCGTCAAGGCCCCGCTGCTGCCGCTGCGCGTGGTGACCGACCGCAACCGCGGCGGCATCTACCTCTCCCTCGGCCTCGCGATCATCGGCATGTTCGGTCTGTTCCTCTTCCTGACCTACTACCTCCAGATCGTGAAGGGCTACTCGCCGGTCAAGACCGGTTTCGCGTTCCTGCCGATGGTCGCCGGCATGATCACGGGCTCCACCCAGATCGGCACCCGGCTGATGACCCGCGTCCCGGCCCGCATGCTGATGGGCCCGGGCTTCCTGGTCGCCGGTCTCGGCATGCTGCTGCTGACCCAGCTGGAGATCGGCTCCTCGTACGCCGGTCTGCTGCTGCCCGCGGTCGTGCTGCTCGGTCTCGGCATGGGTACGGCGTTCATGCCGGCGATGTCCCTGGCCACCCAGGGCGTCCAGCCCCGGGACGCCGGTGTGGCCTCCGCGATGGTCAACACCTCGCAGCAGGTCGGCGGCGCGATCGGCACCGCCCTGCTGAACACGATCGCCGCCTCGGCGACCACCTCCTACGTCAGGGACCACATCGCCGGTGCCGCGGCCAAGCCGCAGCAGGAGCTGGTGAGGCTCCAGGGCATGGTGCACGGCTACAGCACCGCGATCTGGTTCGCCGTCGGCATCCTGGCCCTCGCCTCCCTGATCGCCTTCACCTTCGTCAACGCGGGCCGTGCCGGTGGCACCGTGGTGGCCGCCGGTGAGGGCGCCGAGGACGAGCTGCCGGTGCCGGTGATCGCCCACTGACGGCCCGCCGTCCGCACCCGCTTCCGCTTCGGCACGTGAGCTGACCGCTTCGGCACGTGAGCTGACCGCTCGGGTACGTGAGCAGACCGCTCGGGTACGTGAGCAGACCGCTCAGGTACGTGAGACGGCGGAGCCGGGGCGGGCCCGCGCCCGCGGCGTCGCGCTGACCCGTGCGGGAGTCAGCGGAGCCAGGGCAGGTCCGCACCCGCTCCGTCGGGCTGGAGGCCCTCGGCGACGATCTCCATGATCTCGCCGAGGGCCTTCTGCTGTTCCGGGGTCAGCCGTTCGAACAGCGCCTGCCGTACGGCGGTCACATGGCCCGGTGCGGTGCGCCGGAGCACCTCCAGGCCCTCGTCGGTGAGGACGGCGAACTGGCCGCGCTTGTCGGAGGGGCAGTCCTCGCGCCGTACCCAGCCGTTCTTCTCCAGCCGGGCGATCGCGTGCGAGAGCCGGGAGCGGGTGATCTTGGCCTGCATGGCGAGCTCGGTCATCCGCAGCCGGCGGCGCGGTGCCTCGGCGAGGCCGACGAGGAGGCCGTAGTAGATGTGCGGCATGCCCGCGTCGCGCTGGAGCTGCCGGTCGAGGTGGTCCTCGAGCAGGGTGGTGGCGTGCAGGTACGCGCGCCAGACGCGCTGTTCCTCGTCGGTGAGCCAGCGGGTCGGTGCGGCGGTGTCCGGTGCCGTGTTCATGGGTCCACTGTACGAGCCGGCTGCTTGAAACTTGAACAAGTCGGGCGTAAGGTCGATCGTACGAGCTTGAGAGTTAAAGTATCTGGCCGGTACCGCAGTCTCGGTACCGCAGTCTCTGGACCACTGGGAGCCGCCGAGATGTCCGCCACCACCCAGGAGCGCATGCCCGCCCTGTACCTCAGCCACGGCGCCCCGCCGCTCGCCGACGACCCCGTCTGGCCCGGCCAGCTCGCCGCCTGGGCCGCCGCCCTGCCCCGCCCCCGGGCCGTCCTCATGGTCTCCGCCCACTGGGAGGAGGCCCCGCTCGCCCTCGGCGCGGTGGAGACGGTCCCCTTGGTCTACGACTTCTGGGGCTTCCCGGAGCACTACTACCAGGTGCGGTACGCCGCCCCCGGCGCCCCCGCGCTCGCCGACTCCGTCCGCAAGCTGCTGCGCGCCCCCGGCATCCCCGTCCAGGACATCCCCGACCGCGGCCTCGACCACGGCGCCTACGTCCCCCTCGTCGAGATGTTCCCCGCCGCCGACGTCCCCGTCCTCCAGATCTCCCTGCCCACCCTCGACCCGGTCCGCCTGATGGACATCGGCCGCAAACTCGCCCCGCTCCGCGACGAGGGCGTACTGATCGTCGGCTCGGGGTTCTTCACCCACAACCTCGCCGCCCTGCGGTACACCGGCCCGGGCGTGCCGAGCTGGTCCTCCGAGTTCGACGACTGGGGCAGGCGCGCCCTGGAGGCCCGCGACTGGGACGCCCTGCTCGATTTCCTGGACAAGGCCCCCGCCGGCCGCTACGCCCACCCGCGCACCGAACACTTCGCCCCGCTCTTCGTCGCCATGGGCGCGGCGGAGGCGGGCGGCGAGCTGGACACACAGAAGTCGGTGATCGACGGCTTCTGGTTGGGCATGGCGAAGCGGTCGGTGCAGTTCGGCTGAGTCCGCCCGGCTACAGCCGCTTCTCGTACCAGGCCACGTCCCAGTAGCGGCCGAACTTGCGTCCGACCTCCTGGAAGATGCCGACGCGCCGGAAGCCGAAACGCTCGTGGAGCCGGACGGACGCCTCGTTGGGCTGGGCGATGCCCGCGTAGGCGCGGTGCACGTCCTGCGCGGCGAGGGCCTCGAACAGGGCGCGGTAGAGCTGCGTGCCGATCCCGCGCCGGCCGGACTCCGGGGCGACGTACACCGACGTCTCCACGGACGTCACGTACGCCGGCTTCGGCCGGTGCGGGCCGGATGTGGCGTACCCCAGAATCCGCTCCGAGTCCGCGGCCGTGGCAACCAACAGGCGGTGCGGGCCGTCTTCCGGGTGGGAGAGCAGCCAGGGGCGGCGCTCCTCGGGAGTGAGGGCCACGGTGTCGAATGTGATGGCCGTCTCACGCACGTAATAGTTGTAGATCTCCGTGAGGCTCTCGAGATCCCTCTCGATCCCCGCTCTGACCTGCACCTCGGCGGTCTCCGACGGCATCTCGCCCCCTCACGTGGTGGCACAGGGTACTGCATGATCAGAAAAATCGGGGGGCGGGTTGGGAATTCTGTCCGGATTCCAGTCGTTGTTTCCCACGGATGCAGGGCACTCGGAAAGAGTCCCAGAGACAGTCCCCGGAGTGCTGAGCGTTCACCGGAACCACCCGCCAGCCCACCACCGCAAGGGAGCACGCATGGCAACCCGTGCCGTCGCCCGTCGTAAGTCCGCCACTGGCGAGACGGCCGACTCGGCAAGCAGTGTTCGCGCTCATGGCGGCGAGATCGCAGACCGCGACCTGGTCGGCATGTACCTCGACGAGATCGCGCGCACGCCGCTGCTCGACGCCGCCAAGGAAGTCGATCTCTCCCAGACCATCGAGGCGGGTGTGTTCGCGAGCCAGCTCCTCGACGGCTGCGAGGAGACCAGGGCGGATGCCACCCGCGAGGAGCTGGAGGCACTGGTCGCCGAGGGAGAACGGGCCAAGGACGTCTTCATCCGCTCCAACCTCCGTCTGGTCGTCGCCGTCGCCCGGCGTTACCCGCGCAGTGGCCTGCCCCTGCTCGACCTGATCCAGGAGGGCAACGCCGGCCTGGTGCGCGCCGTGGAGAAGTTCGACTACCGCAAGGGCTTCAAGTTCTCGACGTACGCCACCTGGTGGATCCGCCAGGCCATCACCCGCTCCATAGCCGACCAGTCCCGCACGATCCGGCTCCCCGTTCACCTCGTGGAGGAGCTGGGCCGCATCCGCCGCGTCCAGCGTGAGTTCAACCGTGAGAACGGCCGCGACCCGGAGCCGGCCGAGATCGCCGCGGAGCTGGGCTCGACGCCCGAGCGCGTCATCGACGTCCTCGACTGGGCCCGCGACCCGGTGTCTCTGAACATGGCGGTGGACGACGAGGGCGAGACCCAGTTCGGCGACCTGCTGGAGGACACCTCGGCGGTCTCCCCCGAGCAGTCCGTCATGACCCTCCTGCGCAGCGAGGAACTCGACGACCTGATCGGCCGCCTGGACCAGCGCACGGCCTCCATCATCAAGATGCGGTACGGCATCGAGGACGGTCGTGAGCGCACCCTGACCGAGGTCGGCAAGGAGCACGGTCTGACCCGCGAACGCATCCGCCAGATCGAGAAGCACGCCCTCCTGGAACTGAAGAAGCTGGCCCGCGACACCGGGTTCGACGCGGCGGCGTAGCGGAGACGGGGAGACGCCGGGGGCCGCGTGGCCCCTCGGGCAGGGGAGTGTGGCGGCGCGCGGGCGTGGGGATGATCGTCATGACCGATGTCCGCCCGTGGCCGCTGCCCGTGCCCAACGGCGTCCGCCGGTGGGCGGCGTCCGTCCTCGGATGACTTGCTCGACTTGGACGACTTGGATGCCTTGGACGACTTGCATGCCTTGGGCGGGCGTCCGGCCGTGACCGAAGGCGCCGTGGCGTACCGGGCGTACGACGCGGTGGGGTGCCGGCCCTACGCCGTAACGGCGAAAACGGCGTATCGGATGTACGGCTTCCGCGCGGCGCGCACGCCCGGTGGCGAAAGACGGCGCAAACATGGCGTGGTCCGATCGCTTCAACCGTGCAGCCCGAGGGAACAACTCATGCGGGCCCTTCAGCGGGCCTCAGGACCGCACTCCCCACCCCCACGGCACCACCTCCGGCTGACCCTGGCCGATCCCACGTGAACCACGTCCCGACGCAATCCCCCCCCGGCGCCGGGACTTCCCCGCCGGGCTCCGGCGCCCTCCCCCCCCCCGGGCGTCCGGAGCCCGGCTTCTTCGTGTCTCGCGGCGGAGTCCGGGGGCCGTGGGGGTGCTCGTCGGGTCGGTTATCGGCTGTTCGTCATGGCTGTGCCAGGTGCCCGGGCACTGGAACGGCGGTCCACCCCGTACCTGAACAGCGGGGTGGACCGCCGGATGGCAGATTCTGTCACACGGGCATAAATTGCCGGGGCCCACCAGCCGCTTTCCGCCTCCGCGCCGGTGTCGCTCACCGAACGCCGCAAGGCCGAGACCCGGGTGGAGATCGCCCGGGCGGCGGCGGCCCTCTTCGTCCGGCAGGGCCTCCGCGCGACCCGCGCGGAGGACATCGCCCAGGCCGCCGGCGTCGCGCCGCGCACGTTCTACCGCTACTTCGCCACGAAGGAGGAGGCGGTGGCCCCGCTCTACGCGGCGGGCGCCCAGCGCTGGACCGAGGCGGTCCGCACGGCCCCGGCCGGCCTCGGCCTCCCGGACGCCCTGGAACACGCCGTCCGGCACACCCTCACGCCCGGCGTCGGCGTTTCTGCCGCCTCCTGGGAATGGGTCCGCACCCTCATCCGCCTGGCCGACACGAGCCCGGCCCTGCGCAAGGTCTGGGCCGAGGTCTGCCAGACGTCGGAGCGGGCGCTGGCGGAGATCCTGACGTGGCGGACGCCGGCCGAGCCGACGCCGGCCGAGCCGACGCCGGCCGAGCCGACGCCGGCCGAGCCGACGGCGGACTCTCCGGGGGCGGGGGAGCGCGCCGTGGGCCCGGTCGCGGTCACCCCTGATCTGCGGTTCGCCGCGGCCGTGGCCGGTTCCGCCGTCCGCGTGGCCGTGGAGTGCTGGGCGGCCACGGCGGCCCCGCCCAGTGGGCCCCAGGGCCCGGCGGCCCTCGCCCTGCGCCACCTGGCGTCGGCGCGGGACTTCGGCTGGGGCGGGGAGCGGCGGACGACGCGGTAGCGGCGCGGGGGGCCGGCCGGTTCGGGCGGGTGGGAAGCGGCCGGGGCGGCGCGGGGGCCGGCCGGTTCGGGCCGGTGGGTCGAGGCAGGAGGTGGCGCGGGGCGAGCCCGTTCGGGCCGTGGGAAGCGGCCGGGGCGGCGGCGGGCCGGTGCGGGATTCAGGGGTGGCCGTGCGCGGCCGGGTCCGTGGCTCTGGTGAGGCGTTCGCCCAGCTCTCGTACGCCGTCCACGAGTTCTGCCGGGCCGCGCACGGTGAACTCGCACCCGACCATGGCCAGCCGCACCGCGAGCCACTCGACGGGTCCGCCGGTGGTGCCGCGCAGGACGCAGCCGCCCGCGCCGTCGTCCTCGACTGTTCCGGCCCACGTCGGTATCCGCGCGGAGACCTGCTCCGCCGGCGCGGCGAACCGCACGTCGAACGTGTACGTCTCCTGGTGCCGGTGGATGGACTGCCGCAGATACTCGGCGGCGCTCCCCGTCGGCAGCTCCCTCGGCGCGAACCGGACCCCGGTCGAGAACGGCCGGCTGACCCGGTCCACCCGGAACGTGCGCCAGTCGGCCCGGTCGAGGTCGTAGGCGACGAGGTACCAGCGCCGCCCGGTGGACACCAGCCGGTGCGGCTCGGTCAGCCGGCGGGACGCGCTGCCGTCCTTGTCGCGGTAGGCGAACCTCAGCCGTTCCCGTCCCGCCACGGTCGACGCCATCACGGTGAGTGTCTCCGGCGCGATGCTCGGCCCGTCCCCGCTGGTCAACAGCGTCGTCGCGGCCCCCAGCGTGGACACCCGGTGGCGCAGCCGGGCGGGCAGCACCTGTTCGAGCTTGGCCAGGGCCCGTACGGACGCCTCGTCCACCCCTGCCACGGCGTGTCCGGCGCCGGCCCGCAGCCCCACGGCGATCGCGACCGCCTCCTCGTCGTCCAGCACCAGCGGCGGCATGGCCTTGCCCGCCACCAGCCGGTACCCGCCGTCCGCGCCCTTCGTGGCCTGCACCGGATACCCCAGCTCGCGCAGCCGGTCGACATCCCGCCGCACGGTACGCCGGGACACCCGGAGCCGCTCGGCCAGCTCCCCGCCGGGCCACTCGCGGGGGGTCTGGAGGAGGGAGAGGAGCTGGAGCAGGCGTGCCGGGGTGTCGGTCGTCATGAGGACCAGGATGCCGTGGATATAGGACACGATCTGACCTAGTGGACGTCTAGCTTGCTCGCATGACCTCGATCGACCGCAACGCCGAGAAGATCCGCGGCACCGGCCCCGGCACCGGCCCGCTCCCACCCACGCCTCCGGCGTCCGGCGACAGGACCCGCTGGCTGGCTCTGGCCATCGTCATGACCGCGGCCTTCATGGACCTGGTCGACGTGACGATCGTCAACATCGCCATCCCGTCCATCGAGCGCAGCGCCCACGCCTCGGTCAGCCAGATCCAGTGGATAACCGCCGGCTACGCCCTCGCGTTCGCAGCCGGCCTCATCACCGGCGGCCGGCTCGGTGACATCCACGGCCGCAAGCGGCTCTTCCTCGTCGGCGTCGGCGGCTTCACCCTCGCCTCCGCCCTGTGCGGCTTCGCCGTGAACCCGGAGATGCTGGTCGCCTCCCGCATCCTCCAGGGCGGCATGGCGGCGCTGATGGTGCCGCAGGTGCTGTCGATCGTGCACGCCACCTTCCCGGCCCACGAACGCGGCAAGGTCTTCGGCCTGTTCGGCGCGATCGTCGGTCTCGGCGCGGTCTCGGGCCCGCTGCTGGGCGCGCTGCTGACGGAGTGGAACCTGTTCGGCCTGGAGTGGCGGCCCATCTTCCTCATCAACCTGCCGGTCGGCGTCGTCTCCTTCCTCCTCGGCCGCCGTTTCATCACCGAGTCGCGGGCGCCGAAGGCCCTGAAACTGGACCTGGTGGGCGTCGCCCTGGTGACGCTGGGCCTGTTGATGCTGCTCTACCCGCTCACCCGCGGTCGCGAGCTGGGCTGGCCGCTGTGGGGGTACGTGTGCATGGCCGGCGCGCTCGTCGTCTTCGCCGGGCTGGTGGCCTACGAGCGGCGCAAGGCGGCCCGGGACGGTTCCCCGCTGATCGAGCTGTCGCTGTTCCGCGTGAAGAGCTTCGCCGCCGGCATCGCCGTACAGACCGTCTTCGGCGTCGCCCTCGGCATCTTCTTCCTGGTCTGGACGCTCTACATGCAGATCGGCCTGGGCTGGAGCCCGCTGCGGGCCGGCCTGACCGGGGTGCCGTTCTCGATCGCCGTGTCGATAGCGGCCGGGCTGTCGGTGCAGCAGCTCGTCCCGAGGTTCGGCCGCAAGGTGCTCCAGGCGGGCGCGCTGCTGATGGGCGCGGGCGTGCTGCTGTACCTGTGGGAGGCCCACCACTACGGCCTCGCCATCGCCTCCTGGCAGATGACCCTGCCGCTGGTCGTGATGGGCGCGGGGATGGGGCTGATCGTCGCCCCGCTGACCGACGCGGTGCTCTCGGAGGTGCCGCGTGAGCACGCCGGTGCCGCCTCCGGGCTGATCAACACCGTGCAGCAGATGGGCAACGCTCTGGGGCTGGGCCTGGTGTCGGTCGTGTTCTTCGGGGAGATCGGCGACCGGCTGACCCCGGACGGGATCGGCCCGGCCTTCGTGCACGCCTTCCAGCACGCCCTGTGGTGGGTCGCCGGGATCATGGCCGCGATCTTCCTGCTGATGTCCGCCCTCCCCAAGCGCCCGGCGCAGCACCTGGAGGGCGCGGAGCCGGAGGCCGCGGAGGACGGCGCGGGGCAGGACGCGCCGGTGGCCGGGGCGGAGCCCGAGCTGGTGCCGTGACCCCGCAGGCCGCGGCGCCCCGCCCCCGTAGGAAGGGGTGAGACACACACGCGGCACACGCCCGTACGAGCACACAGGCCCGGCGCCGGACAGGCGCCGGGCCTTGTGCGGCCCGCGCGCGTGTTACGCGTGTCCCACTGCCACTGCCACTGCCACCGCTGCTGCCGTCCGCTCATGCGCACTCACGTGCATTCATGCCCACTCGTGCCCGTCGCGCGCCCGAATCTGTTTACTTCGTCGAAAGCTCGGCGTAGTCTCGGCTCGAAACCACACGTTCGGGCATGACTCGGAAGTGGTCGGACATCGAGGCGACATCAAGGCGGAGGCAGACGGACATGTACGCACCGGAGCGGCAGCAGGAGATCCTCCGGCTCGCCCGTGACGGCGGCCGGGTCGACGTGCTGTCGCTGGCCGAGGAGTTCCAGGTCACCGCGGAAACGATCCGCCGCGACCTGAAGGCCCTCGACCGTGCCGGCCTCGTCCGCCGGGTGCACGGCGGCGCCATCCCGGCCGGCCGGCTCGACTTCGAGCCGGACCTCGCCGAGCGCGAGACCACCGCCGCCGACGAGAAGGACCGCATCGCCAAGGCCGCCCTCGCCGAACTGCCGGCCGAGGGCACGATGATCCTGGACGCGGGGACCACGGTCGCCCGCCTGGCCGCCGCCCTCCCGCTGGAGGCCGACCTCACCGTTGTCACCCACTCCCTGCCCATCGCGGCCCGCCTCGCGGACCACCCCGGCCTCCAGCTCCACCTCATCGGGGGGCGCGTACGGCACCGTACGCGCGCCGCCGTGGACGCCTGGGCGCTCCGCGCGTACGGCGAGATCCGCGCCGACGTCCTGTTCGTCGCCGCCAACGGCTTCTCCGCCGAGCACGGCCTGACCACCCCCGACCTCGCCGAGGCCGCGGTCAAGCGCGCGGCGATCGCCGCCGCCCGGCGCGTGGTGCTGCTGGCCGACTCCGCCAAGCACGGCCAGGAGCACTTCGCCCGCTTCGGGGGCCTGAGCGACGTGGACCTGCTGATCACCGACAGCGGGCTGAGCCCGGAAGACACCGCCGTCATCGAGCGCGGCGGCACGGAAGTAGTGCGCGCATGATCCTCACCGTCACCCCCAACCCGTCCCTCGACCGCACCTACGAGGTGCCCGCCCTGGAGCGCGGCGAGGTCATCCGCGCCACCGGTGAACGCATGGACCCCGGCGGCAAGGGCGTGAACGTCTCGCGCGCCGTCGCCGCCGCCGGCCGGCGCACCGTCGCGGTCCTGCCCCTGGGGGGCGCGCCGGGCGCGCTCGTCGCCGACCTGCTCGACGCGCAGGGCATCGAGGTCGCACCCGTCCCGGTCGCCGGCGCCACCCGCTCCAACATCGCGCTCGCCGAGGACAACGGCGTCCTCACGAAGATCAACGCGCCGGGCCCGGACCTGTCCGCGGCGGAACAGGAACTGCTCCTGGAGACGGTCCGCGCCCAGTCGCGCGACGCCGACTGGATCGCCTGCTGCGGCAGCCTGCCCCGGGGGCTCACCCCCTCCTGGTACGCCGACGTCGTCACGCGGGCGCACGCCGGCGGCGCGCGCATCGCCCTGGACACCTCCGGGCCCGCGCTCCTGGAGGCGCTGCGCGCGCGGCCCGACGTGGTGAAGCCCAACGCCGAGGAACTCGCGGAAGCGGTCGCGCGCCCCCTGGCGACCGTGGGCGACGCCCTCAAGGCGGCCGAGGAGGTGCGCGCGATGGGCGCGGGCTCCGTGCTCGCGAGCCTGGGCGCCGACGGCCAGCTCCTGGTGTCCGACGCCGGCGCCTGGTTCGGCAGCGCGCCCGTGTCCGCCGTCCGCAGCAACGTCGGCGCCGGCGACGCCTCCCTCGCCGGCTTCCTCATCGCCGGCGGCACCGGACCCGGCGCCCTCGCCTCCGCCGTCGCCCACGGCGCCGCCGCCGTCCAGCTCCCCGGCAGTGTGATGCCGGGCCCCGCCGACCTGGACCCCACGGTGGTGACGGTCACGGCCGACATCCCCCTCGACCGCGAACTGACGGAGCCGGCGCCATGACCCCCCTCCCCACACCCACCCCGCCCCGCTCCCCCCACACCACCCCCGTCCCCACCACCGCCCACCCGTCCCCCCGGGCGGTACGCGTGCAGAGGAGCCCGCGATGAGCGACATGATCACCGCGGATCTGGTCGACCTCGACCTGTCCGCCGACACCAAGGAAGCGGCGGCCCGTGCGCTCGCCGAGCGCATGGCGGCCCAGGGCCGGGTGACCGACCTGGAGGGCTTCCTCGCCGACGTCGCCGCCCGCGAGGCCCAGATGCCGACCGGCCTCGACGGCGGCATCGGCATCCCGCACTGCCGCAGCACCCACGTCACCGAGCCGTCCCTCGCCTTCGGCCGCAGCGCCGCCGGTGTCGACTTCGGTGCCGCGGACGGCCCGGCCGACCTGATCTTCCTGATCGCGGCACCCGCCGGGGCAGACGACGCCCACCTGACGATCCTCTCCTCCCTCGCCCGCCAGCTGATGAACGCCGAGTTCACCGCCGCGCTGCGGACGGCGCGCGCCCCGGAGACGGCCGCGGCGCTGATCCGCGGGGACGAGGTGCCGGCGGGGGAGACGGGCGCCGCACAAGACACCGAGGGCACCGGCCGGAGCACCGGTGACGGCGCCGCTCAGCGCACCGCGGGCGCCTCCACAGACACCGCTGCGGCGCCGGCGGCGGCCTCCGCCGACGCCGCAGCGGCCACCAGCACGGCACCCACCCCGCCCACACCCCCCGACAGCGGCGCCGAAGAGCGTCCCTTCCGTATCGTCGCCGTCACCTCCTGCCCCACCGGTATCGCCCACACCTACATGGCGGCCGAGTCCCTGGAGAACGCGGGCCGTGCGGCGGGGGTGGAACTGGTCGTGGAGACGCAGGGCTCGGCCGGCTTCACCCGGCTGGATCCGGCGGTGATCGCGGCCGCCGACGGCGTGATCTTCGCGCACGACGTCCCCGTACGCGACAAGGACCGCTTCGCGGGCAAGCCGACCGTCGACGTGGGCGTGAAGGCGGGCATCAACCGTCCCGGCGAACTCATCGCGGAGGCCCGTGAGAAGGCGGCGCGCGGGGAGACCAGCGCCCCGGGACACGCGTCGGCCGGTACGCCGGTCGAGCGCGCGGGCGACTCCACCGAGGGGTACGGCAGCAAGCTCCGCGCGTGGCTGATGTCCGGCGTCAGCTACATGGTCCCGTTCGTCGCCGCGGGCGGTCTCCTCATCGCCCTGGGCTTCGCGATCGGCGGCTACGGCATCAAGAACGCGCCCTCGGTCATGGACCACTTCGTGTGGAGCCAGGCGGACAGCTGGGGTGCGCTGCTGTTCCAGATCGGCGGCGTGGCCTTCGGCTTCCTGGTCCCGGTCCTGGCCGGCTACATCGCCTACGGCATGGCGGACCGCCCCGGCCTGGTCCCCGGCTTCGTCGGCGGCATGATCGCATCGACCATCAACGCCGGTTTCCTGGGCGGTCTGGCGGCCGGTCTCCTCGCCGGTGGCGTGGTGCTGGCGATCCAGCGGTACGACGTACCCGCGGCGCTGCGCGGCATCATGCCGGTGGTGGTGATCCCGCTGATCTCCACGGCGATCGTCGGCTTCCTGATGTTCGTCGTGATCGGCAAGCCCATCGCGACGGCCCAGAAGGCCCTCACCGACTGGCTGGGCGGCCTCACCGGCACCAACGCCGTCCTGCTCGGCGCGCTGCTCGGCCTGATGATGTGCTTCGACCTGGGCGGCCCGGTCAACAAGGTCGCCTACACCTTCGCCACCGCCGGTATCGCCGTCGCCAACCCCAGCGCCTCCGCCATGCAGATCATGGCCGCGGTGATGGCGGCCGGCATGGTCCCGCCGCTGGCGATGGCCCTGGCCACCACCGTGCGCGGCAAGCTGTTCACCCGGACCGAGCGCGAGAACGGCAAGGCCGCCTGGGTCCTGGGCGCCTCGTTCATCTCCGAGGGCGCGATCCCCTTCGCGGCGGCCGACCCGCTGCGGGTCATCCCGTCCGCCATGGTGGGCGGCGCGCTCACCGGCGCCCTGTCGATGGCCTTCGGCGCGACTCTGCGCGCCCCGCACGGCGGCATCTTCGTGGTCCCGCTGATCGGCAACCCGTTCCTGTACCTGGTGGCCATCGCGGCCGGCGTCTGCGTCTCCACGGCCCTGGTCGTCGTCCTCAAGGGCATGCGCAAGCAGGCCCCCGGGTCCCCGGCCACCGACCCCGCCGCGGACCCGGCCACCGCACCGGAGGGGAGCAGGCAGGCGATAGCCGCCTGACCGCCGCACCACTCCGCGCGGCGCCTTGTCCCTTTAGTTCGCTGTGAGTTGTTCACGGCACCTGCGAGATACGTCACGGTCCGGGCCCGAAGTCCCGGACCGTGGTGTGTACTGGGATGCATGCCTGACCACGCCTCGACCCTCCAGCTGATCGGCGTGGCCGTCCTCGCGGTGGCGGCCGTCGCCTGGGCCGTCGTCCTGGTGCGTCTGCTCCGCCTGCTGCGCCGCACCGGCCCCCGGGCCACCGCCGGGCGCTCCACCGCCCGGCGTGGGCCCGCGCGGCTGCCGGCCCTGCCGCGTCAGACCCGGGTCGGCCCCCCGCTGGAGTCCGTCGAGCTGACACCCGCGGAACAGGACGCGTTCGCCGGCCTGGTGCGGCAACTCGCCGGCGGCTGACCGGGGGCGGTTTCGGCCCCCGCCGCCGCTACCCCTGGCGCGCCGCGCGCCTCTCCATGGCCTCACGGGCCGCGTCCTGCGACATGTACACCTCGCACATGTGCCGCCCGTCGGGGGTCGCCGTGTGCTCGACCTCCCACAGGGAGAGCTCGGTGCCGTCCGGCAGCAGGAAGGCGTGTTCGTACAGCGTGTAGCTCAGCCCCGCCCGTCCGGCCCGGCCGGGCCGTCCGAAGGCCTGGGTGATCTCGTGCGCGGTGGCCGTCGCCAGCAGCGCCGCCATCTGGGCGTCGGGCCGGTCGGCGTTCTCCGCGCGGCGCAACAGCCGGCGCGCGTGGTCCGCCGAGTCACCGGAGGCGAACACGTGCCGGGGTTCGGGAACCGCCCACAGCCGCATCAGCGCGGGCAGTTCGAACTCCCGGGTGTCCGGCGGCATCCCCAGCCGTGCCGTGGCGGCCTGTAGCTCCTCCTCGTCGGCGTACACCTCGTGCTCCGGCGCGCTGCCGGGCATGGGGTTGTGCACCAGCTCCCACAACGTCACCGCCGTGCCGTCGGCGAGCAGCCAGGTGTGGCGGTACGTCTCCCGGTGCAGCCCCGCGCTGTGGTACGCGGAGTGCAGCGAACTGTCGTGCGCCAGCGCGCAGTCCAGTCGCCGTATCACCTCGTCGGGCAGCTCGAAGGAGTTCAGGGCACGGCCGAGGAGTCGCGCGAGATGCTCCTCAGGAGACTCGGGCGACTCGGCTGGTTCGTACGCTGCGGTCTCGTACGGAACGCTCAAGGCATCTCCCGGCGTTGCTGCATGTCACCTTGTGGGTGCATACCGTAGCCCCTCGGCCGGACATCATGCCCGGGAACCGGGAAAACGTACGCCGGGAAAACACGCGGGCCGCGCGAAATCTTCCCGCGCGGCCCGTCGTACCGTCAAAAGCCGCCGGTCAGAGGACACTTCCCGCGGTCCAGGCGCTCCATGACATGTTCCAGCCGTTGAGGCCGTTGTCGGGGGCGACCGTCGCGTCGGGGGAGTTCTTGACGATCACGACATCCCCGACGAGCGTGTTGTCGTAGAACCACTTGGCGGAGGTGTCGCCCTGCGCTCCCTGCACGTCCGCGAGCCCGACACAGCCGTGGCTGGTGCCCTCCCGGCCGAAGGGCGGATTGCCCCTGTTGTACCAGTAGTTGCCGTGGATGAACGTCCCCGACGACGTCAGCCGCATCGCGTGGGGGACGTCCGCGATGTCGTACTCCCCGCCGAACCCGACCGTCGAGCCGTTCATGCGGGTCTGCACGAACTTCTCGGAGACCACCATCTGCCCGTTGTACGTCGTGTGCTGCGCGCTGCCCGCCGATATCGGCACCGACCTGAAGGTCTTGCCGTCCCGCACGACCGTCATGGTCTGCGTGCCGGCGTCGACCGTGGAGACCTGCGACCGCCCGACGGTGAAGGAGACGTTCTTCTTCTGCACCCCGTAGACGCCCTTCGCGCCCTCGACCCCGTCCAGGTCGACCTTCATCGTGACCTTGGACCCGGCCTTCCAGTACTCCCGCGGCCGGAAGTCCAGGCGCCGGTCCCCGAACCAGTGCCCGACCACGTGCTGACCGCTGCTGGAGTTCACCGCGATGTGCGACTGCACGGCCTTCTTGTCGGTGATCGCCTTGTCGAAGGTGAACGACACCGGCATGCCCACGCCGACGGTCGTGCCGTTGTCCGGCGTGTAGGTGCCGATGAAGCTGTTCGACGAGGTGACAGTGGTGAAGATGGAGTTCGCCGCCGCCGTACGGCCCCGGGAGTCCTTCGCGGTCGCGGCTATCCGGTACTTCGTCCCGCGCTCCAGGTGCTCCTTCGGCCTCCAGCTGCCGCCGTCCGGCGACATCGCCCCCGGCACGGTCTGCTCCGACCCGGCCACGGTCATCTTCACGTCGGTCAGCCTGCCGTCGCTGACCTTCACCCCGGTGGCGTTGATGGACGCGCCGGTCGAGCCGTCCTTGGCCGATATCGCTATCTCCGCCGTCGACGTCTTCGGGGAGCCCTTGGCGCCCTTGCCGTCGTCGTTGCCGCCGTCGGCGCCACCGCAGGCGGTCAGGGTGAGGGCGCCGACCATCAGGGCGGCACAGGCCCCGAGTGCGCGCCGCGCTGCAATGTCCGGCGTTGTCACGGGCTGCTCCAGTTCGTGTGTTGTGCGTGGTCCGTTCCAGTGCGTGGAGAAAGAGGGGACCGACGCCGGTCGGGGTTCCCTCCGGCCCTCATGAACGCCATCACGTGACAGAACCGCGACAAAACACCGCCGTCAGCCGCACCCCCCGTCCCGCTCGTCCGCCCGGCCCCGCCCCGGCCGCCCCTCCTGCGAACCGCCGCGCGGAAACCACCAGCCCGGCAACCGTCCGTGCGGCAACCACCGCGTGCCCTATCCCTGCCCGTACAGCTCCCCGTATGCCGGCCACCCGCCTCCCGGCCCGTCGACCGACTCAGCGGCGCGCACCGCCCGTACGATCGCGCGCGTCACCAGATCCGCGCCGGCGGCCAGGATCTCGTTGAGCGCCAGGGGGTGCGCGCCGAGCGCTCGGGCCCCGGTCGCCAGCGCGAACACCGTGTCCCCGTCGTGCAGGAGGTGCACCGGCCGCACCGCACGCGCGATCCCGTCGTGCGCCGTGCCCGCCAGCTTCTGCGCCTGCGCCTTGGAGAGGCCGGCGTCCGTCGCGACCACCGCCAGCGTCGTGTTGAGCGGTGCCGGCGCGTCCCGGCCGGCGATCTCGTCGAGACGCCGGCGCGCGGCCTCGTGCACGCGCCGCTCCGGATACGCCACCCGCCCCTGGAACAACTCCCCGTACAGCACGCCCGTGTCGGGGTCCGCCACCGACCCGGCCGCGTTCGCGACGACCAGCGCCGCCACGGTGATGCCCGAGTCGAGCACCGTGCTCGCGGTGCCCACCCCGCCCTTGAGCCGCCCCGCCACGGCGCCCGTGCCGGCGCCCACGCACCCCTGCGGCACCCGGGCGCCGGGCGGACAGGCCGCCGCGGCCTCCACCGCCGCGCGTCCCGTCGCCGCGTCCGGACGTGCCCGGAAGTCACCGCCGCGCCCCAGGTCGAAGACGCACGCGGCGGGCACCACCGGCACGACGTGTGCCGGATCCGTCCCCACCGGCACCCCACGCCGCTGTTCCTCCAGCCAGGCCATCACCCCGGAGGCCGCGTCGAGGCCGTACGCGCTGCCTCCGGTCAGCACGACGGCGTCGACCTTGTGCACCAGGTTGCGCGGGTCGAGCGCGTCGGTCTCCCTGGTGCCGGGGCCGCCGCCGCGCACGTCCACGGCGGCTACGGCACCGCCTTCGGGGGCGAGGATGACCGTGGTGCCGGTGAGCCAGCCGTCACCGCTGCGGGTCGCGTGTCCCACCCGCACTCCGGCGACGTCGGTCAGTGCGTCAGCTGTCATGGACGCCAGTCTGGCCCAGCCCGTCTCCATCGAGGAGTGACGGCGGGAACACCGCGCCCGGCCGGTCCGGCGGGAGCCGTACCCTGGTGACATGAGCACCGCCCCCGAACCCGCGCCGCGCGACCCGAAGCCGGCGCTGGTCTTCGACGACCCGCTGGAGCAGCGGTCCTCGGACGACACCGACCGCGGGTGGGGCGAGCGCCCGGACGGTGACAGCGCCGCCGACCTGAAGCGCTTCCTCGACGAGAAGCCGCCCCACCACCTCTGAGCCGGCCGCGCGGGAACCGCTAGCGCTCGTGGTTCCCGGAGCCGCGCTGCGCCAGCAGCGCGTCGCGGATCTCCTTGAGCACCTCCAGCTCGGACACCTGCACGACCTCCTTCGTGCCCTCCCGTGCCGCCCTGCGCGCCGCCTGCCGCGCGAGGTACTTCGACATGGGCAGCACCATCAGGAAGTACACCACCGCGGCGGTGGTCACGAAGGTGAGCGTGGCGCCGAGGACCGAGCCCCACAGGATCTGCACGCCGCTGTTGGCCGTGCCGTTCGCGCTCCTCCCGCACGGGGCTTTCAGGCAGGAGCTGTAGTTGTCGAGATTCTGGGTGCCGATCGCTCCGACCAGCGGGTTGATGATTCCCTTCACCACCGCGTTGACGATGTTCGTGAAAGCCGCGCCGATCACCACCGCCACCGCCAGATCGACGACGTTGCCGCGCATCAGGAAGGCCTTGAAGCCGTTCCACACGCTCGGTTCCTTCTTCGCGCTCACCTGGGGGACTCTCCTCGCATGCACAGGGTGCGGAACAAAACGCTCCGCAACCTACGCCACGGTGCGGCCATGGTGTCCAGTCCCGTAGCGTGATCGATACCCGCGACAGGAGGTCGCCGACCACGCGGGCGAGCGGTGTCAGCACAGTGTCACCGCCAGGCGGGCCGTGGCGCTCGCGCCGACCAGCCGGGCCGCCGTGGCCCGCGGCGCCGCCAGCACGACCAGGGCCCCGCTCCCGGCCGCACCGTCCAGCGGCTCCGGCACCCTCGTCACCCGCACACCGCGCGCGAGCACCCGGGCGCCGCCCCCGGCCGACGGGTCCTCGGCGGCGATGACGTCGACCCGGTCACCGGGCCGGAGGAGCCGCACCGTGGCGGCGTCGGCGATCCGCACGGGCGCCGCCACCGTGTCCACCGCCGGGTGCCGTCGTACGGACTCCGCCGGCCGGTGACCGCGGGCGCGCTCGGTGCCGTGCGGTTCCGGAGCGGTCCGGGGCCCGGCGGCCACGAGTGCCGCCGCGGTCACCGCGAGGCCGGCCGCGACGGCCCTCCTGCGGTGCCGCACCAGCCGTTGCAGCTGATACCGCCCGCCGCGCACGCGCACCGGGGCGAACGCCGGCACCTCACGGGTCGCCGGCGCATCCGTGCCGAGCGGGAGCGGAGGCCGGAGCGGGGCCGGCAGCGCGGCGCGAGCGGGTGGGCGGGCAGGAGAGGAGCGTGAGCCCGCAAGAGGGGGCGGGGTGGACGCGTACGGGGTGGGCGAGGACGAGGGCATGGGGATCACCGCCTGCGACGAGGGATTCGGCTTGCCATGCCACGATGAGGCCTGCCGCCGGATCCCGTCGGAGTCGGTGGATCACCGGCCGACTGTGGACAACTCGCTCACTCGAACGGGCACTTCCGCACACCCCGGCCTCACACGCCGCCGCCCCGCCCGCCGCGGCCCTGCCACCCCCACGCCGCCGCCCCGCACGCCACCGCCTCACACGCAGCGCGCCCGTGACGGAGTCCAGGTCGCGCGCCCCGCCGCCCCGCCGTTACGCACGCCGCGCCCCGCGGCCCCGCCGTTACGCCCCCCGCGCGTCACGGCAGTTCGAACCCCGGGTCCATCCCGCCGAGCGCGTTCACGCACGGGCAGTCCCGCGCCTCCGTGTCCGGGAGTGCCGCCACCGCGTCGAACAGGACGCCGCGCAGCCGGTCGACGTTGGCCGCGAACACCCGCAGCACCTCCTCGTGGGAGACGCCCTCGCCGGTCTCGGCGCCCGCGTCGAGGTCGGTGACCAGGGTCAGCGACGAGTAGCAAAGCTCCAGTTCCCGGGCGAGCGCCGCCTCGGGGTGGCCCGTCATGCCCACCACCGACCAGCCCTGTGCCCGGTGCCACAACGATTCCGCACGCGTGGAGAAGCGCGGCCCCTCGACCACGACCAGCGTGCCGCCGTCCACCGGTTCCCAGTCCCGTCCGCGCGCCGCTTTCAGCGCGGCCGCGCGCCCGGCGGGGCAGTACGGGTCGGCCATGGAGACGTGCACGACATTCGGCACGGTGCCGTCGGGCAGCGGCAGCCCGTCGAAGTACGTCTGCGCCCTGGACTTCGTACGGTCCACGAACTGGTCCGGGACGAGCAGGGTGCCGGGGCCGTACTCGGGGCGCAGGCCGCCCACCGCGCAGGGGGCGAGGACCTGCCGGACGCCCACCGAGCGCAGGGCCCACAGGTTGGCGCGGTAGTTGATGCGGTGCGGCGGCAGATGGTGACCCCGGCCGTGCCGGGGCAGGAAGGCGACCGGCCGGCCGGCGATCTCGCCGAGGAAGAGGGAGTCGCTGGGCGCCCCGTAGGGGGTGTCGACCTGGACCTCGGTCACGTCGTCGAGGAACGAGTAGAAGCCCGAGCCGCCGATTACACCGATCTCTGCGTTCGCCATGACCAGCACACTAGCTGGCGGCGGATCCATGGGGGAGCGGGTGCCGGGGAGCGCCGAAGACCCCGCCGTCGTACGACGGCAGGGTCCTGGGTGAGAGGTCTCAGGCGGCCGAGCTGCTGGACGAACCGGAGCCCGACGCGGACGTGCCCGAGGAGGACGAGCCCGAAGAGGACGAGGCCGTCGACGAGGACGCCTTCGAGTCGGACGACGAGCCCGACGACGGCTTGGTCGCCGGCGCGCTGCTCGACGTGGAGCCCCGCGAGTCGTTGCGGTAGAAGCCGGAGCCCTTGAAGACGATGCCGACCGCGGAGAACACCTTCTTCAGGCGGCCCTGGCAGTCCGGGCACTCGGTCAGAGCGTCATCGGTGAACTTCTGCACCGCCTCGAGGCCCTCGCCGCACTCGGTGCACTGGTACTGGTAGGTCGGCACTGTCTTCCTCCTGGCACTCTCACTCAATGAGTGCTAACGACGGTCCATAGTGACGTATTCCCGGGGATCAGTCCACCGTGACCGGCACGCGGTGACCGACGCCACGCGCGACGGTACGGTTGCGGGGCCGCGCGATCAGCCGTGAGCGCAGTGCCAGCAGGGTGATCAGCGCGAGTACGGTGCCGGCCATGGGCACCAGGAATCCCGCGCCGCCCCACAGCCGGTCCTCCAGCTGTCCGGCGACCGTCACGGCGACGGCCTGGCCGAGCGCGACCGCGCCGGTCAGCCAGGTGAAGGCCTCCGTGCGGGCACCGGCCGGGACCAGGCCCTCGACCAGCGTGTAGCCCGTGATCAGCGCCGGCGCGATGCACATGCCGACCAGCAGGCCGAGCGCGGCGAGCAGCAGCACCGAGTGCGCCGTCCACAGGGCGGACGCGGCCAGCGCGAGCGCCGTGTAGCCGACGACCAGGCGCTTGTGCGGGGCCACCTTCCACGCGATCGCGCCGCAGACGATGCCGGACAGCATGTTTCCGGTGGCGAAGGTGCCGTAGAGGACACCGTTCAGGCCGGGCTCGCCGATCGACTCGGTGAACGCCGCGAGCGACACCTGCATGCCGCCGAAGACCGAGCCGATCCCCAGGAAGGTCACGACCAGCACGCGTACGCCGGGAATGCGCAGGGCGGAGACGTGCTGCACGCGCGCGTGCCCGTCGCCGCCGGTCACCGGCGGCTGGGTGCTCTTCCGGGCCGCGAACAGCAGGCCGCCGACGAGGGTCAGCGCGGCCTCCGTGACCAGGCCCGCCGCCGGTGCCACGGCCGTGCTCAGGGCGGTCGCCAGCAGGGGGCCGAAGACGAAGGTCAGCTCGTCGGTGACCGACTCGAACGCCGCCGCGGTGGTCATCAGGGGCGAGTCCTGGAGCTTCACGCCCCAGCGGGCCCGCACCATCGGGCCGACCTGCGGCACCGAGGCACCCGTCGGGACGGCCGCCAGGAACAGGGCCCACAGGGGTGCGTGTCCCAGGGCGAGTGCCGTCAGCGTCAGGCCGGCGAGGGTGTGCACCAGGACACCGGGGACCAGCACGGCACGCTGTCCGTGGCGGTCCGCGAGACGGCCGCTGTAGGGCGCGAACAGCGCCATGGAGACGCCGGTGGCGGCCGCGACGGCGCCCGCCGCGCCGTACGAGCCGGTGGTGTGCTGCACGAGCAGCACGATGGAGATGGTGAGCATCGCGAACGGCTGACGCGCCGCGAAGCCGGGGACCAGGAACGTCCAGGCGCCGCGGGTGCGCAGCAGCTGTCCGTATCCCGGGCGGGACGACGCCTGCGGGTTCTCCGCCGGCTCGTTGGTGACCGTGGACGCCACGGCCCGTGCCTTTCTTCCGCCTGGTAGCGCGCCCGTGCGGGGGCGCCGAGAGCTGTCCTCTTGCGCGGAACTGCGGTAGATACCGGGCCTTAGCAAGGGCGTTTCCGGCCGCCATACGGTCGCGCCAGCTCTGCATCAGGCAGAGTTGGTTCGATCAGTGCGCCTTTATCCTACAGGGATCATGTCCTTGCGCCCCTGTGAAAGAGAGCACCGTCGGGCATGTTCACCTGGGATCGGCGTGGGTGTGCTTCGTCCGGAACGCTTCGTCCGGAAAGCTGCGCAGGAACGCGGCCGTGACGCTGTGCGCCGGCGCGTCACCGCCCGCCGTCCGCCTCGCCGGTGCCCAGCCAGCTCGCCAGCTTGCCGCCGCGGGCGACCGCGCGCAGCCGGCGTTCGGCCGCGTCGCGGACCGGATCGGTGGCGACGACCAGCAGTTCGTCCCCCCGCCTGAGCACCGTCGTGGGCAGCGGCACGAACGACTTCTCCGCGCGCACCACGAGGGTGACGGCGGCACCGGCCGGCAGCCGCAGCTCGTTGACCTCCACGCCGTGCATCCGTGAGCTCTCGGGGATCGAGACGGACAGCAGGTGCCCGCGCAGCCGCTCCAGGGGCGCCGACTCGATGCCGAGGTCGGACGCCTCGCCCTGCTCGCGCAGGCGCAGGGTGCGCGCCAGCCATGGCAGGGTCGGTCCCTGGACGAGGGTGTAGACGACGACCAGCACGAAGACGATGTTGAAGATGCGGTGGCTGCCGGTGACGCCGTTCACCATGGGGATCGTCGCCAGGATGACGGGCACGGCGCCGCGCAGTCCGGCCCACGACATCAGGACCTGCTCCTGCCACGGCACCCGGAACGGGGCGAGGCTGGACACCACGCTCAGCGGCCGGGCCACCATGGTCAGGACCAGCCCGATGACCAGCGCGGGCCAGACGTCGTCGCCCAGCTCGTGCGGGGTGACCAGCAGGCCGAGCACGACGAACATGCCGATCTGGGCGATCCAGCCGAGCCCCTCGGCGAAGCCGCGCGTGGCGGGCCAGTGGGGGAGCTTGGCGTTGCCGAGCACCATGGAGGCCAGGTAGACCGCCAGGAAGCCGCTGCCGTGCGCCAGGGCGCCGGCGGCGTACGCCGTGACGGCGATCGCCAGCACGGCGATCGGGTAGAGGCCGGAGGCGGGCAGGGCCACGTGCTTGAGCCCCCAGGAGCCGAACCAGCCCACCGCGAGCCCCAGGACCGCGCCGATGGCCAGCTCCAGGAGTATCTCGCCCAGCAGCACGTACCAGTGGTCGACCGGACCCGCGGTGGAGAAGGCGACGACGAGGATGACCACCGGGGCGTCGTTGAAGCCGGACTCCGCCTCCAGTGTGCCCGTCACGCGCGCGGGGAGCGGGATGCGCCGCAGTACGGAGAAGACCGCCGCCGCGTCCGTCGACGACACCACCGCCCCGACGATGAGCGCCTGCCGCCACTCCAGGCCGACCAGGTAGTGCGCGCCCGCCGCGGTGACCCCCACACTGACCGCGACTCCCGCCGTGGCCAGGACGGAGGCGGAGGGCAGGATGGGCCGGACCTCTTTCCACTTCGTGCCCAGGCCGCCCTCGGCGAGGATCACGACGAGGGCCGCGTACCCCATGACCTGGGTCACCTCGGCGCTGTTGAAGTGGATGTCGCCGATGCCGTCCTGGCCCATGAGGACGCCGATGCCGAGGTAGACGAGCAGGCTGGGGAGCCCGCTGCGCGAGGAGATCCGGACGGCCGCGACGGCGACCAGCAGGACGATGGAGCAGACGAGCAGGAGCTGGTTGAGGTGGTGAACAGTCAGCGGGCGTTCCTCCTCCGGAATGGCCGGTTACTTCGTTACCTTACCTAACTCTTGACGCTTTCTTGACGTTCCACAAGGCAAGATCGAACGCTCGTGCACGCCGGTTCCCGACTCCGCGTCAAGCGGCACAGGGCCCTGCGCCTATGGTTGCTCCAGCGCTCATTCAAAGTCACAGCCCGACCTGCCGCTCGCGTTAGGACAGCAAGGACAGCGATGCCCCCCAACACCACCGCCACAACGGGTGACAAGCCCGCCAAGTCCGGCAGGAAGAAGGGGCGCAAAGCCCGACTCGTCGTGCTCGTGCTGGTTCTGGCCGTCATCGGAGGCATCGCCTACGGGGCGTACTGGTCGATCAGCACCGTCCGCGCCTCCTTCCCGCAGACCACGGGTTCGATCACGCTCGACGGCCTGTCCGGGCCGGTCGACGTCAAGCGGGACGGCAACGGCATCCCGCAGGTCTATGCCTCCTCCGACCAGGACCTGTTCATGGCGCAGGGCTATGTCCAGGCGCAGGACCGGTTCTACGAGATGGACGTGCGCCGGCACATGACCTCCGGCCGCCTGTCGGAGATGTTCGGCAAGGGCCAGGTCAAGAACGACGAGTTCCTGCGCACCCTCGGCTGGCACCGGATCGCCCAGCGGGAGTACGACACCAAGCTGTCGCCCGCCGCGAAGAAGTACCTCCGGGCGTACGCCGACGGCGTCAACGCCTACCTCAAGGGCAAGGACGGCGCGGATCTCTCCCTGGAGTACGCGGCCCTGGGTCTGACCAACGACTACAAGCCGGAGAAGTGGACGCCGGTCGACTCCGTGGCCTGGCTGAAGGCGATGGCCTGGGACCTGCGCGGCAACATGCAGGACGAGATCGACCGCGCCCTGATGACCAGCCGTCTCGGCCCGCAGCAGATCCAGGAGCTGTACCCGCGGTACCCCTACGGCCGCCACAAGCCGATCGTGCAGGAAGGCCAGTACGACGAGCTGAGCCAGAGCTTCAGGCAGAGCGGCGGCACGGGCACCTCGCAGACCCCGGGCACGACCGGTACGGCCGGGACCACCGGCACCACGGGTACGTCCGGCACCACCGGTACGACCGGCTCCACCGGCGCGACGGGTGGGACCGGATCCACCGGCACGACGGGTACGACCGGCTCCACCACCGCGGGCACCACCACCGGCGCGAGCGGTTCGGGTCTCACGAGCCAGCTGGGCGGCCTCTACAACGTCCTGGACGACGTCCCCGCGGCCGTCGGCGTGAACGGTCAGGGCATCGGCTCGAACTCCTGGGTCGTCGCCGGGAAGTACACCGTGAGCAAGAAGCCCCTCCTCGCCAACGACCCGCACCTGTCGGCGTCCCTGCCGTCCGTCTGGTACCAGATGGGCCTGCACTGCCGGACCGTGTCGAGCAAGTGCCAGTACGACGTCGCCGGCTACACGTTTGCCGGGATGCCCGGTGTGATCATCGGCCACAACGCGAAGATCGCCTGGGGTCTGACCAACTCCGGCGTCGACGTCACCGACCTGTACCTGGAGAAGGTGACCGCCAACGGTTACCTGTACGACGGCAAGGTCCGGCCCTTCAAGACCCGCGAGGAGACCATCGAGGTCGCCGGCGGCCAGTCGAAGACGATCGTCGTCCGGCAGACCCAGGACGGCATGCCACTGCTGTCCGACCGCGACGACGAACTCGTCCAGGTCGGCAGGAAGGCCGCCGTCGACACCGCCGCGCCCGACCGCGGCGACGGCTACGGCATCGCCCTGAGGTGGACCGCCCTCGACCCGGGCACCACCATGGACGCGGTGTTCGCCCTCGACAAGGCGTCGGACTGGAGCGAGTTCCGCTCGGCGGCGGCCCAGTTCGACGTGCCCTCGCAGAACCTGGTCTACGCCGACACGGACAACCACATCGGCTACACGCTGCCCGGCAAGATCCCCACGCGCTCCGCCGCGGACGACGGTTCCGTCCCGGCGCCCGGCTGGGAGTCGAAGTACCGCTGGACCGGCTTCGTCAAGCAGGACGAGCTGCCCTACGAGTACGACCCCGCGCGCGGCTACATCGTCACCGCCAACCAGGCCGTCGTCGGCAAGGACGCGTACCCGTACACGCTCACCGCCGACTGGGGTTACGGCACCCGCAGCCAGCGCATCTCCGACCTGATCGAGTCCAAGATCAAGGACGGCGGCAAGGTCTCCACCGACGACATGCGGCAGATGCAGCTGGACAACAGCAGCGAGATCGCCAAGCTCCTGGTGCCCAAGCTGCTGAAGCTCGACCTGGACGACCCGGACGTCCGCGAGGCACAGAAGCTGCTGGAGGGCTGGGACTACACCCAGGACGCCGACTCCGCCGCGGCCGCCTACTTCAACTCCGTGTGGCGCAACATCCTCAAGCTCGCCTTCGGCAACAAGCTCCCCAAGGAGCTGCGCGTCAAGGGGCAGTGCCTGTGGGTCGACAAGATCGACAGCACCGGTCCGGTGGACGACGACACCAAGGTCCGCGAGTGCGGCCAGCGCGACGCCGACCAGGCACAGCCGGACGGCGGCGACCGCTGGTACGAGGTCGTGCGCACCCTGATGGACAAGCCGGACAGCGACTGGTGGAAGACGCCCAGGTCGGGCACCCGCCCCGCCGCGGCCAACCGCGACCAGCTCTTCGCCCGCGCGATGATCGACGCCCGCTGGGAGCTGACCGCCAAGCTCGGCAAGGACATCGACACCTGGAGCTGGGGCCGGCTGCACCGCCTGTTCCTGAAGAACCAGACGCTCGGCACCGAGGGCCCCAAGGCCGTGCAGTACCTCCTCAACCGCGGCCCCTGGAAGCTCAGCGGCGGCGAGGCGGCGGTGAACGCCTCCGGCTGGAACGCCGCCGGCGGCTACAACGTCGTGTGGGTGCCGTCCATGCGGATGGTGGTCAACCTCGCCGACCTCGACAAGTCCAAGTGGATCAACCTGACGGGCGCCTCCGGGCACGCCTTCAGCGCGCACTACACGGACCAGACGGGCATGTGGGCCAAGGGCGAGCTGCTGCCCTGGTCGTTCTCGGACAAGGCGGTCGGCAAGAGCACGAGCGACACCCTCGTCCTCAAGCCGTGAGCCGCTGACGGCACCGCACGGGAAAGGCCCTCCACGCGCGCGTGGAGGGCCTTTCCCGTCCGCGAGGCCCCGGGACCTGCGGGGCGCCGGTCAGGAGGGCGCGAAACGGTGCACGCCGCGGGGCGTCACTGCCGCGTGCACCGGCTTGTCGTGCGCCTCGGCCGGGACGCGCGCGACGACCTCCGTGTCGTACAGCAGCACCACCAGCCGGGGGCGGGCGCCCGCCCCCTCGAGACGGGCCAGCACCCGGTCGTAGGAGCCTCCGCCGCGCCCCAGGCGCATCCCGCGCCCGTCCACCGCGAGCCCCGGCAGCAGGACGACGTCCGCGCCCGTCACGGCGTCCGGGCCGAGGCGCGCGCCGGACGGCTCGCACAGCGTCATCCGCCCTCCGTGCCGGACCCGGGCGAGGGAGTCGGGGCCGGTGTACTCGCCCCAGTCCAGGTCGTTGTCGGGCAGCAGCACGGGGAGCAGCACGCGCACCCCGCGGGCGCGCAGCGCGTCCAGCAGCGCGAGGGTGCCCGGTTCGCCGCCCACGGAGACGTACGCCGCCACCGTGCGCCCGCCCGCCAGCTCGGGCAGCTCCAGCGCGCGTTCCGCCAGCGCCCGGCCCGCCGCGCGGACGTCATCCGCCGTCAACCCGTTCCTCACCGCGAGGATCTCCCGCCGCAACGTCGCCTTGTCACGCTCACCCGTACGTCCGCCGTGTTCCACTGGTCGTTCTCGCACCCTTCTCTTAATGCAGGCGATATAAGGGTCAACCAACCGGACCCACAGATCTCCCACAAAGGCACCGGATATGGTTGCGGGCATGACTCAGTCCCACCCCAGGATCAGCAAGGCTGTCATCCCCGCGGCAGGCCTCGGCACCCGGTTCCTGCCGGCGACCAAGGCCACTCCCAAGGAGATGCTGCCGGTCGTAGACAAGCCGGCGATCCAGTATGTGGTCGAGGAGGCCGTGGCGGCGGGACTCGACGACGTCCTCATGGTCACCGGGCGCAACAAGCGTCCCCTGGAGGACCACTTCGACCGCAACTACGAGCTGGAGTCGGCGCTCGGCAAGAAGGGCGACGCCGAACGCCTCGCGAAGGTGCAGGAGTCCAGCGACCTGGCCACCATGCACTACGTGCGACAGGGCGACCCCCGAGGGCTCGGGCACGCCGTGCTGTGCGCCGCCCCGCACGTCGGCCACGAGCCGTTCGCCGTCCTCCTCGGTGACGACCTCATCGACCCGCGGGACCCGCTGCTCCAGCGCATGATCGAGGTCCAGGAGCGGCACGGCGGCAGCGTGATCGCCCTCATGGAGGTCGCGCCCGAGCAGATGCACCTGTACGGCTGCGCGGCCGTGGAGGCCACCGCGGACGGCGACGTGGTCAAGGTGACCGGACTGGTCGAGAAGCCGGACCCGGCGGACGCCCCGTCGAACTACGCGGTCATCGGCCGCTACGTCCTCGACCCGCACATCTTCGCCATACTCCGCACCACCGAGCCGGGCCGCGGCGGCGAGATCCAGCTGACCGACGCCCTCCAGCAGCTCGCCCAGGACGAGAAGGCCGGCGGCCCCGTGCACGGCGTCGTCTTCAAGGGCCGCCGCTATGACACCGGCGACCGTGGCGACTACCTCCGTGCCATTGTCAGACTCGCATGCGAACGTGAGGACCTGGGCCCGGACTTCCGGACCTGGCTCCGCAGTTACGTAGCCGAGGAGATGCAGCAGCCTTGACCAGCGCCGCGACCCGCCCCGCCGGCCCGGACGACCTGTGGTCGGTGGACGAGCACCTGGAGGACATCCTCTCCGCCGTCCGCCCCCTGGAACCCATCGAGCTGCAACTGCTCGACGCCCAGGGCTGTGTCCTGGTCGAGGACGTCACGGTGCCGGTGTCCCTGCCGCCGTTCGACAACAGCTCCATGGACGGGTACGCGGTGCGGGTCGCGGACATCGCGGGCGCCGGCGAGGAGTTCCCGGCCGTCCTGGAGGTCGTCGGGGACGTCGCGGCGGGCGCGGCCGACCCGGTCCGGGTCGGTCCCGGGCAGGCCGCGCGCATCATGACCGGCGCGCCGCTGCCGCCCGGCGCCGAGACCGTCGTCCCCGTCGAGTGGACCGACGGAGGACTCGGCGAGGGCCCGGTGAGCGGCATGCGCTCGCGCAGCCTGGCCCCCCAGGGCGCCGAGGGGCAGGTGCGCGTGTACCGGCCCGCCGCGGCACGCGCGCACGTGCGTGCCAGGGGCAGCGACGTGAAGGCCGGTGACCTGGCCCTGGAGGCCGGCACGGTCCTCGGCCCGCCGCAGCTCGCGCTGCTCGCCGCGATCGGCCGCGGCACGGTCCGGGTGCGCCCGCGCCCGCGCGTGGTCGTCCTGTCCACCGGCAGCGAACTCGTCCAGCCCGGTGAGGAACTGGGCCCGGGCCAGATCCACGATTCCAACAGCTTCGCGCTCACCGCCGCCGCGCGGGACGCGGGCGCCATCGCCTACCGGGTCGGTGCCGTCGCCGACGACGCCGAGACCCTCCGCTCCACCATCGAGGACCAGCTGATCCGCGCGGATCTGCTGGTGACCACGGGCGGGGTGAGCGTCGGGGCGTACGACGTCGTCAAGGAGGCGCTGTCGTACGCCGCCGACGCGGACGAGGCGGGCAGCGGTGTGGAGTTCCGCAGGATCGCCATGCAGCCCGGCAAGCCGCAGGGCTTCGGTTCCATCGGCCCCGACCACATCCCGGTGCTGGCCCTGCCCGGCAACCCGGTGTCGTCGTACGTCTCCTTCGAGCTGTTCGTCCGTCCCGCGATCCGCACGCTGTCGGGCCTCACGGACATCCACCGGCCCCGGGCGCGGGCCGTGCTCACGGCGGACGAGGCGCTGCGCTCGCCCCGGGGGCGCCGGCAGTTCCTGCGCGGCGTCCACGCGGACGGGAAGGTCAGCCCCGTGGGCGGCGCTGGCTCCCACCTGGTCGCGGCGCTCGCGCGGGCGAACGCGCTGATCGTCGTCCCCGAGGACGTGGAGTCGGTGGAGCCCGGGACCGAGGTGGAGGTCGTCCTCCTCGGCTGACGCACGCGCGCGTGCCCGTCCACAGGCCGGTCCTCGTCCGCTGCGCGCCCCGGCTTGGCGGTAGCGTGTCGGGCACAGCAGGCCCGCGCACCGCACCGCGCCGGGCCCGGACCGGGAGCGCCACACCATGACTGTGCCTTCCCGGGGGGAGACCCCCGGACGCCCTGTGCAGGACCGACTGACGCACATCGACGAGGCGGGCGCGGCCCGCATGGTCGACGTGTCCGGGAAGGACGTGACCGCCCGCACCGCCCGTGCCGGCGGCCGGGTCCTCGTCTCACCGCGCGTGGTCGAGCTGCTGCGCGGTGAGGGGATGCCCAAGGGGGACGCCCTCGCCACCGCCCGCATCGCGGGGATCATGGGCGCCAAGCGCACCCCGGATCTGATCCCGCTGTGCCACCCGTTGTCGGTGTCCGGTGTGAGACTGGACCTGTCGGTCGCGGACGACGCCGTGGAGATCCGGGCCACCGTGAAGACGACGGACCGCACGGGCGTCGAGATGGAGGCCCTCACCGCGGTGACCATCGCCGCGCTCACCGTGATCGACATGGTCAAGGCGGTCGACAAGGGAGCGGTCATCACGGACGTACGGGTGGAGGAGAAGACGGGCGGCGCGTCGGGCGACTGGAGCCGGGCATGACCGGCGACGGCACGACCGGCGGGGCGCCGCGGGCACCGTACGCGGCGCTGGTCGTCACCGCGTCCAACCGGGCCGCCGCCGGGGTCTACGAGGACAGGGGCGGTCCGCTGGTCGCGCGGGGTCTCGAGGGCTTCGGCTTCGCCGTGGACGGGCCGCGGGTGGTGCCCGACGGCGAACCGGTCGAGGCGGAACTGCGGGCGGCCGTGGCGGCCGGGTACGACGTGGTCGTCACCACCGGCGGTACGGGCGTCTCGCCCACCGACCGCACCCCCGAGGCGACCCGCGCGGTCATCGACCGCGAGGTGCCGGGCATCGCGGAGGCCGTCCGCGCCTACGGGCGGGACAAGGTGCCGACCGCGGCGCTGTCCCGGGGACTCGCGGGCGTGGCCGGCGGAACGCTGATCGTCAACCTGCCCGGGTCCACCGGAGGGGTGCGGGACGGCCTCGCCGTCCTGGAGCCCCTCCTCGTGCACGCCGTCGACCAGATCCGCGGCGGTGACCACCCCAGACCCGGCAGCGGTGGGGGTGCGAGCTGAACAGCCCTTCCTGGCCCGCCGTGCTGGCGGACGGCGAGGTCGTCCTCCGGCCGATAAAGCTGCGCGACCAGCGGGTCTGGCGCGAGGTGAACCGGCGCAACCGTGACTGGCTGCGGCCCTGGGAGGCGACCATCCCGCCGCCCACGCCGAGCGGGCCGGTCGCGCACCGGCCGACCTACCGCCAGATGGTCCGGCATCTGCGGGCCGAGGCCGGCGCGGGCCGGATGCTGCCGTTCGTCATCGAGTACCAGGGGCGGCTCGTCGGACAGCTGACGGTCGCCGGGATCACCTGGGGATCGATGTGTTCCGGACACGTCGGTTACTGGGTGGACCAGGGGGTGGCCGGACGCGGGGTGATGCCGACGGCCGTCGCGCTGGCGGTGGACCACTGTTTCCGCACCGTCGGACTGCACCGCGTCGAGGTGTGCATTCGCCCCGAGAACCGGCCGAGCCGCCGGGTCGTGGAGAAACTCGGATTCCGCGAGGAGGGGATCCGGCCGCGTTATCTGCACATCGACGGGGCCTGGCGCGACCACCTGGTCTTCGCGCTCACCGCGGAAGAGGTGCCCGACGGGCTGCTCGCCCGCTGGCACCGGGGGCGTTCCCGCGAGGCCCGGCGTGCCGGGGGGCCGGCCGGCGCCCCGGGGAATCCCGTCGAGCGCCCGAGAAATTGAATATGTGTTCGAAATTGATCCGCTGTTGACCGTTCGTGCGGCACATAATTCGCGCCTGCGGCGGTCCGCTGATCGCATCGGTCCCAAAAAATGCTGGAAATATCAGCCGGATCGTGCGACACACCGGCCCAATTGGCGGATGGCCTCACGCAAACCCCTCTACCGTGTGAGGCGTGAGCAGCAGCGGCCTCATCTACGCAGTCATTGTCGGGGCCTGGGCCGCCTACTTGGTGCCGATGTGGCTCCGTAGGCAGGACGAGCTGAACGAGGCCCGTCCGACGGAACGCTTCAGCACCGCCATCCGGCTGCTGTCCGGACGGGCGGGGATGGAGCGCCGGTACGCCAGGGACCTGCGGGCGCGCTCCACCCAGGAGGGGGAGCCGGACGCCGGCGATCCGGACGCGGTCACCGACTCGGTGGACGTCCGGGCCTTCGCCATGCCTCCGACCCGCCGTCAGGCCGCCCCGGACGCCGAGCCCGAGACACCCGGCACCGCCGAACCGGCACGCGGCCAGGCCGCCGAACCGGCGGCCGGCCCGGGATCCGGCCACCCGCCCGGGGTCCCGTCCCAGCGGGTGCCGGCCGCCCGGCGGGAGCCCTCGGCACAGGCGGCCGAGGCGCGCGCCCGGCGCTCGAAGGTGCTCGCGCGCCGGCGGCGCACCACCGTGATGCTCTTCCTCGCCTTCACGCTCGGCGCGATCGTCGCCGCCGTCGGCGGGCTCGCCTTCCTGTGGGTGCCCGCCGTGCCGGCCGTGACGCTCAGCGGCTACATCGCCTATCTGCGCGCGCAGGAGCTCCGCCGGTTCGCCTACCAGATGGACCGCCGGCACGCCGAGGTCGCCGCCCAGCGCCTGCGCGAGCGCCAGCCGCGCCGCCGGGCCCCGCTCGACGCGGACCCCGGCGCGGACCAGGTGGAACAGGGCCTGGACAGCGGCACGGACACGGGCCTCTCCTCGCTCGCCGCGGACCGGCGGGCCCTCGTCGAGCAGACCGACCACGCCGAGTGGGTCGACCAGCAGCGGGAGCGGCAGCGCAGGCCCGGGCACGGGGACAGCTGGGACCCGGTGCCGGTGCCCCTGCCGACGTACGTCACCGCGCCGGTCGCTCCGCGCGCCACCTCCGACGTGGATCTGGGGGCGCCCGACACCTGGAGTTCGGCGCGCTCCAGCGCGGTCGCGCCGGAGCGCGAGGCGGGCCACGCGCCGCAGGGCGAGGCGGACGAGGCGGCCCCCGCGCCCGGGGAGAAGCCGGTGGCCGGCCGCAGCGACGCACGCCGTGCGGCCTCCGCGCGCCGGGCGCGGGAACGCGGCCGTACGCCTCTCTTCGACCAGTACGACGAGGGCGGACGCCCGCGTGCGGCCAACGAGTGACCACGCCCGCCCGCACCCCTCCCGGCCCGCCCTGACCAGTCAGGGAGCGGATTTCCGGGCACCGCGATCGGGATGCTAGAGTTTCACTCGTTGCAAGGGCCTGTGGCGCAGTCCGGTAGCGCACCTCGTTCGCATCGAGGGGGCCAGGGGTTCGAATCCCCTCAGGTCCACGCACAACTGTCCCCGAGTCAGCTCGGGACGGTGACGAAGATCCCGCCGATCATCACGATCGGCCGGGATCTTCGTCGTTTCACGGGCATGGCGCGTGGCCGGGTCCGCGCCCGCCGGGGAAGCGGTGCGGGGCGGGACCCGGCGCGTGCGTGGTTCACAGGCGCTTGGCGTAGCAGCGGCTGTCCTCGTAGTGGCGGTAGTAGCCGAACTTCACGCACGGCTCGTAGCCGCTGGAGGTGTACAGCGCGATCGCCTCGGGCTGCTTGGTGCCCGTCTCCAGGACCATGCGGAGCCGGCCGGCCGCGCGGGCGTCCTCCTCCAGGGCCGCGAGTATGCGGCGGGCCAGGCCGCGGCCCCGCATGTCCTCGACGACGTACATCCGCTTGAGTTCGGCGTCGCCGTCCTCGTTGCCCTCCTCGTTGCGGTCCTGGCCGCGCCACCCGCCGGTGGCCACGGGGCGGTCGTGCTCGTCGTACGCGATCAGGTACAGGCCCCGGGGCGGGTCGAAGTCGGCGGGGTCGAGGGCGGTGGCGTCGCCGCCGTCGCCGTAGCGCAGGTGGTACTCGGCCTGGACCTCGTCGTTGAGCTTGGTGGCGTCGGGGTGATCGAACCGAACGCGACGTATATTCATTCTGAGTATCGTACTTCTATGCAGTGGGCGGCAGGGGTCCGGGTCGTGCGGACCCCGACCAGTGTGCCTGTGCCGGTAGGGTGCCCGGGTGCTGACTGTGACCTCCGTGAACGTGAATGGACTGCGGGCCGCCGCGAAGAAGGGCTTCGTGGAGTGGCTCGCCGGGACCGAGGCGGACGTCGTCTGCCTCCAGGAGGTCCGCGCCGAGCCGCACCAGCTGCCCGAGGAGGTCCGCGGCCCCGACGGCTGGCACGTCACCCACGCCCCGGCCGCCGCGAAGGGCCGCGCGGGCGTCTCCCTCTACACGCGCCGCGAACCCGACCGGGTCCGGGTCGGATTCGGCTCGGCCGAGTTCGACGGCAGCGGGCGCTACGTCGAGGCCGACCTGCCCGGCGTCACCGTCGCCTCCCTCTACCTGCCCTCCGGCGAGGCCGGCACCGAACGGCAGGACGAGAAGGTCCGCTTCATGGACGAGTTCCTCACCCACCTGAAGGACCTGCGCGAGCGGGCCGCCGCCGACGGGCGCGAGGTGCTGGTCTGCGGCGACTGGAACATCGCCCACCGGCAGGCCGACCTGAGGAACTGGCGCGGCAACACCAAGAACTCCGGCTTCCTGCCCGAGGAGCGCGCCTGGCTCGGCCGGGTCCTCGAACCGGCGGACGGCGGCTACGTCGACGTCGTCCGCGCCCTCCACCCGGACACCGAGGGCCCGTACACGTGGTGGTCGTACCGCGGGCGGGCCTTCGACAACGACTCGGGGTGGAGGATCGACTACCAGATCGCCACGCCGGGGCTCGCCGGCCGGGCGGTCAAGGGTTTCGTCGAGCGCGCGGCCACGCACGCCGAGCGGTGGTCGGACCACGCGCCGGTCACCGTCGTGTACGACCTGTAGCGGGCCTACGGGTTTCCCCGGCCGCGCTCGCCCATACGCCGGTCCAGGGCCAGGGAGAGTTCCGCCTCCACGACGCTGCGGGCCAGCGGGCGCAGGCGGTGGAGGTCCTCCTCGGGGGCGTGGCGCAGGATCAGGTCGGTGAAGAGGGCGGCCAGGGTGTCGGCGTGTTCGCGGACGCGGGCGCCGGCCGCCAGTACCTCGGCGAGCGGTATGCCCTCGCGGACCAGGGCGGAGGAGACGTCGAGCAGGCGCCGGCTGATGTGGACGATCTCGTCGCCGTCGGTGCCGAGGTAGCCCAGCTCCATGGCGGCGGCGAGGTTGTCGGGGGTGACCTCGCCCTCGAAGCGGGCGGCGAGTTCCTCGGGTGTGAGGCGGACCGGTTCCTCCTCGCTGGGGGTGCCCACGCCGAGCAGGTCGGCGACGTCGCGTCCGTGGTCGAAGGCCTCGGCCAGCTCCGCGATGCCGGTCAGGGTGTGGCCGCGCTCCAGCAGGGCCGCGATGGTGCGCAGCCGGGCCAGGTGGTGGTCGTCGTACCAGGCGATGCGGCCCTCGCGGCGCGGTGGCGGCAGCAGTCTGCGCTCGCGGTAGAAGCGCAGGGTGCGCACGGTGATGCCGGCCAGCCGGGCCAGTTCCTCCGTGCGGTACTCGCGGGGCGCCGGGGGGTGCGCCGCCCGGGGGCCGGCCTCGAAGTGCTGTGCGTCCTCTGCCACGACCGCAGCCTATGGCGTACCGCCGGTAACTTCCTTCTCCCGCCCCCTACCGCTCGGTACGGAGCTGCTCTACAGTCCCATTGCGCCAGTGTTCACTGGCAGGGTTTCTAGGTGATGCGTGGAGGTCTCGGGATGGCCGAGCACGAGCATGTACGGGTGGCGGTGATCGGGTCCGGCTTCGGCGGTCTCGGGGCCGCCGTGCGGCTGCGCCGGGAAGGGATCACCGACTTCGTCGTCCTGGAACGGGCCGACAGCGTCGGTGGCACCTGGCGGGACAACAGTTACCCCGGGTGCGCCTGCGACGTGCCCTCCCACCTCTACTCCTTCTCCTTCGCGCCGCACCCCGACTGGCCGCGCACCTTCTCCGGGCAGCGGCACATCCGGGCCTACCTGGAGCACGTCACCGACCTGTTCGGACTGCGCCCGCACCTGCGCCTGGGCTCCGAGGTCAAGCTGATGACCTGGGACACCGAGAAGCTGCGGTGGACCGTCGAGACCACGCGCGGCACGCTGACCGCCGACGTCGTCGTCTCCGCCACCGGACCGCTGTCCGACCCGAAGATCCCTCGGATCCCGGGCCTCGAGTCCTTCCCGGGTCAGGTGTTCCACTCCGCCCGCTGGGACCACGACTACGACCTGCGCGGCAAGCGGGTCGCCATGGTCGGCACCGGCGCCTCCGCCATCCAGATCGTGCCCGCCATCCAGCCGGAGGTCGGCCGGCTCACCCTCTTCCAGCGCACCCCGCCGTGGGTGCTGCCCCGCGTCGACCGGGCCATCAGCGGCGCCGAGCGGTGGCTGCACCGGCGGCTGCCGGTCACCGCCCAGGTCCGGCGCGGGCTGCTGTGGGGCATCCGCGAGCTCCAGGTCCAGGCGTTCACCAAGCGCCCCGACGAACTCGGCGTCGTCGAACAGCTCGCCAAGCGCAACATGGCCCGCGCCGTCAAGGACCCGGCCCTGCGCGCCAGGCTCACCCCCGACTACCGCATCGGCTGCAAGCGGATCCTGCTCTCCAGCACCTACTACCCGGCGCTCGCCCGGCCCAATGTGGACGTCGTCGCCAGTGGGCTCAGCGAGGTCCGCGGGTCGACGGTCGTCGCGGCCGACGGCACCGAGGCCGAGGTCGACGCGATCATCTTCGGTACGGGCTTCCACGTCACGGACATGCCCATCGCCGAGCGCGTGGTCGGCGCCGACGGCATGACGCTCGCCGAGTCCTGGAAGGGCGGCATGCGGGCGCTGCGCGGCGCCGCGGCGGCCGGGTTCCCGAACTTCATGACGGTCATCGGGCCCAACACCGGCCTGGGGAACTCCTCCATGATCCTGATGATCGAGTCCCAGCTGAACTACCTGGCCGACTACCTGCGCCAGCTCCACGTCCTGGGCGACGGCACGGCCCTGGACGCCCGGCCCGACGCCGTCGAGGCCTGGAACCGGCGGGTGCAGGAGCGCATGAAGCGGACCGTGTGGAACACCGGCGGCTGCACCAGCTGGTACCAGGACGCGAGCGGCCGCAACACCACCATCTGGCCCGGTACGACGACCGAGTTCCGGCGCGCGACCCGGCGGGTGGACCTCGCGGAGTACGAGGTCGTGCGCGCGGCCGGGCGGTCCGCGCCGGCGCAGGACGACGGGACCCGGCAGAGCGAGGCCGCCGCATGAGCCGGCGCACCCCGGTCACCTCCGTGACCTCCGGCCCGTACGCCCCGCCCACCCCCTCCCGCACCCTCACCGTCACGTCCGCCGACGGCGCGCGCCTGCACGTCGAGGTGCACGGCCCGCAGGACGCGCCCCCGGTCGTCCTCTCCCACGGCTGGACCTGCTCGACGGCGTTCTGGGCGGCCCAGATACGCGACCTGGCGGCCGACCACCGGGTGATCGCCTACGACCAGCGGGGCCACGGGCGCAGTCCGTCGAGCCCCGCCTGCACCACCGACACGCTGGCGGACGACCTCGAAGCGGTACTCGCGCAGACACTCGCCCCCGGGCAGAAGGCGCTGGTCGTCGGCCACTCCATGGGCGGCATGACGGTCATGGCCGCCGCCGGGCGCCCCCGCTTCCGCGAACACGCCGCCGCCGTCCTGCTGTGCAGCACGGGGAGTTCGCGGCTGATCGCCGAGTCGCGCGTGGTGCCGATGCGCGCCGGACGCGTGCGCACCTGGATCACCGGGCGCGTCCTCGGCTCGCGCGCGCCCCTCGGACCGGTCACGCCCCTCGCCCTGCGCGTCCTCAAGTACGGCACCATGGGCGCCGGTTCGGCCCGGCACATGGTGGAGGCGTGCGCGCGCATCGTGCACGGCTGCCCGCGCGCCGTACGCCACGCCTGGGCCGGGGTGCTGAGCACGCTCGACCTCGACCACGGCGTACGGGAGCTGCACGTGCCCACCGCCGTCCTGTTCGGCACGTCGGACCGGCTCACGCCCCCGGTGCACGCCCGTGCGCTGGTCGCCGCGCTGCCGCGCTGCGTCGGCCTCACCGAGCTGCCCGGCATCGGCCACATGACCCCGATCGAGGCGCCGGAGCCGGTGACCGGCCGCATCAGGGAACTGGCCGGCACGTACGTCACGGCAGCCGACTCCCCGAAGTCCCCGGCAGGTTCCCCTGTCACACCCGTACAGCAGGTCAAGGAGGGCGCATGAGCAGGGTCAGCCTCGAAGGACAGGTCGCGGTCGTCACGGGAGCGGCGCGCGGCGTCGGTGAGCTGCTGGCGCGCAAGCTGTCCGCGCGCGGGGCGAAGGTCGCGCTGGTCGGGCTGGAGGAGGACGTGCTCAAGGAGGTCTCCGGGCGGCTGCACAGCGAGAGCGCGCACTGGTACGCCGACGTCACCGACCACGAGGCGATGAGCCGGGTCGCGCGGGAGGTCAAGGAACGCTTCGGGAAGGTCGACATCGTGGTCGCCAACGCCGGTGTGGCGACCGGCGGTCCGTTCGCCGACTCCGATCCGCAGGCGTGGCGGCGGGTGATCGAGGTCAACCTGATCGGTTCGGCGGTGACCGCGCGGGCGTTCCTGCCGGTGCTGGCCGAGAGCCGCGGCTATCTGCTCCAGGTCGCCTCGCTCGCCGCGATCACGCCGGCACCGATGATGACGGCGTACTGCGCGTCCAAGTCGGGCGTGGAGGCGTACGCGCACAGCCTGCGCGCCGAGGTCGGCTACCAGGGCGTGCGCGTCGGGGTCGCCTATCTGTCCTGGACCGACACCGACATGGTGCGCGGCGCCGACCAGGACGACGTCATGCGGGAGCTGCGGCAGCGGCTGCCGTGGCCGTCGAACAAGACCTACCCGCTGGGCCCCGCGGTGGACCGGCTCGTCGCCGGGATCGAGCGGCGCTCGGCGCATGTGTACGGACAGTGGTGGCTGCGCGGCATGCAGGGCGTGCGCGGCTACCTCCCCGCGCTCATCGCCACGGTCGGGCAGCGCGAGATGAAGCGGTTCGCACCGCGCCTCCAGGGGATGCGCTCCGGGCTCGTCGGCGCAGGTGGGGCGGCCGACGAGACCGCGCGCGCCACGCACGGTAACTGATCGACATGCACTCCGTGTTCGCCCGTGTGAATCTGGTCGAGGCCCCACCGAGGGGCCGATTCCCCACCCACTACGGGAGTGAACCCACATGGGTATGAAGGACCAGTTCCAGGAGAAGTCGGGCCGGCGGCCGGAGCAGGCCGAGGAGAAGCTCGGCCAGGCCCGCGAGAAGGCCGGCCAGCGCGGTCCGCAGGACCGCCAGGGCCGCCAGGGCCGCCAGCCTGAGCGGACCCGCCCCGGCCACCGTGACATCGAGGACACGGAGCCGCAGGCGGAGGACCGCTTCGACCAGGACTACGACGCCTAGTCGAGGCTCCGGCCGGACCGGCGTGGGGTGCCCTTCTTCGCGAGGGGTGCCCCGCGCCGCTGTGCGGGGGACGGACGGCCCGTCAGGAGGCCGTTCTCGGGGGCAGTTTCGGGCGGGATCGGTCCGGGACGTCGCGGTAGCCCGGTGGCGTCGCCGCGGGGGTGGCCGCCAGGAGGTCCAGGGCCAGCCCGACGGCGTCGGCCAGCTGGGCGTGGCGGCCCTCGGCCCAGTCCAGCGGGGTGCGCGTGATGTCCAGGTCCGGGGCGACGCCGTGGTTCTCGACGGACCAGCCGTAGGCGTCGAACCAGGCGGCGTTCATGGGGACGGTGATGACCGTGCCGTCGCCCAGCCGGTGCCGGCCGGTCATGCCGACGACACCGCCCCAGGTGCGCTGGCCGACCACCGGGCCGAGCCCCAGCAGCTTGAAGGCCGCCGTGATCATGTCGCCGTCGGACGAGGTCGCCTCGTCGGCCAGGGCCACCACCGGGCCGCGGGGGGCGTTGGACATGTACGACACCGGTTGCGCGTCCCGGGTCAGGTCCCAGCCCAGGATCGTACGGGTCAGTTTCTCGATGACGAGTTCGCTGATGTGCCCGCCCGCGTTGCCGCGCACGTCCACGATCAGCGCGGGCCGGGAGACCTCCATGCGCACGTCGCGGTTGAACTGGGCCCAGCCGGAACCGCCCATGTCGGGGATGTGCAGATAGCCGCACTTGCCGTCGCTCAGCTCCCGGACGACCTGGCGGCGTTTGGCCACCCAGTCCTGGTAGCGCAGCGGGCGTTCGTCGACGAGCGGGACGACGGCGACCCGCCGGGCCCGCCCGGGTTCGCCCTCGGCGGGGGTGAACGTCAGCTCCACGGTGGTACCGCCGGAGCCGGCGAGCAGGGGGTAGGGGCCGGTGACCGGGTCGACCGGGCGGCCGTCGACGTGGGTGAGGGCGGCGCCCTCGCGGATGCCCGTGCCGGCCAGCGGTGAGCGGGCCTTGGAGTCGGAGGAGTCGCCGGGCAGGACGCGTCTGACCAGCCACCGGCCGTCGCGGCGGACGAGGTCGGCGCCGAGGAGGCCCTGCCGGCGCTGGTAGTGGGGCGGGCCCTCGTTGCGGCGGGCGGCGGTGACGTAGGCGTGGGAGGTGCCGAGTTCGCCGAGGACCTCGCGGAGCAGGTCCGCGAACTCGTCGGGGGAGGCGACCCGTTCGACCAGGGGACGGTACTGGGCGAGCACCGCGTCCCAGTCGATGCCGCACATGCCCGGGTCCCAGAAGTAGGCGCGGATCAGGCGTCCCGCCTCGTCGTAGGCCTGGCGCCATTCGGCGGGCGGGTCGGCCTCGTGCAGGATGCGGCGCGAGTCGATCCAGACGGTCGTGTCACTGTCGCCGGGCTCGGCCGACGGCACGGCCCGCAGCTCGCCCTCGTCGACGACGACCAGCCGGGTGCCGTCGCCGCTGACGGCGAACCAGTCGAGGTGGCCGACGAGTTCGGACTTCTTCGCCTTGCCGATGCCGAAGTGTTCGAGGGTCGGGCGGCCGGTGGTGTCGTCCGGGCTGGCGAAGGTCTCGCCGAGCGCGCCGGAGATCGGCCAGCGCAGCCAGACCAGGCCGCCGCCGGCGACCGGGTACAGCGCGGAGTACTTGGAGGCGATGACCGGGAACGGCGTGACCCGGTTCTCCAGCCCCTCCACCTCGACGGTCACCGTGCCGGCCTCGCCGGTGTCCTCGTCGTCCACCAGCGGGTCGAGTCCGCCGGCGGCGGGGCGGCCCTCGGGGTTCAGGGCGAAGGGGGAGGGGGTCGCCGAGGAGAGTGGGACGAGGTACGGGCGGCAGCCGAGCGGGAAGGACAGGTCGCCGGTGTGGACGTCGTACACCGGGTCGAAGCCGCGCCAGGAGAGGAAGGCGAGGTAGCGGCCGTCGCGGGTGAACACCGGGTTCTCGTCCTCGAAGCGGCCGTTGGTCACGTCCACGATGAGCCGGTCCTTGATCCGGGCCAGCTTGATCTGGCGCAGGGTGCGGCCGATGCCGGGGTGGGACCAGGTGAGCCAGGTGCCGTCGGGGGAGAAGGCGAGGTCCCGCACGGGCCCGTTCCCGGACCGCACCAGCTCGGTCACCCGCCCACCCGGACCACCGGCCTCTCCCTCCGTCTCTCCCCCTTCCTCCTCCGGCACGTCGATCAGCAGCAGCCGTCCGTCGTGCGAGGCGACGGCCAGCCGCTCGCCCCGCGGGTCGCAGACCAGCTCCCGGACGCGGCCCAGCGCGCCGGAGGCGAGCCGGCGCGGCGGGCGGTCGCCGGTGGCGCGGGGCAGGCGGGCGATCTCGACGGCGTCCTCGCCCTCGGCGTCGGTGACGTAGGCGACCTGCCCGGTGGAGCCCAGCATCTCCGGCAGCCGTACCCGGACACCGGGCGTGTCGGTGAGGGTGCGGGCCGGGCCGTCGCGGTGGGTGAGCCAGTACAGGCTGCCGCGGACGACGACGGCGCTGGCCCGGCCGGTCTCGTCCACGGCGATGCCGTCGATGTCCTGCGCGGCCGGCACCTGGTGGCGGCGGCGGCCGGTGCGCGGTCCGGCGAGCCGGACGTCGAGCCTGCGCGGTACGCCGTCGGGGGAGAAGTCGTCCACCAGCCACAGGTCGCCCGCGCACTGGTAGACCACGCGGCTGCCGTCGCCGGCGGCGTGCCGGGCGTAGAAGGTGTCGTGGTCGGTGTGGCGGCGCAGGTCGGTGCCGTCGTAGGCGCAGGAGTACAGGTTGCCGACGCCCTCGTGGTCGGAGAGGAAGGCGATCCGGCCGGCGACGAACACGGGTGAGGACAGATGGCCGCCGAGGTCCGGCAGGAGACGCTGCCCGTGCAGCCACAGCCGGCCCGTGGCACCGCCGCGGTACCGCTTCCAGGCGGCCGGTTCGTGCGGCGGGGTACCGGTGAGCAGCAGCGTCCTGCGCTCACCGGCGAGGTCGGCGGCCTGGATGTCGGCGACCGGCCCCCAGGGCAGCCGTCCGCCCGGGTCGCCGTCGGCGGGGACCTTGTAGGCCCAGGTGAAGTGCGAGAAGGGCTGGCCGTGGGAGGCGACGGCCAGGATGTCCGTGGTGCCGTCCGGGTCGGGGGGCGTCCAGCCGCACACCTGGGTGTCGGCGCTGCCCCAGTACGTCAGCTGTTTCGCGGGCCCGCCGTCGACGGCGACGAGGTGGACCTCGGGGGCGAGGCTGCGCCAGGTCGTGTACGCGATGTGCCGGCCGTCGGGCGAGAAGCGCGGGGGCCCGGTCTTGGTGCGGTCCGCGGTGAGCCGCCAGGCGCGGCCCGGGGTGTGGAGGGGGGCCAGCCAGAGGTCGTCCTCGGCCACGAAACACAGCAGGTCGCCGCTGAGGTGGGGACAGCGCAGATAGCTCACCTCCCCATGCTTTTCCGGTCCCACGGCACCAGCAACTCGTGAGCCCGCGCCGCGCGGACCTTACGGGCTCTTCACCTTCGTGACCCAGCACACGTACGAAACAGTTTCGTTTCGCAGACGGCCCGGGGTATCTTCAGTCAGGTACGACGACGAAAGTTCCGGAAGCGGGGAAGGTGACAGGCATGACCGAAGCCGTCTCGACGGCCCGTCGCAGCCGGATCACCCCCGAGCGCGAGGCCGAGCTGTACGAGGCCGTCCTCGACCTGCTCCGGGAGGTCGGCTACGACGCCCTCACCATGGACGCCGTGGCCGCCCGCACCCGGTCCAGCAAGGCCACGCTCTACCGCCAGTGGGGCGGCAAGGCCCAGCTGGTCGTCAAGGCGCTGCGGCACGGCAAGCGGGTCCACACGGGGGACATCGACACCGGTTCCCTCCGCGGCGACCTGCACGCCGTCGTGGCGCTGGAGGACGACTGCACCATGGAGCGCAACTCCGCGCTGATGCGGGGCGTCGCCATGGCGATGCACCACAACGACGATCTGCGCGAGGCCTTCCGGGACCAGATGGTCGACCCCGAGATGGGCGGGTTCCGGCAGGTCGTACAGCGCGCGATCGACCGGGGCGAGGTCCGCCCGGACTGCCCGGCGATCGAGTTCCTGCTGCACATGATGGTCGGCGGCTTCGCCACCCGGGCCCTGCTGGACGACCAGCCGCCCACCCAGACCTTCCTCACCTCGTACATCGACGCCGTGGTCCTCCCCGCCCTCGGCGTGCGGACCGACTGACACTCCCCTCGAACCAGCCTCCACCTGACGTCACCGCTCACGTCGTCGGGCTGATCACCCCTGCCCAGCTGAATCCACGACCTGACCGGGAGTACGCCTCCGTGGCCACGTTCCTCTACAAACTCGGCCGGCTCGCCTTCCGGCGACGCCACTTCATCGCCCTCATATGGGTCGCCCTGCTCACCCTCGCGGGGGTGGGCGCCGCGTCCGCGCCGGCGGCCGGCAACACCTCGTTCTCCATCCCCGGCACCGAGGCCCAGAAGGCCTTCGACCTGCTGGAACAGCGCTTCCCCGGCATGAGCGCCGACGGCGCCACCGCCCGGGTCGTCTTCAAGGCCGACCACGGCGGGAAGATGACGGACGCCGGCAACAAGGCGGCCGTCGAGAAGACCGTCAAGGAGCTGGGAAGCGGCTCCGAGGTCGCCTCCGTCGCCGACCCCTACCGCGGCCACGCCGTCAGCAAGAACGGCACCGTCGCCTACGCCTCCGTGAAGTACAAGGTCTCCGGCATGGAACTGGAGGACTCCTCCCGGGACGCCCTCAAGGCCGCCGCCCAGCACGCGCGGGACGCCGGACTGACCGTCGAGGTCGGCGGCGACGCGCTGAACGCGACGCCCGGGACCGGCTCAAGCGAGGTCATCGGCATCGCGATCGCCGCCGTCGTCCTCGTCATCACCTTCGGCTCCCTGCTCGCCGCCGGGCTGCCCCTGCTGACCGCGCTCATCGGCGTCGGCATCGGCGTCTCCACCATCGCCGCGCTCGCCTCCACCCTGGACCTGGGCTCCACGACCTCCACCCTGGCCTCGATGATCGGCCTCGCCGTCGGCATCGACTACGCCCTGTTCATCGTCTCCCGCTACCGCGCCGAACTCACCGAGGGACGCGAACGCGAGGAGGCCGCCGGCCGCGCCGTCGGCACCGCCGGCTCCGCGGTGGTCTTCGCCGGCCTGACCGTCGTCATCGCCCTGGTCGGCCTGTCCGTCGTCAACATCCCGATGCTGACGAAGATGGGCGTCGCCGCGGCGGGCACCGTCGCCATCGCCGTCCTGATCGCCCTCACGCTGATCCCCGCGCTGCTCGGCTACGCCGGCCGCAAGGTGAAGCCGACCGGTGAGAAGAGCAGGCTGCTCGGCGGCGGCCGGGCCCCGAAGAACCCCGGCCGCCCCAACATGGGCACCCGCTGGGCCCGCTTCGTCGTCCGCCGGCCGGTCGCCGTGCTCCTGCTCGGTGTCGTCGGCCTCGGCGCGGCGGCCGTCCCGGCCGCCTCCCTGGAGCTGGGCCTGCCCGACGACGGCTCCCAGCCCGTCTCCACCACCCAGCGCCGCGCCTACGACCTGCTCTCCGAGGGCTTCGGCCCCGGCTTCAACGGCCCCCTGATGGTCGTCGTCGACGCCAAGGGCAGCAAGCACCCCAAGGCCGCCTTCACCGAGGTCCAGGACCAGATCAAGGGCCTGAAGGACGTCGTCACGGTCACGCCGGCGGCGCCCAACAAGGCGGGCGACACCGCGACCATCACCGTCGTACCCAAGTCCAAGCCGTCCTCCGCGACTACCGAGGACCTGGTGCACGCCATCCGGGACAAGGGCACGGACATCGCGCGGGACACCGGCTCCACGGTCCTCGTCACCGGCTCGACGGCGATGAACATCGACGTCTCCCAGAAGCTGAACGACGCCCTGCTGCCCTACCTCGCCCTGGTCGTCGGCCTGGCCTTCCTCCTGCTGATCGTGGTGTTCCGCTCGGTCCTGGTCCCGCTGAAGGCGGCCCTCGGCTTCCTGCTGTCGGTGCTCGCCGCCCTCGGTGCCGTCGTCGCCGTCTTCCAGTGGGGCTGGCTGTCCGGCCTGATGAACGTCGAGCAGACCGGCCCGGTCATGTCGATGATGCCGATCTTCATGGTGGGCGTCGTCTTCGGCCTCGCGATGGACTACGAGGTGTTCCTCGTGACCCGCATGCGGGAGGCGTACGTCCACGGCGAGAGCCCCGGCCAGGCCGTGGTGACGGGCTTCCGGCACGGCGCGCGCGTCGTGACCGCCGCCGCCGTCATCATGATCGCCGTCTTCTCCGGCTTCATCGGTTCCAGCGAGTCGATGGTCAAGATGATCGGCTTCGGCCTCGCGATCGCCGTCTTCTTCGACGCGTTCATCGTCCGCATGGCCATCGTCCCGGCCGTCCTCGCCCTCCTCGGCCGGCGCGCCTGGTGGCTGCCGAAGTGGCTGGACCGCGCACTGCCCAACGTCGACGTCGAGGGCGAGGGGCTGCGCACCGCCGCCGACCCCGACGCGGAGAAGGAGTTGGTACGCGCCTGACGCGGCGCGTCCGACAGCGGCCGGTGAGGGTCGCCCCGTGGGAACGGGGCCGCACCCTCACCGGCCTTCCCTTGTCCCGCCTCTGTCCCGTGCTGTCCCGGCTGTCCCTCGCGTTGTACGGGTACGGCAGCGACTGGAGGTGGGACGTTGAACGAGGATGTGGACGAGGCGGGTTGGGACGTCGAACCGGGGGACGAGATCGAACCCGTGGTGCAGGCGGTGGGACGCCTGCTCAAGGTGTGCCGGGAGTCGGCGGGGATGCGGGTACTGGACCTGGGCGAGGTGACCGGGTACGGCGAGGACATGATCCGCAAGATGGAGCGGGGCCAGCGGATCCCCCGGCCGGAGTTCCTGGACCGGGCGGACCAGGTGCTGCGGGCGCAAGGTCATCTGCGGGCCTTCACGGAGGACATGCGCAAGGCGCGGTACCCCAAGAAGGTGCGGGAACTGGCCCACATGGAGGGCCGTGCGGTGGAGATGCTGCTGTACAGCACCCACAACATCCACGGTCTCTTGCAGACACCGGAGTACATGAGAGCGCTGTACGAGGTACGGCATCCGCCGCTGTCCGAGGACGTCATCGAGCGGGAGATCGCCGGACGCGTGGGACGCCAGTCCGTCTTCGACCGGGAACCGGCCCCCTCGCTCAGTTTCATCCAGGAGCAGGTGACGCTGGAGCGGCCTATCGGGGGGAGGATGGTGCTGCGCCGACAGCTCGAACATCTGCTGGTGGTCGCGCAATTGCGGAATGTCTCTCTCCAGATCATGCCGACCGAGCGGCAGGAGCACGCCGGGATGTCAGGAGACGGCCGGATCCACGTGCTGAAGTTCGCGGACGGCTCGGGGATCGGACGCGCCACCGGCGCCTTCAACGGACGGCCGGTCGAAAACCCCAGAGATCTCCGCATCCTCGAATCGCGTCATGGGATGATCCGGGCGCAGGCTCTCACACCGAGGGAGTCGCTGGCCTTCATCGAGCAAGTGCTGGGGAGACTATGAGCACGCCGGAATTGCACTGGTTCAAGAGCACCTACAGCGACGGCAACGACCCCGGCGACTGCGTCGAAGTAGCCACCACCCCCACCGCCGTCCACATCCGCGACTCCAAGACCCCGGACACCGCCCGGCTGAAGGTGGCGCCCTCCGCCTGGGCGCGCTTCCTGGCGACGCTGCCGACATGACGGGCCGGGGTGCTGTGGCGCACCCTGGGAGGAGTGGTTCTCGGAGGTGGTCCTCATGATGCACACCACTGTGGGATGGCACGTGGAGCTGGAGTTCCTGGAGGACGATCAGCACACACGCGCGGTGGCCATGGTGCGCCTGCCCGACGGCAGCGAGGTACGGGCGCACGGCCGCGCCAGCCGGCACCGCGTGGACGCGAACCAGCCCCGGGTCGGCGAGGAGGTCGCCGGTGCCCGGGCGCTCAACGAACTGGCCATGCGGTTGCTGGCCAAGGCGCACGAGGAGATCGACGAGGATTCCGGGCGGACCTCGCACCCGATCAACGTGTGACGGTCAGCGGGCGAGCGCCGTGCGCAGGGCGCGGACCAGCGCCTGCGCCCTCGGGTCCGCCGTCACGCTCTTGCGGAAGCCGTTGGTGACGTAGCCGAAGGCGATGCCGGTGTCCGGGTCGGCGAACGCGAGGGCGCCGCCCCGGCCCGGGTGGCCGAAGGAGCCGGGGGAGAGCAGCGGGGACGCGGCGCCGTGCAGCATGTAGCCGAGGCCGAAGCGGGTGTTCACCACCAGGACCCGGTCCGCTCCGGCCGACTGTTCGGCGCGGGCCAGTTCCGTCGTGGCGGGGGTGAACAGGCGGGTGCCGCCGTCCACCTCGCCGATCAGCGAGGCGTAGAAGCGGGCCAGCCCGTCGGCGGTGGCGATGCCGTTGGAGGCGGGCAGGGCGGCGGCGCGGTAGGCGGGATCGTTCTCGTCGGGCAGCGGGGTGATCGCGGCGAACGCGCGGCGGGTCAGGGAGCCCGGGTCGGCGTAGGCCTCGGCCACCGCCCGCTTGGGACGTGTCCTGAGGCCGCCGGCGGTCGCGGGCGCGTCCAGCGGGCCGACACGGCCCACACGCGCGTGCTCCGATTCCGGCAGGCCGAGCCACAGGTCGGCGCCGACGGGGCCGGCGATCTCGTCGGCGATCCACTCGCCCACGGGACGGCCGGTGACCCGGCGGAGCAGTTCGCCGGTGAGCCAGCTGTAGGTCTGGGCGTGGTAGCCGTGGTCCGTGCCCGGCTCCCACACCGGGGCCTGGGCGGCGACGGCCGCGGCACCTGTGCCGGGGTCGGCGGCCTCGGCGGGGGTCAGCGGGCGGTCCAGTACGGGCACGCCCGCGCGGTGCGCGAGCAGGTGCCGCACCCGCGTGTGCTCCTTGCCGGCCGCCTTGTACTCCGGCCAGTACGTGCCGACCGGGGCGTCCAGGTCCAGGTTTCCGCGCTGGTGCAGGAGCAGCAGCGCGGCGGCGGCGACGCCCTTGGTGGCGGAGCGCACGATCTGCGCGGTCCCGGCCCCCCACGGCGCCGCACCGGCCGGGGCGTCCGGCACGTCGACGTCTCTGGTGCCGGCCCACAGGTGGACCACCCGGTGTCCGTCGCGGTAGACGGTGACGGCCGCGCCGCGCTCGCCCAACTGCGCGAAGTTCCCTGCGAACGCCTCCTTGACCGGCTCGAAGCCCTCGGCCACAGTGCCGTGCACGTCCACGCCCGCCGTCCTTCCCTCGCCTGCGACAGAGGGTGCAACATCGGCCGCGGAGCTGCGATTCCTCGGCGGCGGCGGGCTGGAACGTGAGGTGTCTCTCAGCCCGGCGGTCACGCGCCCGTCGTCACGGACTTCGGGTCGAAGCCGAAGGGCAGTTCCAGCCGGTGTGCCCGCATCAGCGTGTCGTCGGAGAGCAGCCCGCCGGTCGGGCCGTCCGCCACGATCACGCCGTCGCTGAGGATCAGGGAGCGCGGGCACAGCTCCAGCGCGTACGGCAGGTCGTGGGTGACCATCAGCACCGTGACGTCCAGGGCGCGCAGGATGTCGGCGAGTTCGCGGCGGGAGGCCGGGTCGAGGTTGGAGGACGGCTCGTCCAGGACCAGGATCTCCGGTTCCATGGCGAGCACGGTGGCCACCGCGACCCGGCGGCGCTGGCCGAAGGACAGGTGGTGCGGGGGCCGGTCGGCGAACTCCCGCATGCCGACCTGTTCCAGCGCGGTGCGCACCCGCTCCTCCAGCGCGGCTCCCTTCACCCCGGCGGCGGCCGGCCCGAACGCCACGTCCTCCCGCACGGTCGGCATGAACAGCTGGTCGTCCGGGTCCTGGAAGACGATGCCGACCTTCTGCCGGATCGCGGCCATGTGCCGCTTGCCGACGGGCAGCCCGGCCACGGTCACCGTGCCGGTGCCGCCGCCGAGGATGCCGTTGAGATGCAGCACCAGCGTGGTCTTGCCGGCGCCGTTGGGGCCGAGGAGTGCGACCCGTTCGCCGCGGGTGAGGGAGAAGTCCACGCCGAACAGGGCCTGGTGCCCGTCCGGGTAGGCGAAGGCGAGGCCGGAGACCTCCAGAGAAGCAGTCACAGTACCCATCCCAGCAGACAGACGACGAGGGCGGCGCAGGGCAGGGTGAGGGCGTGCCGCCACTGTGCGCGGTCCGCGGTCACCTCGTCGATGACCGGCATCGCGCCGGCGTATCCCCGGCTCACCATGGCCAGGTGGACGCGCTCCCCGCGCTCGTAGGATCGGATGAACAGCGCGCCGGCGGACTTGGCGAGCACGCCCCAGTGCCGCACGCCCCTCGCCTCGAAGCCGCGCGACTCACGGGCGATCCGCATCCGGCGCATCTCGTCGGTGATGACGTCGCCGTAGCGGATCATGAAGGACGCGATCTGCACGAGCAGCGGCGGCAGTCTCAGCCGCTGGAGCCCGAGCAGCAGTTCCCGCAGTTCGGTGGTGGCGGCCAGCAGCACGGAGGCGGCGACGCCGAGGGTGCCCTTGGCGAGCACGTTCCAGGCGCCCCACAGCCCGTTGACGCTGAGCGAGAGCCCCAGCACGTGCACCCGTTCGCCCTCCGCGACGAACGGCATGAGCACCGCGAACGCGACGAACGGCACCTCGATCAGCAGCCGTCCGAGCAGGAATCGGGCGGGCACGCGCGCGTGGTGCGCGACGGCGGCGAGCAGCACGGCGTACCCGGCGAACGCCCACATCGCCTCGCGCGGGGTCGACACGACGACCACCACGAACAGGAACGTGGCGGCGAGCTTGGTGTGCGGCGGCAGGGCGTGCACGGGCGATTGCCCGTGCCGGTAGAGCCTGTGCGCGTGTCCGGCGCCCACGTCAGACGACCGTGTTCGCGGGGGAGACGTCGTCGCCGCGCCGCCTGCGCACCGCCCAGAACACCGTGCTGCCCGCGACGATCGTGACGCCGACGCCGATGACGCCCGCGAGGCCGCCGGACAGCCGGGAGTCGTTGACGTCCCTGACGCCGTAGCCGGCGAGCGGCGAGCCGGACGCGGTGTGCTTCCGCGCCTTCCGGTCGATCCCCTTGTCGTGCGCGACCTTCTCCAGGCCGTCGGGGCTGGCGGAGGCGTAGAAGCTGACGAAGCCGGCGAGGACGAGGGAGGTGACGAGGCCGGTCACCCACAGCGTGCGCCGCGAGGTGCGCGCCGCCACGGGCGCCGCGGGAGCCGGCGCGTCCACCAGCACGCCGTCCACGCGCAGCCGGAGCCGCTGGTGCAGGCCGCGCGCGCCGTGCACCAGGTCGGGCCGTACGGCGATGACGGCGCCGACGGTCAGCGCGGTGATGACCGCCTCACCGATGCCGATCAGCACGTGGACGCCGATCATGGCCGTCGCGACCTTGGCGAGGGACACGTCGGTGGTGCCGCCGACCGCGTAGATCAGGGTGAAGGCGACCGCGGCGGCCGGCACGGACACCAGCGCGGCGACGAAGGAGGCGACGGTCACCGAGCGCCGCTTGCGGGGCAGCACGGCGAGCAGGCCGCGGAAGACGGCATAGGACACGACGGTGGTGACGATCGCCATGTCGGTGATGTTCACGCCGAGCGCGGTCAGCCCGCCGTCGGCGAACAGCACGCCCTGCATGAGCAGCACCACCGACACGCACAGCACGGCGGTGTACGGGCCGACGAGTATCGCGGCGAGGGCGCCGCCCAGCAGATGACCGCTGGTGCCGCCGGCGACGGGGAAGTTGAGCATCTGTACGGCGAAGATGAACGCCGCCACGAGACCCGCGAGCGGTGCCGTCCGCTCGTCGAGTTCGCGGCGGGCGCCGCGCAGGCTCACCGCGAGGGCGCCGGCGGCGACCACTGCGGTGACCGCGGAGGTGGGGGCGTCGATGAATCCGTCAGGTACGTGCACCGTACGATTTTAGGCCCTTGTTGCGAACGCTTTGCAAGAGAGACCCGGTCTCGCCTTTCACCGGGGCGGAATCCGGAAAGTGTGCGACGCTGGATAGAAAGCGGATGCACAGCTTTCGCATACGTCACGCTGCGTGAGAGGGCGGTCCGATGTCGGTAGTCGAACAGTACGCGCGCGCCCATATCGTCACGGACGAGGAGGACCCGGGGTCCGTACCCGTCATGCTGCGCTACGACCCCGACAGCGACCCCCGCTCCGTCCGCGTCGGCCTTCCCGGACCGCACGAGTGGACCTTCTCCCGCGCCCTCCTCGAACAGGGGCTGCGGACGCCGGCCGAGAGCGGCGACGTCCGCGTCTGGCCCTGCGGACGCGTCCAGGCCGTCGTCGAGTTCCACACCGACCACGGCGTCGAAGTGGTCCAGTTCGAGTCGAAGACCCTGATCAGATTCCTGCGCCGGACGTACACCGCCGAGCCCGTACGGGTCTGACCGGACCAGCCCGCACCGGTCTGACCGGCCGAGCCCGTACGGATGTGACCGGCCGAGCCCGTGCGGATCCAGGGCCGGCCGCCGGATCAGCCGCCCGTCCGCAGCAGCGTCGCCACGATCGGGCCGGCCGTGTCGCCGCCGTGGCCGCCCGCCTGGACCACGCCCGCGGCGGCGAGGTCGCCCCGGTATGCGGTGAACCAGCCGTTGGGCTTCTTCTGTCCGTCGACCTCCGCCGAGCCGGTCTTCGCGCCGAAGTCCGGGCCGAGCCCTGACATCGCCTCGGAGGCGGTGCCGGAGGCGGCCGTGTACCGCATCAGCTCGCGCAACTGCGACAGCGTCCGGGCCGACAGCCGGCGGGACGCGGTGGCCGGGGTGCGGTGGTCCACGGCCGGGGAGACCAGGTAGGGCTGGTGGAAGGTGCCCGACCTGACCGTGGCGGCGACCGAGGCCATGTTCAGCGGGTTCATGCGCACCCCGCCCTGCCCGATCAGCGAGGCCGCCATCTGGGCCGCCGACTGCACCGGCACCGAGCCGTCGAAGGTGGGCACGCCGATCTGCCAGTTGTTCCTGGACAGGCCGAAGACCTGCTGGGCCTGCCGGGTCAGGTCGTCGTTCTTCAGCTTCTTCGCCTGGCTGACGAAGGCGGTGTTGCAGGAGCGGGCGAAGCTCGCCTTGAACGTGCCGCCCTTGATCTGGAAGTCGTCGTCGTTGTGGAACTTCCAGCCGCCGTACGTGACCGTCTTCGGACAGGGATGCGTCCGGTCCGCGGCGGCCAGACCCTTGTCGATCAGCAGCGAGGACGTGATGATCTTCATCGTGGAGCCGGGCGCGAGAGCGCCCTGGAAAGCGGTGTTGAAGCCGTGGCCGCTGTTGGCGACCGCGAGGATCTCACCGGTCGAGGGCCGCAGGACGACCACCGAGGCACGCGCGCGCCGGGCCACCTGCCGCTCGGCCACCGCCTGGAGCGCCGGGCTGAGCGTCGTACGCACCGTGCCCGGAGTGCCCTGGCTCAGCTCCACCAGCGTCCTGTCGGACAGCTTGGCCGCCCGGGACGCCTTGCCGCGCACCACGCGCAGCTCGACGCCCGCGGTGCCGCCCGCCCTCTTGCCGTACTTCTCCCGCAGGCCGTCCAGCACCGTGCCCAGCGACGGGTACCGGGCGGCCGTCACCTCGCCGCCGTCGCGGTCGAGCGCCTTGACGGGCGGGGTGCCGGACGCGCCGGTGACGAGCGTGTCGCCGTCCTTCAGGCCGGGGTGGACCACGGACGCGTGCCAGTCGACCAGCGGCCTGCCGTCGCTCGCCCGGCGCACGACGGTGAGCGAACTGCCGTAGGACAGCGGCTTGCTGAGGTGGCGGTAGGCCACCGTCGCCCTGACGGAGAAGGGCACCGCGGCGCCCTTCGCCGGGCCGGGGGTGAGCGTGACGTCCCTCACGTGGGCGTCCTTGCCGTAGCCGGTGAGCAGCCCGCGCGCGGCGGACGGGTCGTCGGTGGCGGCGGCGGCCTCGAAGACCCTGCCCCGCTGCCAGGCGGTGAGGAAGCGGGTGGCGGCCGTGCGGACCTCGGTGGCGGTGAGCGGGCCGGCCGGTACGGGCTTGTGGCCGGCGGTGGCGGCGGGCCGCTCGTCGGCCGCGGCCCCGCCGCCGTAGAGCGCCCAGGCGCCGAGTGCGGCGCCGCCGACCACCACGGCGATCATCCCGCCGAGTACGGCCGGACGGGTCTTCCGTCCTCCCTCGGCGACACGCCTTCTCTTGCCCACAGCCTCTGTTCCTCCACGCCTTTCGCAGGCTGCCCGCAGCCTTCACCCACCCCAACGACCGCATTCACCTTAGAGTCCCCGTTTTCGCGGGTGACATCAGCCGGCGTTCCGTAGCACGCTTGCGACAATCGGACCGGCCGCGTCGATGCCGTGGCCGCCGTCCTCCACCATCGCCGCCGCGGCCACGTCGTCGCGGTAGCCGGCGAACCAGCTGTCCGACCTGGTCTCCCCGTCGACCTCCGCCGAACCCGTCTTCGCGCCCACGTTCCCGCTCAGCCCGGCCATCACTCCCGCCGCGGTGCCGCTGCGCGCGGTGCGGTTCATCATGGCGCGCAGCTGCGCGACCGTGCCCGGCGGCAGCCCGCGCGCGCGTGCCGGTGTGCGGCCGTCCAGGGAGAGCGGCGCGAGCACCGGCTGCCGGAAGGTGCCGGTCATCGCGGTCGCCGTCACGGAGGCCATGTTCAGCGGGCTCATCTGGACCTGGCCCTGGCCGATCAGCCCGGCCGCCTTGTCGGAGCCGCCGGCGGCGGGCACCCGGCCGTCGAAGGAGGGCACGCCGATCTGCCAGTTGTTCCGGCCGAGCCCGAAGCGCTCCTCGGCCTCCCGGGTGAGGGTGTCCGGCTTCACCTCGTCCGCGAACTTCACGAACGCCGTGTTGCAGGAGCGGGCGAAGCTCTCGGAGAGGGTGGCGTGGTCGTCCGGCGCCAGGCCCTTGAGGTTGCGGAAGGTCTGGCTCATCGAGACGGCGGACGGCGGGCAGGGCGCCGGGCCGTTCGCGGTGGCCGTGCCGGCGTCGATCAGGGCCGCCGCGCTGATGATCTTCATGGTGGAGCCCGGTGCGCGTTCGCCGAGCAGGGCCGCGCTGAAGCCGTCGTTGCGGTGGTCGGCGACGGCAAGGATCTCGCCGGTGCTCGCCTCGACGGCCACGACGGAGGCGTCCGGGTACTTCCCCACGGCCGTCTCGGCCGCCGTCTGCGCCCGCGCGCTGAAGGTAGTGCGGAGCCGGCCCGGCCTGCCCTTGACCAGGGTGAGCAGCGGCGTGTCGGCCCGGTCCGCGCCGTCCGCGCCCGCGTGACGGATGGCCAGCTCCACACCGGCCCGGCCGCCCGCCTTGTCGCCGTACCGCTTGCGCAGCTCGTCGAGCACGGGGCTGAGGGAAGGGTACTTCTGCTTCGTCAGGACCCCGTTGTCGCGGTCCACGGCCTCGATCGGCGGGGCCGCCGACTCGCCGGTCACGAGCGTGTCGCCCTTGCGCAGCCGGGGATGCACCACGGACGGCTGCCAGTCGACCAGCGGGCGGTGCGAGGTCTCCCCGCGGACGACGCTCAGCCTGCTCCGATAGGTGAGCGGTCGCGACCTGCCCTCGTACGACACCTCGGCCGTGACGGTGAACGGCACGGTCCGGCCGGCGGCCTCGCCGGGGGTGACGCGCACCTCGCTGATGTGCGCGTCACCGCTGTAGGCCGTCAGCAGCTGCCGGGCCGCCTGCGGGAAGTTCGTGTACGAGGCGGCGGTCGCCGCGTCGCCCTTCTCCCAGGCGGCGAAGAAGCGCGCGGTCGTCTCCTTGACCTCGGCGGCGTCGGGCGGCCCGGTCCGCACCGCCACGGCATCCCCGCCACCGCCCCCGTCGCCGTCCAGAGCGGTCAGCAGGCTGTAGGCCCCGTAACCACCACCGCCCAGCACCACCGCGCACACGCCGCCTATGACCCCGGCCCTGACTCCCCTGCGCACCGCGCGCTCCTCCCCGTGTCCCCGTCGGGCCCCTGCCGCACCCGGTTTCCTGAACGCGTTCAAAAATAGGTTGCCGCAGGCACTCTATGCGGCGGGGAAGCCTCCGCAACGGATCTTGTCAAAACCGTGACTCAGACCCAGGTGTCCAGCGCGTCAGGAGTAAGGGCAGGCGCGGGGGCAACCGTCGGCTCATGCTGGCGTCGCGCCCCTCAATGGAGGCGGCGCCGACGGTTGACCGTCGGAACCGGATCAGTTTTCATCGCCCTCAATTTTTCGGAGGCTCAAGACGGAATAGAGCCTGCGCTCGCGCCCGCCGGCGAACACGACTTTGGTCACCTCGACCTCGGCTGCAACTCGCTTGTTGAGATACAGGTCGAGTCGGCCGGTCAGCTCTTCATCGGTACTGGCACGGATGATGTCACCGCTGTCAGTGCGAATTTGGACGTTGCCGCGGAAATAGCTGGCCGCGCCCAGCCAGCCGGTCACCGTCATCCGTTCGGCCTCGGTGAATTCGTTCTCCTCGCAGAGGTAACGAACCCGTTGCACCCCTGCGGGCGTCCAGTCGCTCCGCCTGACAATCCCTCCACGCGCATGCCAGGTCACCCGTACGCCCATGTCGGCATCCGTGAGGCCGGCTGTGAGTGCTCCGAGGTGCTTCAAGGCTCTCTGGCCGAGCGGGGCAAGCTGCCCGGTCAGCAGATCGTTGGAGGAGTTGACTCCTTCCGAGAGGTCAGCGATGTCGAGAACCTTTTTCACCGCTTCATCGAGGACCGTGTGCAAGTGTCCAGGAAGCTCACCGAAGAGATCGTATTGATCTGCATTGACCGGTGGGCCATACATTGCCACCCCAAAAGGGGATGGGTAGGTGGCGGTGGCGCTCAGAGTGGTGGCATCGAGAATGTCGCGCGGAATCGAAGCGACGCTCGTCGGGCGCCCATAGACGGCTTGCGCAACCGCGGAAACCGACTGCTGTAGATTGGCCAGGAAATCCCCGAGCATGGAAACAGGAACCGTGTGTCGGCTTGTCGGCGCACCGGTCAAAGCCACATCGAGTCGCCGCCGTTCTGAATCCTCGGTCGGGTCCCCGACGGCTTGCAGAAGTCGCTTGCGCTGGACCGCGGCGAATTCCGCAGGTGTCGCTGGAGCTTCTGCCTGCCCATGGGCGTCCCAGTTCTCCCACGAGCTTGCCAAGGTCGAACAGGCTCCGTTGTTCCGTCCATCGGCACATGCTGAACTGGCTCACGTATGGACGCCACAGAAAGGGCTGGTACATGACCGCGGTCCTCAGCACAGAGTGGGACAGTGTACGGCAACGAGCCAGGCTGAGTGCCCAAGCGCCCGGGGCCATCGCCCCGATGGAGCGGCTGCCCGCGCTCATGCGGGCAGAGCTGCTTGGACGGCTGCGCTGGGAAGTCATCCAGGGCGGCTCTCTGTTCCTGACCTATCCCCAACTGCTCGATGGTGCCGTCTTCGCTGTACTCCGGCCCGCCGCACTCCTCGACGAGTTGGCGATCCGGGCGATCGGTGGTGGCGCGGTCCTGCCGATCCGGGTGAACTCCCGAGACGGAGATCTGGCCAGACAGCTGATCGCGATGCTTTCGACCGGTTTCCTCTTCTCTTCTCTCCCGGTTTCCGACGAACAGTGCTTACGGCTCCAACGTGAGTTGGCCGTTCATGCGGACGCCGAGGCTGCGGTCGCAGCTCTCGCCGCGGAGGGCCCGGTCGGCATGGCGGATCAGTTGTTGGCGGCGACCGATGTCCTCGACGCTCCGCTACGGCGGCGCACAGTCGCCCGGTGGAGTGAATGGCTGGAGGCCGCCGAGCAGGGTCTGCTGGAGGTCAGCCCTCTGACGCCGGCCGACTACGCAACCGCGTATGCGCTGCGTCCCCCGCCAAGCCCGGGAGATGTGACCAGTGGCGAGGGCCGGGCGGTGCTCGCTGCCTGGACCAGCGGGGAGCTCGACGTGAATGGCCTGCCTAGCCGTAGTCGCCTGTACGAAAGCCTTGCGCCCCTGCTGCGCTCCGGTGATCCGGTTGCGCAAGCGGATGCACAGACACTGCGCGAGTCCTTCGACGAGACGTACTACCGAGCGATCGCAGCGAGCGAAGGCTGCTTGCTTGGGCTGGCCTCACCGCGACGCAGTGTGCGGCGCCGCGAGGCAGCGACGCTAGTGGAGCAGACACCGGTCGTGATTTACCCGACCCGGTTCGAACTGAGGCTCGGCCTGATGAGTGGTGCGCAGTGGCAGAGTTATACGGATGATGCAGCCGAGGCCCTCGCCCGTTGGTGGCACCGGCGTGACCTCGATGCACTGCAGGAGGTGGGCGACCTGCTTGGGAAGCGTACGAAAGAACCACCGCCCGGTGGCATGGATGGGGTATCGGTAACTCGACTCCAGCGTTTCGCACAAAGCACGCGCGAGGTTACCGCTCAGATGGTTGCCGGAGGCGGAATGAGCTTGGCGACTAGCCTGCTCGGTGAAGGGACGTCTGGCGTGTTCGCCGCTGGCGCAGGGGGAGCGCTCGCACCGGTGGTCGTTGCGGCTGTAACAGCCGGGGTGACCCGCCTGACCGGCTTTCGCGGGCGGTACGACGTGGTAGAGCTCCCTGGAGTGCTGGGGAGGAGGGTTTAATGGACACTGAGGCGCCGCGTATGCATACCCACACGGCCTACACCGATGCCGACGGCGGGCGATGGTGCGAGGTCTACCTCGATACCTACCGCTTGCCCTCTGGCGCCGAGACCATCCGGCACCGCATCCGCGTTGGCGGTGGCCGTACAGGGGTCGTGGTACTGGCTCGACGAGGTGACGACATCCTGCTGGTCCGCCAGTGGCGAGCGACGATTGGTCGGTGGGCCTGGGAACTTCCACGCGGTTTCGGCGAGACCGACCCTGTCTCGGATGCGTTGCGTGAACTGGTTGAGGAGGCGGGCCTGGTCGGCTCTGCAGCGGTTGCAGTGGCGTACCTGGACATCGACTCCGGCATGCTGGAGAACGAAGTTGCCATCGTCGAAGTCTCGGTTCAGGGTGACGCCCCACTGCGCCCTGGTTGGGCCGGCGACGGCGAGATCGCCGCGGCGCGTTGGTGGAGTTCAGACGAAATCGCAAAAGCGATCCGTGCGGGAGAGCTGCGAGATGGCTTCACGCTTGCCGCGCTCGGGGCATCCAACGCGGCTCGTAGCTAGGCGAGGTGCTACTTAACAGGCATGACTTCCCGGCGTCTCCTGACAGCGCCGAAGTCCTTGGGATATCTGGGCGGCCGGGAGGCGGCGCGGCGAGCGGTCCAGGCGCGCCGGGCAACCGGCGTCCGGGCCCGCGCCGGCTGGGCGGCGCTGCACGCCCGCCGGCCGCTCGACCCGCACCTCGTGGTCTACTCGGCGTCCTCGCACCAGGGCCTGCTCGGCGCTAGACCCATGTGTCCAGCCACATCCGCGCCCGCCAGCCGTCCAGCGGGATCGCCGTGCCCGTGTACAGCGGCCAGAAATAGATGAAGTTCCAGGTGATCAGCAGGACCAGGACGCCCGCCGCCGACGCGCCGATCACGCGGCGGGTGTCGGTCGAGCCCGGCGGGCCGATCACCGCGCCGGTCATCATGGCCACCGCCAGGCACAGGAAGGGCAGGAAGACGACCGCGTAGAAGAGGAAGATTGTGCGCTCCTGGTACATGAACCAGGGGAGGTAGCCCGCCGCGATGCCGCAGGCGATGGCGCCGGCCCGCCAGTCCCGGCGGAACGCCCACCGCCACAGGACGTAGGCGAGCGCGAGGCAGCCCGCCCACCACAGCAGGGGCGTGCCGAGTGCGAGGACCTCGCGGGCGCACTTCTGGCCCGCGTCCACGGGGCAGCCGTCGGCACCGGGGGAGGGGGACTCGTAGAAGTACGACACCGGGCGGCCCAGCACGATCCAGCTCCACGGGTTGGACTGGTACGTGTGCGGCTGCGACAGGTGCAGGTGGAACTCGTACACCTCGTGCTCGTAGTGCCACAGGCTGCGCAGCCAGTCCGGCAGGAAGGACCAGGTGCCGCCCCTGCCCTCGGTGGCCGCCCAGTTGCGGTAGTAGCCGCCGGTGCCGTCGGTGGCGGAGAGGATCCAGCCCGTCCAGGAGGCCACGTAGACGACGAGGGCCACCGGGACGGTCGCCACGAAGGCGAGGCCGGTGTCGTACTTGAGGACGGCGGCGTACGGGCGGCGGGCCCCCGCGACCTTGCGGGTGCCGACGTCCCACAGGACGGTCATCACACAGAACGCGGCCAGCACGTACAGGCCGTTCCACTTGGTGCCGACGGCCAGGCCCAGCATCAGTCCGGCCGCCCAGCGCCAGGGCCGCAGACCGAAGCGGAAGGTGTCGGCGACGTGCCCGTCGGGGCGGACCCGGCCGTCCGGGGCCACGGGCAGCGCGGCGGCCAGCCGTTCCCGGGCCCGGTCCCGGTCGACGACGAGGCAGCCGAACGCGGCCACCACGAAGAACATGAGCACCCCGTCGAGCAGCGAGGTCCGGCTCATCACGAAGTGCAGCCCGTCCACCGCCATCAGCGCGCCCGCGAGGCAGCCCAGGAACGTCGAGCGGAACATCCGGCGCCCGATCCGGCACAGCAGCAGCACGCTCAGCGTCCCCAGCAGCGCCGTCATGAACCGCCAGCCGAACGGGTCGAACCCGAACACCAGCTCGCCGAGCCCGATGACGTACTTGCCGACCGGCGGATGCACGACGTACGACGGGTCCGTCGGGAGCCCGATCCGGTCGTGCTGTTGCAGCACCAGGTCGTTGGCGGTCTTGCCGTACTTGTCCCAGCTGACCTCGAAACCGCGGTGGACGATCGCCCACGCGTCCTTCGCGTAGTACGTCTCGTCGAATATCACCTGATCCGGCCGGCCCAGGTTCCAGAACCGCATCAGGCCCGCCATCAGCGTCACCAGCAGCGGCCCGCCCCAGCCCGACCAGCGGGTGATCCGGTCGGCCAGGACCGGCGGCACGCCGAACACCCGCCACAGCCGGGGGCTCGGCCCGGCGTACGGCGGCACCAGCCGGTCGCGTACGTCGCCCGCGGGCGCGTCCGCGGGCGGCGCGTACCCGAAGCGGCGCAGCCGCTGCTGCCACGACGGCCGCCGGTCGTGCGGCGCCTGCCCCTGCCGGAGGTCCATGGAGGACGCGGTACTGGTCACCGCGCCATCGTAGGGAACCGTGCTGTGGGAGTCCCGCGCAAGCGCGGTACCGGTCGGGACACGGTCGCGCTCCCCGGCCGCTCGGGCGCCCGGAGCCGGACCCGTGACTCCTGGGAGGATGGGGGCGTGACTGGAACCCTTGTCCTCGCAGGTACCCCCATCGGCGACGTCGCGGACGCGCCGCCCCGGCTCGTCGCGGAACTGGCCGGCGCCGACGTCGTCGCCGCCGAGGACACCCGGCGGCTGCGCCGGCTCACCCAGGCGCTGGGCGTCACGCCCAAGGGCCGCGTGGTCTCCTACTTCGAGGGCAACGAGTCCGCCCGCACCCCGGAGCTGGTCGAGGAGCTGCTCGGCGGGGCCCGCGTCCTGCTGGTGACCGACGCCGGCATGCCGTCGGTGTCCGACCCCGGGTACCGGCTGGTCGCCGCCGCCGTCGAGCGGGACATCCGGGTCACCGCCGTACCCGGCCCGTCCGCCGTGCTCACCGCGCTCGCCCTGTCCGGGCTGCCCGTCGACCGGTTCTGCTTCGAGGGCTTCCTGCCGCGCAAGGCCGGGGAACGGCTGTCCCGGCTGCGCGAGGTCGCGGACGAACGGCGGACCCTCGTCTACTTCGAGGCCCCGCACCGGCTCGACGACACCCTCGCCGCGATGGCCGAGGTGTTCGGCGCCGGCCGGCGGGCCGCCGTCTGCCGCGAGCTGACCAAGACGTACGAGGAGGTGCGGCGCGGCCCGCTGGACGAGCTGGCGCGGTGGGCCGCGGAGGGCGTGCGCGGCGAGATCACCGTCGTCGTCGAGGGCGCCCCCGACACCGGGCCCGAGGAGGTCGGCCCCGCGGAGCTGGTCCGCCGGGTCCGGGACCGCGAGGAGGCGGGCGAGCGCCGCAAGGAGGCCATCGCGGCCGTCGCGGCGGAGGCGGGCCTGCCCAAGCGCGTGGTCTTCGACGCCGTGGTCGCCGCCAAGCGCGCCGGGGAATGAGCCGGTCCGCGCACTTCACGCCCCATAGGACGGCAAAGGGCTGACGAGCCAGGCAAAGCCCACGCGCCTCATCCGCGGTGCTTGGGCAAGCCCCGCCCAAATCGGCTCCAACACTCGGCAGACCCGATGCGTTCAGGCCGGTGGCGCAGTCCACTGGTCGCAAGGACGCACCCGTCCACAAGGGAGCTGGCATGAGTGAGAACGCAGGGCAGACCGGCCTCCACGGCACGGCCACGGCGGTCGTTCACGAGTCGTATTCGTTCGCCTGCATGCGCTGCGGGCACGGCTGGGAACAGTCGTACGAGATAGAGCACCACACGGACGCGCAGGGGGAGAAGTTCGTGCGGTACGTGGCCGACGGGCGGGTCGTGCCGTCACCGCTGAGCCGGCCGGGCTGCCAGAACTGCGACGGCCGCGTCGTACGGATCATGCGCGCGGGCCAGGTCTCCTCGGTGCGCAGCGCGGCCGAACGGCAGCGGCACCAGGTGCCGCAGGCCGGTCCGGCCGAGGCGCCGCAGGTGCCCGGACCGGGGGCGCCGGCCGGGCAGCCGCACCACTGGCACCTGTCCGACCTCCTGCACCCGTTCCAGCGCGGGGCGAGCTGACCGCAGCACCGGTCCGCACGGGCCCGCCCCTTTCGTAGGATCGGGGCATGCCTTCGAACACCGGCCGCGGCCCCACGGACGACCGCAACGCGGCACCACCGCTTCCGGCACCCCTCCAGGTGCCCGTCGCCGACTCGCACACCCACCTCGACATGCAGTCCGGCACCGTCGAGGAGGCTCTGGCGAAGGCCGCGTCGGTGGGCGTCACGACGGTCGTCCAGGTCGGCTGCGACATCAAGGGCTCGCGGTGGGCCGCCGAGACCGCGGCGGCGTTCGAGTCCGTCCACGCCACCGTCGCCCTCCACCCCAACGAGGCGCCGAGGATCGTCCACGGCGACCCCGACGGCTGGTCCCGGCAGGGCGCCCGCACCCCGGGCGGCGACGCGGCGCTGGACGAGGCCCTCGCCGAGATCGACCGGCTGGCCGGGCTGCCCCAGGTCAAGGGCGTCGGCGAGACCGGCCTGGATCACTTCCGCACCGGGCCCGAGGGCAAGGCCGCGCAGGAGCGGTCCTTCCGCGCCCACATCGAGATCGCCAAGCGGCACGGCAAGACCCTCGTCATCCACGACCGCGACGCCCACGCCGACGTCCTGCGCATCCTGAAGGAGGAGGGCGCCCCCGAGCGCACCGTCTTCCACTGCTACTCCGGCGACGCCGAGATGGCCGGGATCTGCGCCCGCGCGGGCTACTACATGTCCTTCGCCGGGAACGTCACCTTCAAGAACGCCCAGAACCTGCGGGACGCTCTCGCCGCCGCCCCGCCGGAGCTGGTCCTCGTGGAGACCGACGCGCCCTTCCTGACCCCGGCGCCGTACCGCGGACGGCCCAACGCGCCGTACCTCGTCCCGGTCACGGTCCGCGCCATGGCCGCCGTGCGCGGCACCGACGAGGACACGCTGGCGACGGCCCTGAGCGCGAACACCGCCCGCGCCTTCGGTTACTGAACCACCCGCCGGGCCGCGACGGCGTGTAGTCGCGCCGCTTTGGAGAGTGACCGGCGCTCCGCTAGGTTCTGGGGGCCCGATCCGGACCCCTGTGGCCCTCTGGAGCGTGTCGGCGTGACCACATCGCAGTACGAGACCCAAGAGGCGTACGGCCCCAGCGGCGCGCCGCCGGGCGCGCCGGGCGGCGCGTGGCCCGGCCTGCACGACGCGGAGACGGTGACGTACGGGGTCCCGGTCCCGGTGTACGGGGTCGTGTACGACGACACCTGCCGGCCCGCGTACGAGACCCGGACGGCCCCGCCCCCGGTGGCGCCCACGCCCACCCTCACGCTCACGCCGGCACCGGTGGACGAGCCGGGCGCGCGCGCCCGAACGGACGGGCGGGCCGCGCGCCGGCGCAGGGCCCGCTACACCGAGCGCCCCGACTCCGCCATGCGCCGCCTGCTGCCGCAGGCACTGGTCGTGGCCTTCCTGGCCGGCGGCACCACCGCCTTCGTCGCCGAGGACAAGGCCGTCGAACTGAGCGTCGACGGCCGCCAGCGCGTCCTGCACACCTTCGCCGACGACGTGGGTGAACTCCTCGCCGAGGAGGGCGTACGGGTGGGGGCGCACGACATGATCGCCCCCACCCCCGGCACGGCCCTGCACAGCGGTGACGCGGTCGCGGTGCGGTACGGCCGCCCCGTCCGGCTCACCCTGGACGGCCGGCCGCGCGAGGTGTGGACGACGGCGCACACGGTGGAGGGCGCGCTGGACGAGCTGGGGGTACGCGCCGAGGGCGCCTACCTGTCGGCCTCCCGCTCCCGGCCCATCGGACGCACCGGGCTCGCCCTCGACGTGCGCACCGAGCGCGCCGTCACCGTCCTCGCGGACGGCCGGACCCGGACCGTCCGCACCAACGCGGCCACCGTCCGCGAGGCGGTCGAGGAGGCCGGGATCACCCTGCGCGGCCAGGACGCCCTCTCCGTCCCGCCGGACAGCTTCCCGCGCGACGGGCAGACGGTGACCGTGCTGCGGATCAGCGGCGTCCGGGAGGTCCGCGAGGAAGAGATCCCGTTCGGCGTCCGGCGCGTTCAGGACCCCACCCTGTTCCGGGGCACCGAGGTCATCGCCCGGCCCGGGCAGCCCGGACTGCGCCGGACCACCTACCTGCTGCGCACCGTCAACGGGGTGCGGGAGAAACCCCGCCGCGAGCGGACCGAGCTGGTGCGCGGGCCGCGCCCGCAGGTGGTGCGGGTGGGCACCAGGGCGCGGCCCGCCTCCGTGGACGGCGCCGACCGCCTGAACTGGCGCGGCCTCGCCGCCTGCGAGTCCGGCGGCCGGCCGCACGCGGTCGACCCCTCGGGGACGTACGGCGGCCTGTACCAGTTCGACGCGCACACCTGGCACAGCCTGGGCGGCAGCGGACGCCCGCAGGACGCATCGGCGCAGGAGCAGACGTACCGCGCGAAGAAGCTGTACCTGAGCCGCGGCGCGACCCCCTGGCCGCACTGCGGAGCACGCCTGCACACGTAGGCGGCGGGGGGCGGGCACGAGCGGGCGCCGGGCGTCTGGTGAGAGGGCCGGTGCCGCCCCCGTACCCTTGTCCCGTGAGCAGCCCCCTCCCCGACGCCCTCCTCGGCCCGGCCGACATCCGTGAACTCGCCGCAGCACTCGGTGTCCGTCCCACCAAGCAGCGCGGCCAGAACTTCGTGATCGACGCCAACACGGTCCGCCGGATCGTCCGGACCGCCGGCGTCCGCCCCGACGACGTGGTCGTCGAGGTCGGCCCCGGGCTCGGTTCCCTCACCCTCGCCCTGCTGGAGGTCGCGGACCGGGTCACCGCCGTCGAGATCGACGACGTCCTGGCCGCCGCGCTGCCCGCCACCATCGCCACGCGCATGCCGGAGCGCGCCGACCGGTTCGCGCTGGTCCACTCCGACGCGATGCACGTCACCGGGCTGCCCGGCCCCGCGCCGACGGCCCTGGTGGCGAACCTGCCGTACAACGTCGCCGTCCCCGTGCTGCTGCACATGCTCGACACCTTCCCGAGCATCGAGCGGACGCTGGTGATGGTGCAGTCCGAGGTCGCCGACCGGCTCGCCGCCGCACCGGGCAACAAGGTGTACGGCGTGCCGTCCGTGAAGGCCAACTGGTACGCCGAGGTGAAGCGGGCCGGAGCCATCGGGCGCAACGTGTTCTGGCCCGCGCCGAACGTGGACAGCGGGCTGGTCTCCCTCGTCCGGCGGACCGAGCCGGTCCGGACGACCGCCGCCAAGGACCAGGTCTTCCGGGTGATCGACGCGGCCTTCGCCCAGCGCCGCAAGACGCTGCGGGCGGCGCTCGCCGGCTGGGCCGGGTCCGCGGCGGCGGCCGAGGCGGCCCTGGTCGCGGCCGGGGTGTCGCCGCAGGCCCGCGGGGAGGCCCTGACGGTGGAGGAGTTCGCCCGCATCGCCGAGCATCGTGACGCCGGGGACGCCGCCCGGCAGGCCGGTTAGCGCCCACGGCACCCGACGCCGGCGGCGCACGGTGACCCCGGAGCCGCCGGTGACCCTGGTGATGCCGGTGACCCCGGTGATGCCGGTGCAGCCGGCACCCTCGGCGGCACCGAGCGGCCCCGGCACCGCCGCACCGGCCCGTACGGCCCGCACCGCTCGTGAAACCCGCACCGCCCCGTACGGCCGGTACAGCCCGCACCGCCCCCGTAAAGCCTTCGTCCCTCAAGGAGCCCGGTCAGCAGTGAGCGTCACGGTCCGTGTCCCCGCCAAGGTCAACGTCCAGCTCGCGGTGGGCGCCGCCCGCCCCGACGGGTTCCACGACCTCGCCAACGTCTTCCTCGCCGTCGGCCTGTACGACGAGGTCACCGTCACCCCGGCCGACGAGCTGCGCGTCACCTGCGCGGGCCCCGACGCCGACCAGGTACCGCTGGACCGCACCAACCTCGCCGCGCGCGCGGCCCTCGCCCTCGCCGGGCGCCGGGGCGTCGAACCGGCCGTGCACGTCCACATCGCCAAGGACATCCCGGTGGCCGGCGGCATGGCGGGCGGCAGCGCGGACGGCGCGGGCGCGCTGCTCGCCTGCGACGCCCTGTGGGGTACGGGCGCCTCCCGCACCGAACTCCTCGACATCTGCGCCGAACTCGGCAGCGACGTACCGTTCAGCCTGGTCGGGGGCGCCGCCCTCGGCGTCGGCCGCGGCGAGCGGCTGACCGCCCTGGAGGTCGGCGGCACCTTCCACTGGGTGTTCGCGATGGCCGGACGGGGCCTGTCCACGCCGGCGGTCTTCCGGGAGTTCGACCGGCTGGCACACGGCCGGGACATCCCCGCACCGGTCGCCTCCCCGGACCTCCTGGAGGCGCTCGCCAAGGGCGACCCGGCGGCGCTTGCGGCGGCCGTCTCCAACGACCTCCAGCCCGCGGCCCTGTCCCTGTTCCCCGAACTGGCCGACACCCTGGCCGCGGGCCGCGCGGCGGGCGCGCTCACCGCGCTGGTCTCGGGCTCCGGGCCGACGACCGCGTTCCTGGCGCGCGACACCGAGTCGGCGGAGCGGATCGCGCGGGCGCTGCGCGCCTCGGGAACGTGCCGGTCGGTACGGACGGCGGCGGGCCCGGTGCCGGGGGCGACCGTCCTGTGAAACAGGCTCGAAGGAGCATCCCCGCGCACCCCGCATCCACCCCCCGAAGGCCTACGCTAGAAGGCTGACCGACCCCCGCGCACAGGAGTGAAATGGCCGTCAACCTGGTCAATGTCGAGAACGTCAGCAAGGTGTACGGCACCCGTGCCCTGCTGGACGGCGTCTCGCTCGGTGTGTCGGAAGGGGACCGGATCGGCGTCGTGGGACGCAACGGCGACGGCAAGACCACCCTCATCCGGATGCTCGCCAAGCTGGAGGACGCCGACACCGGGCGGGTCACGCACTCCGGCGGGCTGCGCCTGGGCGTACTCACCCAGCACGACTCCCTCGACCCCGCCGCCACCGTCCGCCACGAGGTCATCGGCGACCTGGCCGACCACGAGTGGGCCGGCAATGCCAAGGTCAGGGACGTGCTGACCGGTCTGTTCGGCGGGCTCGACCTGCCCGGGTTCCCCAAGGGCCTCGACACCGTGATCGGCCCGCTGTCCGGTGGCGAGCGGCGCCGGATCGCGCTCGCCAAGCTGCTCATCGAGGAACCGGACCTGGTCGTCCTCGACGAGCCCACCAACCACCTCGACGTGGAGGGCATCGCCTGGCTCGCCGAGCACCTGCGCAACCGGCGCTCGGCGCTGGTCTGCGTGACGCACGACCGGTGGTTCCTGGACCAGGTCTGCACCCGCATGTGGGACGTGCAGCGCGGCGACGTGTACGAGTACGAGGGCGGCTACTCCGACTACGTCTTCGCGCGCGCGGAACGCGAGCGGATCGCCGCCACGGAGGAGACCAAGCGGCAGAACCTGGTCCGCAAGGAGCTGGCCTGGCTGCGGCGCGGCGCGCCCGCGCGGACGTCCAAGCCCCGCTTCCGCGTCGAGGCCGCCAACGAGCTGATCGCGGACGTGCCGCCGCCCCGGGACAGCAGCGAGCTGATGAAGTTCGCCTCCTCCCGGCTCGGCAGGACCGTCTTCGACCTCGAGGACGTCACCGTGCAGGCCGGGCCCAAGGTGCTGCTCAAGCACATCACCTGGCAGCTCGGCCCGGGCGACCGGATCGGTCTCGTCGGCGTCAACGGCGCCGGCAAGACCTCCCTGCTGCGCGCGATGGAGGCGGCGGCCCGCACGGAGGGCGAGGCCCAGCCGGCGGGCGGCCGTATCGCCGTCGGCCGGACCGTCAAGCTCGCCTACCTCTCCCAGGAGGTCACCGAACTCGATCCGGCCCTGCGGGTGCTGGAAGCCGTGCAGCAGGTCCGCGAGCGCGTCGACCTCGGCAAGGGGCGCGAGATGACCGCCGGGCAGCTGTGCGAGACGTTCGGCTTCAACAAGGAGAAGCAGTGGACCCCCGTCGGGGACCTCTCCGGCGGTGAGCGCCGGCGGCTCCAGCTGCTGCGGCTCCTCATGGACGAGCCCAACGTCCTCTTCCTGGACGAGCCCACCAACGACCTCGACATCGAGACCCTCACCCAGCTGGAGGACGTCCTCGACGGCTGGCCCGGCTCGATGATCGTCATCTCCCACGACCGGTTCTTCGTGGAGCGCACCACGGACCGCGTGTTCGCCCTCCTCGGCGACGGCGCCCTGCGGATGCTGCCGCGCGGCATCGACGAGTACCTGGAGCGGCGCCGGCGCATGGAGGAGACGGTCGCCGCGCAGACCGCCACCGCGGCGCCCAAGCCGGCCACCACGGAGCGCAGCGCCGCCGACCAGCGCGTCGCCAAGAAGGAACTCCAGAAGATCGAGCGCCAGTTGGACAAGATCTCCGAGAAGGAGTCCACGCTGCACGCCCAGATCGCCGACAACGCCACCGACTTCACGAAGGTGGCCGAACTCGACACCCGGCTGCGGGACCTCGCCGGGGAGCGCGAGGAACTGGAGCTGCGCTGGCTGGAACTGGCGGAGGACGCGTAGCGCGCCCGCACGGCGCGTGGCGCGTACGCGCGGTGCGCGGTGCGTACGCGCGGTGCGTAGGCACGGCGCGATCCAGCCGCGTACCAACCGCGTACGACGCCGTCGCGCGCCCTGCGTGAAGGGCGCGTGAAGGCGCATAACGGGGGCGTCACGGGCCCGTCCTCCCTTGGGAACAGCGGAGGGCGCGGGCCCGTGCGCTGTCGGTGCCGGGTGATAGAAAGAGCCGTCCGAGAACCGACTCAGTACGACCTTGGGTCCGTCACGAACCTCAGGGCGTGGCTAAAAATCAGTGAACGAGGGGGAAGAGCGCTGATGACTCAGCCGCCCGACCAGCCGCCGCAGGGCGGGTTCGGAGCACCGCAGGACCAGCCGCCGCAGCCCGGCGGTTCCGGCCCTCCGCGGACTCCGCCGTCCCAGGGCGGCCCGGACGCCCCCGAAGCCCCCCCGGCCCAGGCCGGTTTCGGACCTCCTGAACCTCCGCCGTCCCAGGGTGGCGCCGGTGCTCCGCAGATTCCGCCCGCGCAGGGTGGTTTCGGTGCGCCGCAGGCCCCGCCTGCGCAGGGTGGGTTCGGTGCTCATGAGGCTTCGCCGGTCCAGGGTGGCGCCGGTGCTCCGCAGATTCCGCCCGCGCAGGGTGGTTTCGGTGCGCCGCAGGCCCCGCCTGCGCAGGGTGGGTTCGGTGCTCATGAGGCTTCGCCGGTCCAGGGTGGCGCCGGTGCTCCGCAGATTCCGCCCGCGCAGGGTGGTTTCGGTGCGCCGCAGGCCCCGCCTGCGCAGGGCGGGTTCGGCGCTCCGCCGCCGCCCGTCGGTCCTCCGCCGCAGCCCCAGCCGGGGTACGGCTACCCCCAGCAGCCGGGTCCGTACGCCGGTGCCCCGGGCCCCTACGGCTACCCGCAACCCCCGCAGCAGCCGGGCCCGTACGGCGGCCCGCAGCCCGGGTACGGGCACCCGCAGCAGCCGCCGTACCCCGGCGCGCCCGGCGGCCCCTTCCCGGGCGGCCCGGGCAAGCCGGCCTCCCGGAAGAGGACGGCGCTGATCATCGGCGCGGCGGTCGCGGCGCTGCTCGTCATCGGCGGCACGGTGTACGCGGTCACCTCCGGCGACGGCGACGGCGGTGGCGGCCGGAAGAAGCCCGTGGCCCAGGGCAGCGACGACCCGAAGCAGTCCGCCTCCGGTACGCCCACCGCGGCCGCCGCCGGTGACGACCCGGAGAACCTCAACGAGGGCCGGCAGGCCGGTGAGGCGAAGGTGCTCTGGTACAAGCCGGCACCGGACGCCCCGGCGTCGGGTGCCGACGCGCCCGGCCTGTGGGTCAGCGGCGACACGGTGGTGAAGGCGGCGTACAAGCAGGTCTTCGCGTTCGGCACGCAGGACGGGAAGAACGCCTGGGGGCCGGTCGCCTTCCCGCAGAAGATATGCGCGGTCACCCCGCAGAAGTCGGCCGACGACAAGGTCGTCGTGGCGTACATGAGCGGCGGCAGCGACCGCGCCAAGTGCAACCAGCTCCAGCAGCTCGACCTCGCCACCGGCGAGAAGGGCTGGAGCGGCGAGGTCGCCGACGGCGGGCTGTTCGACAGCGCGCTGACCGTCGAACTGAGCGTGAGCGGCAGGACGCTGATGGTGGGCCGCTCCCAGTCGGGCACGGCGTACGACATCGACAGCGGCAAGAAGCTGTACGACAAGAAGCGGTACGGCGAGGCCTGCTTCCCGGCCGCGTTCGCGGGCGGCACCGGACGGCTGATCCAGGTGGCCTCCTGCGGTGTGGGCACCGGGAACGAGCACGAGGAGATCCAGGAACTCGACCCGGCCACCGGCAAGGTCCGCTGGACCCGGCCGGTCAAGAAGGGCTGGGAGGTCTCCCGGGCCTACTCCGTGGACCCGCTCGTGGTCTACCTGACCAACCGGGAGAAGAAGGCCTGGAACATCTCCACCTTCACCAAGGACGGGGCGTTCCGTTCGGAGGTCAAGGTGGACGAGAAGTTCGCCCCCCGCTGCGGCTGGGCGATCCTCGAACGCGAACTCCAGGGCTGCCAGGGGGTCGTGGCCGACGCCGACACGCTCTACCTGCCCACCGACTCCACCACGAGCGCCAACGAGATCGTCGCGATCAGCCTCTCCGACGGCAAGGCGAAGTGGCGGGTCAAGTCCCCGGCGAACGAGCCGATGACCCCCGTGAAGATCGAGGACGGCAAGCTCGTCGCGTACGTGCGGCCGTCGTACGACGCGGGCGGCCAGGTGGTCTCGGTCCCGCTCACCGGCTCCTCCCACAGCACGACCAGGCTGCTGCGGAACCCGCAGGGCGGCGCCGACGCCGAGAACTCCTTCTACGACGGTGTCGTCGACTTCTCCGGCGGGCGGCTCTTCGTCTCCTCCGGCCGGCTGTCCGGCAACGACGCCTCGAAGGAGAAGCTGATCATGGCCTTCGGCGACTGAGCCCGGTGCCTGTTCCCGGCGTCCCGCCCGTCCTGCCCAGTTCCCCTCCGCCGTCCGGCCGCCCGACCGTCCCCGAGGTACCCGCGCCATGACCCAGCCGCCCCCGCCGCCCCCCAATCAGCCCCCGCAGCCGCCGAACCGGCCCCCGCAGGCCCCGCCGCCCGGCTACGGCTACCCCCAGCCGGCGCCCCCGCAGCCGCCGACCCCGCCCGGCTACGGCTATCCCCAGCCGCCGGCCCAGTCCGGTTACGGCTACCCCGGCGCACAGCAGAACCCGTACGCCCAGCCCACGCCGCCGGGCTACGGCTATCCGGGCCATCCCGGCCATCCCGGCCAGCCGGTGACCGTGCCGATGCAGCCCCAGCCCGGGAAGGGCGGCGGCGGGCGGAACAACACCGCTCTGCTCATCGTCGTCGCGGCGGTCGTCGCCATCGCGCTGATCATCGGCGGGGGCGTCTGGTACGCCCGGTCCTCCGGTGGCGACGGCAAGAAGCACGACACCGCCTCCTCCGGCGGCACCGGCGGCAAGAACGGCGCGGACACCTCCGGGGGCTCCTCGGGCGGCGGCAAGGAGAAGGCGCCGGCGGACACCGCCTCCAAGGTGCTCTTCCAGGTGCCGATGCCCCGGACCGACGACACGATCGGCACCACCGGCTCGTGGCTGACCGACACGGTGTACGCCAAGAGCGGCGTCGCCGAGATCGTCGGCTACGACCCGGCCAAGGGCACGAAGCTGTGGACGGTCAAGCTCCCGGGGCCGGTCTGCGCGGCCAGCAGCCATGTCACCTCCGCCGGCCTGACCGCGATCACGTTCCAGCCGAAGATGCCCACCAAGGACAAGACGGCGGGATGCAGCGAGGTCGCCGCGATCGACCTCACCGCGGGCACAAAGCTGTGGACGAAGTCGATCAGGACCGGTGACTTCCCGATCACCTTCCAGAACGTGACGGTCGCCCAGCACACCGTCGCGGTCGGCAGTTCCGACGGCGGTGCCGCGTTCGACATCGGCTCCGGCAAGGTCCTGTGGCAGCCCAAGCCGGACGACACCTGCTACGACGCGGGCTACGGCGGCGGCACCCGGCTGGTCGCGGTCCGCAAGTGCGGCGCGTACGACAACCGCCAGCTGCACATCCAGACCATCGACCCGAAGACCGGGAAGGTGATCTCCGAGTACAAGATGCCCGACGGCGTCGAGTACGCCTCCGTCGTCTCCACCGACCCGCTCGTGATCGCGGCCGACGTCGGCGACAGCGCGGGCGACGGCAGCGGCGTCTCGGACTACTTCTCCGTCGACGGCAGGACCGGCCGGCTCCTCGCCCGCATCTCCGCGCCCGGTGACACGTACGGCGGCCACTGCGACGGCATCACCCGCATCGAGGGGTGCCGGCAGATCGCCGCCGGCCACGGCCGGCTGTACCTGCCGACCGAGGTCCACGACGGCTCCGGCCAGTACAACAAGACCAACGAGATCGTCGCCTTCGACCTGAACACCGGCAAGCCGGCCCGTGGACGCGCCGAGGCCGGCGACGGCTACACGCTCTCCCCGCTGCGCATGGACGGCGGCAACCTCCTCGCCTACATGGCGCCGCCGTGGAACAAGGGCGGCCAGGTCGTCAGCATCGACGGTGATTCGCTGAGGACGACCAAGCTGCTGGAGAACCCCGGCACGCGCAGCGTGCACCAGGGCGAGAGCGGCCTGCTGCCCGAGTACGCGGAACTCCTCTTCGGCAAGGGCCGCCTGTACATGTCGGCCGTCTTCGCCCACAAGACGAACCCGGAGTACGGCAAGGAGTACCTGCTGATGGCGTTCGGCACGGACGGCTGACCCGGCCCGGACCCCGTCACCCGTGTCACCCGAATGAGTGACTTGCCGAGAAGTGCCCCGGATTTCATCGATCCGGGGCACTTCTCGGTGAGACGGGCAGCGCGACGTCGAACAAGCGTGTAGCTTCCGGGGGCATGAAGGGCGGGGGTGCCTGGGGGTCTGGGGGGTTTGCTCTATGGGAGTGCGGCTCGTGGTCGTCGACGACCACCGCCTGCTCGCCGAGGCGTTGGCGTCGGCACTGAAGCTGCGCGGTCACCGGGTGCTGGCCGCGGCGGCACCGGCCGCGGGCGCGGCTGATCTGGTGATCGCACGGGCGCCCGAGGTGTGCCTGCTGGGGACGGCGGCCCCGGCCGAACCGGGGATCTTCGACCCGGTGGTGAAGATCAAGCGGGAACGGCCGCAGGTGGCGGTGCTGGTGCTGGGCCCGGTGCCCTCACCGCGCGGCATCGCGGCGGCCTTCGCCGCGGGCGCGTCGGGATACGTACGGCACGACGAGCGGATCGAGGGCGTCGAGCGGGCCATCGGCAAGGCCCGGGCCGGCGAGGCCGCGGTGGCTCCCCAGCTGCTCCAGCAGGCCTTCGCCGAGCTGCTGAACCCCGCCGCACAGCCCGACGACGAGGCGCAGCGGCTGCTGGAGATGCTGACGCCGCGGGAGGTGGAGGTGCTCGTCAGGGTGGCCGACGGGGAGGGCACCCGGCTTATAGCGGCGGGCATGGGCATCGCCCCGAGCACCGCGCGGACGCATGTGCAGCGGGTGCTGATGAAGCTGGGGGTGGGATCGCGCCTGGAGGCAGCGGCCCTGGCCGCCCGCACGGGCCTGCTGGACCGGGCGGCCGGTTTCCGCCCCACCCCGGACCCCCACTCATGACACCGCCGCCCCGGAAGGGGCGCGGGGAACTGCGCGCCCAGCTCCCACGCACCCGCGCCGGGGACGGCCGGTGATTACTCCTTCTCCTCCGGCAGCCCCTCCGGGGGAACCGCCGGAGGGGTCGGCCGCAGCTTCAGCCAGCCCAGGAAGAAGATGCCCAGCAGCAGCATGCCGATGCCGGTCCACAGGTTGATGTTGACGCCCTCGGCCTTGTCGATCGCGGCCCGGGAGTCGGTGATCCCGGTGATCGTGACGATGACGCCGTAGAGCACGAACAGGCCGCCGATGATGCGGCGCAGGTCGAAGATGCGGGCCGCCGTGGCGGACTTGCCCTCCAGCTCGGTGACTTCCCGCTGGACGTCCTCCTCCGAGAAGCCGGGGCGCTCGGGGTGACGGTCGGAGTGCTCGGTCATGGTTTCCTCGATCCTCCCGCGTCAGAACGAGAACGGGATGTAGCAGGCGGCGGCCAGGACGACCGCGCCCCAGCCCAGCAGGGCCGGCCTGCGGTACCAGGCGTCGTCGCCCGCGGCGGGCGGTTCGGACATGCCGGGGGAGCGGGTGCCGTAGACCAGGCCCTGGAGCTGCTCCGCCGGCTTCGGCTCGGTGAACAGGGACACCGCGACCATCACGACCGCGCCGGCGACGAAGCCCGCGATCGCGGAGACGAAGTTGGCGCCCTGGTCGGTGGGGATGGAGATGATGCCCTTCTTGTAGAGGATGAAGTAGTTGACCATCGCCGTCACGGTGCCGGCCAGCAGGCCCCAGAACCCGGACTTGGCGGACGCGCGCTTCCAGAACATGCCGACGATGAAGACGACGAACATCGGCACGTTGAAGAAGGAGAACAGCGTCTGGAGGTAGCTCATGATGTTCGAGAACGACGACGCCAGGAAGGCCGTGCCGACGGACGCGGCCACGCCCACCGCGGTGATCAGGCGGCCGAAGCGGACGTAGTAGGCGTCCTCACGGCCGCGCACCACGTACTTGGCCCAGATGTCGTTGGTGAACACCGTGTTGAAAGACGACACGTTCGCGGCCATACCGGCCATGAAGGCCGCCAGCAGGCCGGTCACGGCGATGCCGAGCACGCCGTTGGGCAGCAGCTCCTGCATCAGGTAGGGGATGGCGTCGTTGTACTGGTAGCCGGAGGCGGCGGACCCGAAGTTCGGGATGAGCGCGGCGGCGACCAGGCCCGGGATCATCACCAGGAAGACGATGAAGATCTTCGGGTAGGCGGCGATCAGCGGGGTCCGCTGCCCGGCGGAGAGGTTCTTCGCGGACAGGGCGCGCTGCACCTCGGCGAAGTTGGTGGTCCAGTAGCCGAAGGAGAGCACGAAGCCGAGGCCGAGGACGATGGTGAGCCAGTTGGCACCCAGCGGGTTGGTGCTGCCGATGCCGGTGCCGCCCCAGGCCGTGGTGAAGTTGCCGCCGTGGGTGGCGGTCAGCTTGTCGGTCAGCCCGCCCCAGCCGCCGACCTTCTTGAGGCCGAGGATGGTGATCGGGATGAGGGCGGCGAGGATCACGAAGAACTGGAGCACCTCGTTGTAGATCGCCGAGGACAGGCCGCCCAGGGTGATGTACGCGAGCACGAAGGCGCCGGCGACGACGATGGCGACCCACTGCGGCCAGCCGAGCAGGGCCTGGACGACGATCGCGAGCGCGTAGAGGTTGACGCCCGCGATCAGGATGGCGGCGAACGCGAACAGGATCGAGCTGAGCAGATGGGCGGCCCGGTCGAAGCGCAGCAGCAGGAACTCGGGGACCGAGCGGACCTTGCTGCCGTAGTAGAAGGGCATCATCACCAGGCCGAGGAAGACCATGGCGGGGATGGCGCCCACCCAGTACCAGTGCACGGTGTAGGCGCCGTACTGGGCGCTGTTGGCGGCCATGCCGAGGATCTCGGTGGCGGCCAGGTTCGCGGAGATGAAGGCCAGGCCCGTGATCCAGGCGGGCAGCGAGCGGCCGGAGAGGAAGAAGTCGAGGCTGGTCTTCACGGACCGGCGGGCGGCGAAGCCGATGCCGAGGACGACGACGAAGTAGATCGCCAGGATCGTGTAGTCCAGCCAGTTGGTGGGGAGCCGTAGCTCCGCCGCCAGGTAGGTGGGGGACTCTGTGGGGGTTTGCATGAGAACTCGCTTCGTTGCGCGAACTGATCCAGAGCGGAACCTACGCCGCCGTGTTCAGTATTTGAACACTTCGACTGGTGTTCTTTGTTTGATTGTGATCGAGCCGAGAGATGTCGAGTTGTGATCTGTTATGTTTGATTGTGTTGAGTCATTGGGTGCGGGCACGCCCCGGCGGGGCGTCGAGCAAGGAGTCCGGCGTGAAGAAGACCTCGACCCGGCTGGCCGACGGTCGTGAGCTGATCTACTACGACCTCGGTGACGACACCGTGCGCGACGCGGCCGACCGCCGCCCGCTGGACCGTACGGTCACCACCTCCGAGATCCGCCGCGACCCGCTGCTCGGCGACGCGGTCGCCGTGGCCTCCCACCGCCAGGGCCGCATCTACCACCCGCCGGCCGACGAGTGCCCGCTGTGCCCGACCCGGGGCGAGCGGCTCAGCGAGATCCCGGACTCCTCGTACGACGTCGTCGTCTTCGAGAACCGCTTCCCGTCCCTCGCCGGCGACTCCGGCCGCTGCGAGGTCGTCTGCTTCACCTCCGACCACGACGCCTCCTTCGCGGCCCTGACCGAGGAGCAGGCGCGCCTGGTGCTGGACGCGTGGACGGACCGCACCTCGGAGCTGTCGCATCTGCCCTCCGTCGAGCAGGTGTTCTGTTTCGAGAACCGTGGCGCCGAGATCGGTGTGACCCTCGGTCACCCGCACGGACAGATCTACGCCTACCCCTTCACCACCCCGCGCACCGCGCTGATGCTCCGCTCGCTCGCCGCGCACAAGGAGGCGACCGGCGGGGAGAACCTCTTCGACGCGGTCCTGGAGCGGGAACTCGCCGGGGAGCGGGTCGTCCTCGAGGGTGAACACTGGGCGGCCTTCGTGCCGTACGCGGCGCACTGGCCGTACGAGGTCCACCTGTACCCCAAGCGCCGCGTCCCCGATCTGCTCGCGCTCGACGAGGCCGCGCGCACAGAGTTCCCCCAGGTCTATCTGGAACTCTTGAGGCGCTTCGACCGGATCTTCGGCGAGGGTGAGCCTCCGACGCCGTACATCGCGGCCTGGCACCAGGCCCCCTTCGGCGCGCTGGAGGAGTTCGACGGTGTCACGCGCGACGACTTCGCGCTCCACCTCGAGCTTTTCACCATCCGCCGCACTTCCGGCAAGCTGAAGTTCCTCGCGGGTTCCGAGTCCGGCATGAACGTGTTCATCAACGACGTGCCGCCGGAGCGCGCGGCCGAGCGACTGCGAGAGGTAGCGAGTTCATGAAGTACCTGGTGACGGGTGGCGCGGGATACGTCGGCGGGGTCGTGGCCCGGCATCTGCTGGAGGCCGGGCACGAGGTCACCGTCCTGGACAACCTCTCCACCGGCTTCCGCGAGGGCGTGCCCGCCGGCGCCGCCTTCGTCGAGGGCGACATCCGCGACGCCGCCAAGTGGCTCGACCCCTCCTACGACGGCGTGCTGCACTTCGCCGCGTCCTCGCAGGTCGGCGAGTCGGTGGTGAAGCCGGAGAAGTACTGGGACAACAACGTCGGCGGCAGCATGGCCCTGCTCGCCGCGATGCGCGACGCGGGCGTGCGCTCGCTGGTCTTCTCCTCCACGGCGGCCACCTACGGCGAGCCGGAGCAGGTCCCGATCACGGAGGACGCGCCGACGCGGCCGACCAACCCCTACGGCGCCTCCAAGCTCGCCGTCGACCACATGATCACCAGCGAGGCGCACGCCCACGGCCTGGCCGCGGTCTCGCTGCGCTACTTCAACGTCGCCGGCGCCTACGGCACCCAGGGCGAGCGCCACGACCCCGAGTCGCACCTGATCCCGCTGGTCCTCCAGGTCGCCCAGGGCCGCCGCGAGGCGATCTCCGTCTACGGCGACGACTACGCGACCCCCGACGGCACCTGCGTGCGCGACTACATCCACGTCGCCGACCTCGCCGAGGCCCACCTGCTGGCCCTGACGGCGGCCCGGCCGGGCGAGCACCTGATCTGCAACCTCGGCAACGGCAACGGCTTCTCCGTCCGCGAGGTCATCGAGACCGTCCGCCGGGTCACCGGCCACCCGATCCCCGAGGTGGCCGCCCCGCGCCGGGGCGGCGACCCCGCGGTCCTGGTCGCCTCGGCGGACACGGCCCGCGAGAAACTGGGCTGGAACCCGTCCCGCGCGGACCTCGCGGGCATCGTCGCGGACGCGTGGGAGTTCGCGCAGAGCATCACGAGGGAGCACTAGTGGGGGCACAGCAGGTCGCGCAGCGCTACGCCGAGCTGTACGGGGCGCCGCCGGAGGGCGTGTGGGCGGCCCCCGGCCGGGTCAACCTGATCGGTGAGCACACCGACTACAACGACGGTTTCGTCATGCCGTTCGCACTGCCGCACCAGGCGCTCGCGGCGGTCTCCCGCCGGGACGACGGGCTGCTGCGCCTGCACTCGGCGGACGTCGGGGGCGGCGTCGTCGAACTGCGGCTGGACGCCCTCGCGCCCGGCGGCGACGAGAACTGGACGGCGTACCCGGCGGGCGTGGTCTGGGCGCTGCGCGAGGCGGGCCACGAGATCACCGGCGCCGACGTCCACCTGTCGTCCACCGTGCCGACGGGCGCCGGCCTGTCCTCGTCCGCCGCGCTGGAGGTCGTCATCGCCCTGGCGCTCAACGACCTGTACGGCCTCGGCCTGAAGCGCTGGAAACTGGCCCGCCTGTGCCAGCGCGCCGAGAACGTCTACGTCGGCGCCCCCACCGGCATCATGGACCAGACGGCGTCGGCGTGCTGCGAGCAGGGCCACGCGCTCTTCCTCGACACCCGTGACCTGTCCCAGCAGCAGATCCCCTTCGACCTCGCGGCCGAGGGCCTGCGCCTGCTGGTCGTGGACACCCAGGTCAAGCACGCCCACAGCGGCGGCGAGTACGGCAAGCGCCGGGCCGGCTGCGAGAAGGGCGCGGCCCTGCTCGGCGTCGACGCCCTGCGGGACATCCCCCACGCCGGCCTGGACGCGGCCCTGGCCCGTCTGGGCGACGAGGAGGAGGTCGTCCGCCTCGTCCGCCATGTCGTCACCGAGGACCACCGGGTCGAACGCGTCGTCGGCCTCCTCCGCTCCGGCGGCACCCGCGCGATCGGCCCCCTCCTCACCGAGGGTCACGCCTCCCTGCGCGACGACTTCCGCATCTCCTGCCCGGAGCTGGACCTGGTCGTCGACACCGCCCTCGCCCACGGCGCGCTGGGCGCCCGCATGACCGGCGGCGGCTTCGGCGGCTCGGCGATCGTCCTGGCGGAGGCGACCGACGTGGACGCACTGACCAAGGCGGTCGAGGAGGCCTTCACCACGGCGTCCTTCACAGCCCCCCGCGTCTTCGAAGCCGTCCCGTCCCCGGGAGCCCACCGGGTCCTCTGACCCCCGCCCCGGCCCCGCACCCCACCAGGCGTACGGGGCCGGCGCGGACCGCCGGGGCGCGGGAAGCCGTCGCCGGTGGCGACGTGGCACCAGGGCCGGGGGGCGTGCCCCTGCGGCAGACGCCGACCGGCTTCGCCCGCCGGCTCGGCACCGTCAGGTCAGGCGCTTGGTCAGCGTGTACTCCGTGATGCCCGGGGGGTAGTCGGGGACCGTGCCCACCACCTCGTAGCCCTGGCGGCGGTAGAAGCGCGGGGCCTGGAAGTCCCAGGTCTCCAGGCGGGCCGCCGTGCAGGCGCGGTCGGTGGTGGCGAGGTGTTCGGCCTCGGCGAGGAGGCGGGTGCCGAGGCCCGCGCCGCGGTGGCGGGCGTCGACCCACAGGTAGGTGATGTGCAGCCAGCCCGCCCAGGTATGGCCGACCAGACCGCCCGCCGGCTCGCCGGTGCCGTCCAAGGCCCATACGTGCAGCGGTGCCTCGCGTTCGGCGGGGGTGCCGCGCAGCGCGGCGATTACCGGGGACGCCGCGGCGTTGGTCTCCCGCAGCCGTGAGCGAAGCAGATCACGTCGCTCTCTGTCGACTTCCGCCTCAATACGAAACATGCGGCACACGATAAGCGCGCCGGACGGCCAGTTCTGCAAATCGTCTTCCGCTGTGTGCGCGCATCCGTACTCTGAGGAGCAGCACCGGTGGGGGCCGGTGCCGTTCAGGGGGCGAGACAGGCGGGTACGGCGTCCGCGGTGGGGGCAGCGGGCTCCGCGACGGCGGCGGCCGTGCGGCGTGCGACCTCGGCCGCGGGTGCCGTGCCCGCGTACGCCGTCGTGCTCCGCACCTTTCCGGGCTTTCCGGACCGGCTCATCCGGAGTCTTCCGGACCTTGGTATCCCCTGCTCCGCGCGGAGCCTGGGGAAGGGGGTTTCGTGGTTCGCATCCGAGTCCTGGTCGTGGACGACCACCGCATCTTCGCCGAGTCGCTGGCCGCGGCCCTGGCCGCCGAGCCCGACGTCGAGGTCTCCGCCGCCGGCAGCGGCCCGGCCGCGCTGCGCTGCCTGGAGCGCGCGGCCGGCGAGGGCCGCCGTTTCGACGTCCTCCTGGCCGACGCCGACCTGGGCGGCAACCTGCCCGGCACCGGCCCGGCCGTGCCGGTGCGGGACGGTGACGCGGACGGCCTGGTCGACGGGATCTCGCTCGTCGCCGGGGTCCGGGCCGCACAGCCGCGGGTACGGATCGTCGTGCTCGCCGAGAAGGACGACCCGCGCCGCGCGGCCCTCGCGTTGCAGGCGGGCGCCGCCGGCTGGGTCGCCAAGGACTGCTCGCTGTCCCGCCTGCTGACGGTGATACGCGGCGTGCTGCGCGACGAGACCCATCTGCCGCCGGCGCTGCTGACCGGCGTCCTCCGGGAGCTGACGGCCGCACGCCGGCACCGCACGGAGAGCGAGCGGCTGGTGGAGTCCCTCACCCCGAGGGAGCGGGAGGTGCTGCGCTGCATGGTGGCCGGGCTCGGCCGCAAGGCCGTCGCCGAGCGGCTGTTCCTCTCCCCGCACACCGTCCGCACCCATATGCAGAACGTCCTCGGCAAACTCGGCGTCCACTCCACGCTGGCCGCGGTGGCGCTGGCCCGGCGGGCCGGGGTGGGGCCGGCCGACCTATCCGGGGACGTTGTCGAACGGGGCGGTCAGCTGGCGTAGCAGGCCGGCGAGTTCGCCGCGCTGGGCGCGGGTCAGCTCGCCGAGGATCGCCCGCTCCTGCTCCAGCAGGCCGGCCAGCGCCTGGTCGGCGCGGTCCCGGCCCTCGTCGGTCAGCCGGACCAGCACGCCGCGCCGGTCGCTGGGGTCGGGCAGCCGTTCCACCAGGCCCTTCTTGGCCAGCCGGTCGATCCGGTTCGTCATCGTGCCCGAGGTGACCAGGGTCTGGGTCAGGAGCTGGCCGGGGGAGAGCTGGTACGGCGTCCCGGCGCGCCGCAGCGCGGTCAGCACGTCGAACTCCCAGGGCTCCAGCTGATGCTCGGCGAAGGCGAGCCGGCGGGCGCGGTCGAGGTGCCGGGCGAGTCGGCTCACCCGGCTGAGTACTTCCAGCGGCTCCACGTCGAGGTCCGGACGCTCCCGGCGCCACGCTGCGACCAGCCGATCGACCTCGTCCTCCATGGAGATCAGTGTAGTGGTTGTGTCGACGTGAAGTCTCTTGATGTCGAGTGTCTTGACGTTGAGATAAAGGTCCCGGGAGAGTGGGCCCCATGACGACGCCCGCCTGGGACCCCGCCCAGTACCTCCGCCACGCCGGCCACCGGGCCCGCCCCTTCACCGACCTCCTCGCCCGGATCCCGGACCCGCCCGCCGCCCGGCCGCGCATCGCCGACCTCGGCTGCGGCCCCGGCAACGCCACCGCCCTGCTCGCCGGCCGCTGGCCCACCGCGCACATCACCGGCTACGACAACTCGCCCGCGATGCTCGACCGGGCCCACGTCGAACACGAGGGACCCACCGCCCAGGGCGGCCGGCTCGACTTCACCCACGCCGACGTACGCACGTGGACGCCCGCGGAGCCGTACGACCTGATCGTCTCCAACGCCACCCTCCAGTGGGTGCCCGGACACGCCGACCGCTTCGCCGACTGGATCGCCGCCCTGAACCCCGGCGGCACCCTCGCTTTCCAGGTGCCCGACAACACCGACGCCCCGCTGCACGCCCTGATGCGCGACCTCGCCGCCACGCCCCGCTGGCGGGCCCGCCTCGCCGGCGTCCTGCGCCGCCCGGACTCCGTCCACACCCCCGGCGCCTACCTGGACCGCCTGGCCCGCCTCGGCTGCGCCACCGACGTGTGGCAGACGACGTACCTCCACGTCCTCACGGGTGAGGACCCGGTGCTCGACTGGGTCAAGGGCACCGGCCTGCGGCCCGCCCTCACCGTGCTCGCCGACGATCCCGGGGCGCGGGACGCGTTCCTCGCCGAGTACCGCGACCTGCTGCGCACGGCCTATCCGCGCACGCCGTACGGCACCGTCCTGCCGTTCCGGCGGCTGTTCGCCGTCGCCCGCCGGACGGCCTGAGCGCGGACCCGGGCGCGGCGGGAGCACCCAGACCCACGCAGGGTCAGCACTTGCGGTGGCCTATCAGCCGCGGCTTCTGCTCCAGCCCGTCCAGGCCGTGCCAGGCCAGGTTCACCAGATGCGCCGCCACCTCCGCCTTCTTCGGGCGGCGCACGTCCAGCCACCACTGGCCGGTCAGCGCGACCATGCCGACCAGCGCCTGCGCGTACAGCGGGGCCAGCTTCGGCTCGAAGCCGCGGGACTTGAACTCGCGGCCCAGGATGTCCTCCACCTGCGTGGCGATGTCCGAGATCAGCGAGGCGAAGGAACCCGTGGACTGGGGAATCGGGGAGTCACGGACCAGGATGCGGAAACCGTCCGTGTACTCCTCGATGTAGTCCAGGAGCGCGAAGGCCGCCTGTTCGCACAGCTCACGCGGGTGACCGGCGGTGAGCGAGCTGGTCACCATGTCCAGCAGGCGGCGCATCTCGCGGTCGACCACCACCGCGTACAGGCCCTCCTTGCCGCCGAAGTGCTCGTACACCACCGGCTTGGACACCCCGGCCTTCGCCGCGATCTCCTCCACGGACGTGCCCTCGAAGCCCTTGGCCGCGAAGAGGGTGCGACCGATCTCCAGCAGCTGCTGGCGGCGCTCCGCACCGGTCATACGGGTCCTGCGGGTCCGCCGCTGCTTGTCATTGCCCGGATTACCCGGATTACTGCTGGAGTCGGTCGCCACGGCGTCAATCATGCCGCCTCGGCGGATTCCTTCCGGCGCCGGGAACCGTCCTCCCCGGTGTCACGGCGGGAATCGATACGCGAGCGTGACGGCCAGCGCACGTCGTACGCCCAGCCGAGCCGCTCGAAGATGCGGATGAAACGGGCCGACGAGTCGATCTGGCCGCGCATCACCCCGTGCCGCGCCGAGGTGGGGTCGGCGTGGTGGAGGTTGTGCCAGGACTCACCGCAGGACAGCACCGCCAGCCACCACACGTTGCCCGACCGGTCACGCGACTTGAACGGCCGCTTGCCGACCGCGTGGCAGATCGAGTTGATCGACCACGTCACATGGTGCAGCAGCGCCACCCGCACGAGTGACCCCCAGAAGAACGCGGTGGCCGCGCCCCACCAGGACTGCGTCACCAGACCGCCGATCAGCGGCGGCAGCCCGAGGGACACCAGGGTCCACAGGATGAACTGGCGGGAGATCATCCGGATGGCCTTGTCCTTGATCAGATCCGGCGCGTACTTCTCCTGCGACGTCCGCTCCTCGTCGAACATCCAGCCGATGTGAGCCCACCACAGCCCCTTCAGCAACGCCGGCAGCGTCTCACCGAACCGCCACGGCGAATGCGGGTCGCCCTCGGCGTCGGAGAACTTGTGGTGCCTGCGGTGGTCGGCCACCCAGCGCACCACCGGGCCCTCCACCGCCATCGAGCCCGCGATCGCCAGCGCGATGCGCAACGGCCGCCGGGCCTTGAACGAACCGTGGGTGAAGTACCGGTGGAAACCGATGGTGATGCCGTGGCATCCGAGGAAGTAGAAGAAGACCAGCAGGCCCAGGTCGAGCCAGCTCACCCCCCGGCCCCAGGCCAGCGGCACGGCCGCCACCAGTGCCACGAACGGCACGACGATGAACAGGAGCAGCGTGATCTGCTCGATCGAACGCTTCTGCTCGCCGCCCAGCGTGGCGGGGGGAGCGGGTGTGTCGGTGGCCTTACGGGCTTCTTCGATCACATCGGAACGTGAGGTCATGCGGTCCCCTGTGGGGTCGAGGGTCAAGACGGGCAGGCGCGGACCGCCGGGACCGGGTGGACTCGCCGGCTCCCTACCGTTCCGTAACCTACGGAGTCGTAAGTATGGCAGTGTGCCGCGCCGCGGCAAGAGCCCCGGCCCCTGCGCGTCCACACGGACACCTATCCTTGGATGCGGTCGGACAGCGCGGTCCGCTGACGTTCCCCTTTCCCGGACGCTCCGGCCCGTATGCGGCGCCCGCCGCCTGGCAGCCGGCCGGGTTCCCCTCCAGACGAGCTTCAACACTGCAAGGAGCCGCACCTGTGAGCAGTGCCGACGACCAGACCACCACGACCAGCACCGAACTGCGCGCCGACATCCGCCGCCTGGGTGATCTCCTGGGAGAGACCCTCGTCCGGCAGGAGGGCCCCGAGCTCCTCGAGCTGGTCGAGAAGGTGCGCCGCCTCACCCGGGAGGACGGCGAAGCCGCCGCCGAGCTGTTGCGCGGCACGGAACTCCAGACCGCGGCCAAGCTGGTCCGCGCCTTCTCCACCTACTTCCACCTGGCCAACATCACCGAACAGGTGCACCGCGGCCGGGAACTGCGGGCCAGGCGCGCCGCCGAGGGCGGCCTGCTCGCCCGCACCGCCGACCGGCTGAAGGACGCCGACCCCGAGCACCTGCGCGAGGCCGTGCAGCACCTCAACGTCCGCCCGGTGTTCACCGCCCACCCCACCGAGGCCGCACGCCGCTCCGTCCTCAACAAGCTCCGGCGTGTCGCCGCGCTCCTGGACACCCCCGTCCTCGACTCCGACCGCCGACGCCACGACACCCGCCTCGCCGAGAACATCGACCTGGTGTGGCAGACGGACGAGCTGCGCGTCGTACGGCCCGAACCCGCCGACGAGGCCCGCAACGCCATCTACTACCTCGACGAACTGCACGCCGACGCCGTCGGCGACGTCCTGGAGGACCTCACCGCCGAACTCGAACGCGTCGGCGTCAGGCTCCCCGACGACACCCGCCCCCTCACCTTCGGCACCTGGATCGGCGGCGACCGCGACGGCAACCCCAACGTCACCCCCCAGGTGACCTGGGACGTCCTCATCCTCCAGCACGAACACGGCATCAACGACGCCCTCGCCACGATCGACGAGCTGCGCGGCCTGCTCTCCAACTCCATCCGCTACGCCGGAGCCACCGAGGAACTGCTGGACTCCCTCGGCACCGACCTGGAGCTGCTCCCCGAGATCAGCCCCCGCTACAAGCGCCTCAACGCCGAGGAGCCCTACCGGCTCAAGGCCACCTGCATCCGGCAGAAGCTGGAGAACACCAAGCAGCGCCTCGCCAAGGGCACCCCGCACGAGCCGGGCCGCGACTACCTCGGCACCGGCGAACTCCTCGCCGACCTGCGGATCATCCAGACCTCCCTGCGCGAGCACCGCGGCGGCCTGTTCGCCGACGGCCGCCTCGCCCGCACCATCCGCACCCTGGCCGCCTTCGGCCTCCAGCTCGCCACCATGGACGTCCGCGAACACGCCGACGCCCACCACCACGCCCTCGGCCAGCTCTTCGACCGGCTCGGCGAGGAGTCCTGGCGCTACGCCGACATGCCCCGCGACTACCGCGGCAAGCTCCTGGCGAAGGAACTGCGCTCCCGCCGGCCCCTGGCGCCGACCCCCGCACCCGTGGACGCGGCCGGCGAGAAGACCCTCGGCGTCTTCCGGACCGTCAGGAAGGCCCTGGAGGTCTTCGGCCCCGAGGTCATCGAGTCCTACATCATCTCCATGTGCCAGGGCGCCGACGACGTCTTCGCCGCCGCCGTCCTCGCCCGCGAGGCCGGCCTCCTCGACCTGCACGCCGGCTGGGCCAAGATCGGCATCGTGCCGCTCCTGGAGACCACCGACGAGCTGCGCGCCGCCGACACCATCCTCGAGGACATGCTCTCCGACCCGTCCTACCGGCGCCTGGTCGCGCTGCGCGGCGACGTCCAGGAGGTCATGCTCGGCTACTCCGACTCCTCCAAGTTCGGCGGCATCACCACCAGCCAGTGGGAGATCCACCGCGCCCAGCGCCGCCTGCGCGACGTCGCCCACCGCTACGGCGTCCGGCTGCGCCTCTTCCACGGCCGCGGCGGCACCGTCGGCCGCGGCGGCGGCCCCTCCCACGACGCCATCCTCGCCCAGCCCTGGGGCACCCTGGAGGGCGAGATCAAGGTCACCGAGCAGGGCGAGGTCATCTCCGACAAGTACCTCATCCCCGCCCTGGCCCGCGAGAACCTGGAACTGACCGTCGCGGCCACCCTCCAGGCCTCCGCCCTGCACACCGCGCCCCGCCAGTCCGACGAGGCCCTCGCCCGCTGGGACGCCGCCATGGACGTCGTCTCCGACGCCGCCCACGCCGCCTACCGCCGCCTGGTGGAGGACCCCGACCTGCCGGCGTACTTCTTCGCCTCCACCCCCGTCGACCAGCTCGCCGACCTGCACCTGGGCTCCCGGCCCTCCCGCCGGCCCGACTCCGGCGCCGGCCTCGACGGCCTGCGCGCCATCCCGTGGGTGTTCGGCTGGACCCAGTCCCGGCAGATCGTCCCCGGCTGGTTCGGCGTCGGCTCCGGCCTCAAGGCCCTGCGCGAAGCCGGCCTGGACACCGTCCTGGACGAGATGCACCAGCAGTGGCACTTCTTCCGCAACTTCGTGTCCAACGTCGAGATGACCCTCGCCAAGACCGACCTGCGGATCGCCCGGCACTACGTCGACACCCTGGTCCCCGACGAGCTGCGGCACGTCTTCGACACCATCAGGGCCGAGCACGAGCTGACGGTCCGCGAGGTCCTGCGGGTCACCGGCGAGACCGAACTCCTCGACGCCCACCCGGTCCTCAAGCAGACCTTCACCATCCGCGACGCCTACCTCGACCCGATCTCCTACCTCCAGGTCACCCTGCTCAAGCGGCAGCGCGACGCCGCCGCGGCCGGGGCCAACCCCGACCCGCTGCTCTCCCGCGCCCTGCTCCTCACCGTCAACGGCGTGGCGGCCGGCCTGCGCAACACCGGCTGACAGCCCCCGCCCCGGCACAAGGACGCCCCCGAGGCCGCAAGGGCTGGCTCTACCGATCCCCGCAACACCCTGGCGTTCAGGGAGTTGCGGGGATCGTGGGTTTCGAGGCGGCCGCGCCCATCACCGTGACCCGCCCGCACCACCAAGCGGCCGCGGAGGTGACTGTGGCAGGCATGGCCGGGATCATTGGCCGTCCCGCCACGGCCGGTCAACTCCCGCGACGCCCCGGCCGGACAGGCCGGGAATCGGAACCCACGGCCTCAGGAGTTGTACGTGCCCTGCGCCCGCTCCAGCCCCTCGATCACCAGGGCCTCCACCGCGTCCGCCGCACGGTCCACGAAGTAGCCCAGCTCCTTGCGCTCCCCCGGGGAGAAGTCCTTCAGCACGAAGTCCGCGACCTGCATCCGCCCCGGCGGCCGGCCGATCCCGAACCGCACCCGGTGATAACCCGGCCCCATCGCCTTCGTCATCGACTTCAGACCGTTGTGCCCGTTGTCGCCGCCGCCCAGCTTCAGCCGCAGCGTGCCGTAGTCGATGTCCAGCTCGTCATGGACCGCCACGACGTTCGCCGGCGGCACCTTGTAGAAGTCCTTCAGCGCGTTCACCGGACCGCCGGACAGGTTCATGTACGACATCGGCTTCGCCAGGACCACCCGGCGGTTCGCCGGCCCCACCGGACCGATCCGCCCCTCCAGAACCTGCGCCTGCGCCTTGCCCGCCCGCTTGAACTTCCCCCCGATCCGCTCCGCGAGCAGGTCGGCCACCATGAAACCGACGTTGTGCCGGTTCATGGCGTACTCCGGCCCGGGATTACCGAGCCCGACGATCAGCCAGGGCTCGCTGGCGGGAGTGGTCACGTCCATCTCTCCTCGATACACGCCAGCCGCCGCTCCCGGCGAGGGAAGCGGCGGCTGACCGGTTGACGACGACGGCGAGGATCAGGCCTCGGCCGCCTCCCCGTCCTCGGACTCGCCCGCGGACTCCTCGGCCTGCGCGGACAGGACCTGGAGGACGACCGTGTCACCGTCGACGGCCAGCGTGGTGCCGGACGGGAGCGGGATGTCCTTGGCGAGGATGGAGGCACCGGCCTCCAGGCCCTCGACGGAGACGGTGACCGACTCGGGGATGTGCGTGGCCTCGGTCTCCACCGGCAGGGTGTTCAGCACGTGCTCCAGCAGGTTGCCGCCCGGGGCCAGCTCGCCCTCGGTGTGCACGTAGATCTCGACGTTGACCTTCTCGCCCCGCTTCACCAGCTGGAGGTCGACGTGCTCCAGGAAGCCCTTCAGCGCGTCACGCTGCACGGCCTTCGGGATCGCCAGCTCGTTCGACTTGCCGTCGATGTCCAGCGAAATCAGGACGTTCGCCGTACGCAGCGCCAGCGTCAGCTCGTGACCCGGGAGGGTCAGGTGCAGCGGGTCGGAACCGTGGCCGTACAGCACACCGGGAACCTTGTTGTCACGGCGGATACGACGGGCGGCACCCTTGCCGAACTCGGTGCGGGTCTCGGCGGCGAGCTTGACCTCGGACATGCGGATCACTCCTCGTAGAACTAGGAACGGACGTGGTCACCCGGCCACGAACGGCCTGCTACGAAGAGCGCGTCGATAACGGACCACCGTGTTCGCGGAAACGGACACGGCCTCCCTCGCCGAGCAACTCGTGCAGTTTACTCGGAAAGGGAGGCCGCACCCAAAAGGATCAACGGCTAACGCCGGCGACGACCGTGCAGAAACCTCACTGCTCGTCGAAGAGGCTGGTCACCGAGCCGTCCTCGAACACCTCACGCACCGCGCTCGCGATCGTCGTGGCGATCGACAGCACCGTGATCTTGTCCAGACCCACCGCCAGCTCACCCGGCGTCGGCAGCGTGTCCGTGAACACGAACTCGCTCACCCGCGAGTTCTTCAGCCGGTCCGCCGCCGGACCCGACAGCACACCGTGCGTCGCCGTCACGATGACGTCCTCCGCACCGTGCGCGAACAGCGCGTCCGCCGCCGCACAGATCGTCCCACCCGTGTCGATCATGTCGTCGACCAGGACACACACCCGGCCCTCGACCTCACCCACGACCTCATGGACGGTGACCTGGTTCGCCACGTCCTTGTCACGCCGCTTGTGCACGATCGCCAGCGGCGCACCGAGCCGGTCGCACCACCGGTCCGCCACCCGCACCCGGCCCGCGTCCGGCGAGACCACCGTCAGCTTGTTCCGGTCCACCTTGCGGCCCACGTAGTCCGCCAGCAGCGGCAGCGCGAACAGATGATCCACCGGACCGTCGAAGAAGCCCTGGATCTGGTCCGTGTGCAGATCCACGGTCAGCAGCCGGTGCGCACCCGCCGTCTTCATCAGATCCGCGATCAGACGCGCCGAGATCGGTTCACGGCCCCGGTGCTTCTTGTCCTGCCGCGCGTAACCGTAGAACGGCACGATCACCGTGATGGAACGAGCCGACGCGCGCTTCAGCGCGTCGATCATGATCAGCTGCTCCATGATCCACTTGTTGATCGGAGCCGTGTGGCTCTGGATCAGGAAGCAGTCCGCACCACGAGCCGACTCCTGGTAACGGACATAGATCTCACCGTTCGCGAAGTCGAAGGCCTTCGTCGGGACGACCCCGACACCCAGCTGCTGGGCGACCTCCTCGGCAAGCTCGGGGTGGGCGCGGCCGGAGAAGAACATCAACTTCTTCTCGCCGGTCGTCTTGATCCCGGTCACAGCACTGTCTCCTCAGAGGTTGTCTCAGCCAGCGGCTGCTCTTCGACCTCTCGGCTGGGCGTGAGAGGCCGTATCAGCTGGTAAGGGTGCGGGCGCACATGTGCGGATGTGCACTTATCACGGTACGCCGTGTTCGGGGCACCCGTTCGCGCTCAGTCCTCGCTCTCACCCCGCCGGGACGCCACCTCGGCCGCCTTCGCCGCCGCACTCCCCGGACGCTTCCGCGCCACCCAGCCCTCGATATTCCGCTGCTGGCCACGGGCCACGGCCAGCGAACCCGGCGGCACATCCTTCGTGATCACCGACCCGGCAGCGGTGTAAGCACCGTCCCCGACCGTGACAGGAGCCACAAACATGTTGTCCGAACCCGTCCGGCAGTGCGACCCCACCGTCGTGTGGTGCTTGTCCTGACCGTCGTAGTTCACGAACACACTCGCCGCCCCGATGTTCGTGTACTCACCGATCGTCGCGTCCCCCACGTACGACAGATGCGGAACCTTCGTCCCCTCACCGATCGACGCGTTCTTCGTCTCCACGTACGTCCCGATCTTGCCCTTCGCACCCAGCCGCGTCCCCGGACGCAGATACGCGTACGGCCCCACGACCGCCCGCGCACCGATCCGCGCCCCCTCGGCCACCGAGTTGTCCAGACGCGCCCCCGCACCCACCAGCGTGTCCCTCAGCCGGCTGTTCGGCCCGACCTCGCACCCCTCACCGAGATGCGTCGACCCGGCCAGCTGCGTCCCCGGATGCACGACGACATCCCGCTCGAAGGACACCGTCACATCCACCCACGTGGTCGCCGGATCCACCACCGTCACCCCGTCCAGCATCGCCCGCGTCAGCAGCCGGTCGTTCAGGATCCGCCGCGCCTGAGCCAGCTGCACCCGGTTGTTGATCCCGGCGATCTCCCGGTGATCACCGGCCACCGACGCCCCCACCCGGTGCCCGGCCTCCCGCAGGATCCCCAGCACGTCCGTGAGGTACTCCTCACCCTGACTGTTGTCCGTCCGCACCCTCTTCAACGCGTCCGCCAGCAACGGCCCGTCGAACGCGAACACCCCGCTGTTGATCTCCCGGATCGCCCGCTGCTCCCCGGTCGCGTCCTTGTGCTCCACGATCGCGGTGACCGCCCCCGTCGCCCCGTCCCGCACGATCCGGCCGTACCCGGTGGCGTCCGGCACCTCGGCCGTCAGCACGGTCACCGCGTTGCCTTCCGCCCGGTGCGTCTCCGCGAGCCGCCGCAGCGTGTCCCCGGTGAGCAGCGGGGTGTCCCCGCACACGACGACGACCGTGCCGTCCACGGTCCCGCCCAGCTCCTCCAGGCCCATCCGTACGGCGTGTCCGGTGCCGTTCTGCTCCGCCTGCACGGCCGTGCGCACATCCGGGTCGATCTCCGTCAGATGCGCGGTGACCTGCTCCCGGGCGTGGCCCACCACGACGACCAGGTTCTGCGGGTCCAACTCGCGCGCGGAGGCCAGCACATGACCGACCAGGGAGCGGCCGCAGAGCTCGTGGAGGACCTTGGGTGTGGCCGACTTCATACGGGTGCCCTCACCCGCGGCGAGAACGACGACGGCGGCCGGGCGGATGGCGCTCACGGGGTTGCCCTTCGGCTCTGGATGGGTGGGGGTGACAGCCGCAGGATACCGGGGCGGGTTGGGGGGGAAATGAGTGCGGGCCCTGACGGTGAGGTCAGGGCCCGGTGACGTGTGGCTCCCCTGCCAGGACTCGAACCTGGAACAAATCATCCAAAGTGACCCGTGTTGCCGATTACACCACAGGGGAGTGTATAAGCCGCCTAAACGGACATTCGGTCAGTCCGTGGAGGCCGCGGCACCTACTATGCCGCACCACCAGCCCTCGATGCGACGGTACAAGTCGGCACCCTTCAGGACTTTGATCACGAGACAGCCGCGGTAGCCGTCACCGGTGTTCTTGCGGACCGTCCTGGGGTTGTGCTTCTTGAGGGTGGTCTTGTTGAAGGCGGAGGAGCCGGCGCCGACGAGGTCCGCCCAGTACCGCTCGGCCCCGGCCACATCGGCGTTCTCATGGATCGTCACCGTGTAGCGGATGCGGTCGTGCTCCACTCCGACGAGGCGCAGCCAGGCGAGGAACACCCTGATCATGCCGGGGTCGCTGTTGACGAAGACGACGCACTCCCGGCGGTCGTAGGGCTTGTCCTTGCCGCCCTCGGCCCAGTAGAGGCCGACGCCGATCAGGAACAGCTCGCGGTCGGAGAGTTCGCCGACGGCCGCCGCGGCCCGCTGCTTGGTCGCGGCGCGTTCGCGGTCCTGCGCCGCCCGCACGGCCGCGAGACCCTCGTTCATCAGGGCTCGCTGCTCCTCGGGCGTGTAGCGCGGCTCCGGCTTCGGCAGGTCCCGCACCCACAGGGAGACCGAGCTCCGCGAGCATCCCAGCTCCGCCTGGATCCGGTCGTACGTCCAGCCTTCGCGCCGTAGGTCCCGCGCCCGCTCCCGCAGGCCGTCCTTCGCGTTCGGCCGCCGCGTCCATTCCGGCGGCGGCTCCCCCTTCACCAGCTGGTTGAGGGTGTCGTTGTTGAAGACCTTCAGCTCGTCCCGGATCTGCCGGAGGCTGTGACCCGCCCGTCGCAGGGCGACCGCCCGCTCGCGCAGGGACTCGAAGTCGGTGGGTGTGCCGGGTGTGGGTGTCATACACATACCGTCCGGGTGGAATGTCGGGTTCCGGGGGTGGACGGGGATGGTTCACCAGTTCGGGGGATAGCGGTGGGTTTCGAGGCCGTTCGGTTACGGAGTGTGGTGTGTGGAGGTAGGGGAAACTCACCGGAAAAGCCGCACCTCCCGCCCGTAGGCTGGGATGTATGACCATCACGGGGGAAGACCACGCCAGGGCTCTGACCGGCCCCTGGTGGTGGGCCAGGTGGCGCAGTGCGGTGCTCGACGGGAGTGTCGCGCTGGTGTCCGCCGTGGAGTGCGGTGCGGAGGGGATCCCGTTCGCCCGGGACGCGGGCGTCCCGGTGTGGGTGGGGATCGTGTTCGGGGTGATCGCCGGGTCGGTGCTGCTGCTGCGGCGGAAGTGGCCGATCGCGGTGGTGCTGGTGGCGATCGCGATCACGCCGGCGCAGATGGGCTTCCTGCTGGGCGTCGTGGGCCTGTACACGCTCGCCGCGTGCGAGCTGCCGCGGCGGGTCCTCGCCGCGCTGGCGGGGATGTCGCTGCTGGGTACGGCGGTGGTGACGTTCGTGCGGGTGCGGCAGGACATGGCGCGGGGGGATCTGACGCTCGGTGACTGGTTCCTGCCGTTCGCGGCGGTGACGACGGCGCTGGGTCTGACGGCTCCGCCGCTGCTGCTGGGTCTGTACGTGGGGGCGCGGCGGCGGTTGATGGAGAGTCTGCGGGAGCGGGCGGATTCGCTGGAGCGGGAGTTGCAGCTGCTCGCGGAGCGGGCGGAGGAGCGGGCCGAGTGGGCGCGTAACGAGGAGCGGACGCGGATCGCGCGGGAGATGCACGACGTGGTCGCGCACCGGGTGAGTCTGATGGTGGTGCACGCGGCGGCGCTTCAGGCGGTGGCGCGGAAGGATCCGGAGAAGGCGGTGCGGAATGCCGCGCTGGTGGGGGACATGGGGCGGCAGGCGCTGACCGAGTTGCGGGAGATGCTCGGGGTGTTGCGGGCGGGGGACGGCGGGGGCCGGCGGGCCGCTCCGGCGTCGTCGCTGGCGGCCGTGGGGGAGGCGGCCGCGGCGGCGGCTTCGCGCGTGGCCGAGGCGGAGGGGGCGATGGAGGGTCCCTGGCTGTCGGAGCTGGAGGAGCTGGTGGGGCAGTCGGCCGCCGCGGGGATGGTGGTGGATCTGTCGGTGCAGGGCGAGGTGCGGTCGTACGCGGCAGAGGTGGAGCAGACGGCGTACCGGGTGGTGCAGGAGGCGCTGACGAACGTCCACAAGCACGCGGCGGGCGCGAAGACGTATGTGCGGCTGGCGCATCGGGTGTCGGAGATCGCGATGCAGGTGGAGAACGAGCCGCCGCCGGAGCCGGCGTCGGCGTCGGCGGGGCTGCCGTCGGGCGGGAACGGGCTGGTGGGGATGCGGGAGCGGGTCGCGGCGCTGGGCGGGGTGTTCGTGTCGGGGCCGACGGACGGGGGCGGGTTCCGGGTGTCGGCGGTGATTCCGGCGGTGTAGGGCGGGCTGCCGCCGGGGTTTCCTGCGGTGTGCGGTGTGCGGTGTGCGGTGTGCGGTGTGCGGCGGGCGTCGGCCGTGATGCCGGTGGTGTGGGGCGGGTGCGGGCCGGTGTTCAGCCCGCGGTGAGGCGTACGGGCGGGATGCCGGTGATGAGGGTGGTCAGGGCGTGGTCGATGTCGGGGCCGAGGTACCAGTCGCCGGTGTGGTCGACGGTGTAGACGCGGCCTTCGCTGTCGATGGCGAGGACGGCGGCGGTGTCGGTCTCCTCGCCGAGGGGGCACAGCTCGGTGCCGAGGGCGCGGCCGAGGTCGCCGAGGGTGCGGGCGAGGTGGAGGCCGTGCAGGGGGTCGAGGCGGAGGGCGGCGGGGGCGATCTGGCGGCCGGGGCCGGTGGGGCTGATGTCGAGTCCGCCGAACTCGGCCCAGGCCTCGACGGCCGCGGGGAAGACGGCGTGCCGGTGGCCTGCGGGTGAGGTGTGTTCGCGCAGGGTGTCGGCCCAGATCTCGGCCTGCTTTATGTCCCAGCGTCCGGGGTGCCAGCCGGCGGCGCGCAGGGCGGCGTCGACGGGTACGGAGAAGCGTGTGGAGGACCCTGCCGGGGTGCGGGGGGCCGGGGGCTGGGGGGTGGAGGCGCGGTCGGGGTGCATCTGCCCTTAGTTCGTCGTGCTCGCGGGGTCGTGCCGGTGCGGTGAGTTGGCGGCGGCTCTGGCGGCGGGTTCTGTCGTGGTGGCCGGGGTGGCCGGGGTGGCCGGCCGTCGGTCGTGGTGGGTGGGGTGGTCAGCCGTCGGCCGGGGTGGGGTCGACGATGCGGACGCCGAAGTGGGCGCTGAGGGCGGTGCAGGCGCGGCAGGGGGCGGCGAAGCTGCCGTGGAGGGGGTCGCCGTCCTCGCGTATGCGGCGGGCGGTGAGCTTGGCGTGTCTGAGGGCCTTGCGGGCCTCGCCGTTGGTCATGGGTCTGCGGGCGGCGCGTTTGCTGCGGGCGGCGTCGGCGGTGGTCAGGTGCCGGGAGATGAGGATGGTCTCGGCGCAGCGTCCGGTGAAGCGGTCGCGCTGGGCGCTGGTGAGGGTGTCGAGGAAGTCCTGGACCAGGGGGTGCAGGGCGGCGGGCCGGTCGCCGCGGGCGGCGGTGCCGGTGAGGGTGGCGCCGCGGACGGAGAGGGCGGCGGCGACGGTGGGCAGGATGCCGTCGCGGCGGTGCCGGAGGGTGGGGGCGGGGGGTGTGCCGGTGCCGCTCCAGCCGATGCGGGGGTCGCCGGCCCGTACGTCGGTACTCCCGGTCTGCAACGCGTTCATGATCGTTCTACCTCCCCTGGCGTCCCCCTGAAGGACACAGGGTGCCAAATGCCGTGGCCCGTGGGGAAGCTGGGGCGCCGCGACACGCCCGTGCGAAGGCGTGCGGTGACGGTGGGGTGACGGCTGGTCACGGATCCGGGGCAGGGGGTGAGGCGTGCGGGGTGCGGGGGTGGTGGCGGGGATGCGGTGGGCCGGTGACCGTGGTGGGCGCACCGCATAGGCTGTCGCCGTCCGCGATCGACACCGCCGTTCAGGCGCCACAGACAACGCCGCAGGGGGCAACCGCCATGACGACAGGTCGGCTCGGGCTGGGGGCTCCGCCCAGCCGCCAGGCCGGGGGACGAGCGGCGCCGCCGAACGCGGCCTACGCCGGGCAGGTCGTGCACTTCCCGGACCCGGTGCGGGCGGCGCGTCACCCGAGAGGAGTACGGGTCGACGAGCGCGGCTATCCGGATTTCTCGCCGTACGCGCGCGTGGCGGTGGAGATCGCCGAGCCTCCGGAGGGGTTCGGGGTGGACGAGCTGCGGCTGACGGACTACGTGTCGGCGAACGCCGCGCTGGCGGCGCAGGGCCACGCGTTGTGGGACACGGTGCCGGCTGTGGCGACGCCGCACGGCTGGACGTGGCATCACGTGGCGGGCACGCGGCGGCTGGAGCTGATACCGGTCGAGGTGAAGGCGTTGCTGCGGCACCACGGTGGGGTGGCGACGGCGCCGGTGGACCACGGCAAGCGGGGGACGCGGCCGTTGCAGGAGGTGCGGCCGGCGCACTTCCGCCTGCCGAAGTCGGGTGTGGCGGTGCCGGAGGCGCAGGTGCAGGGGCTGGAGGAGGATCTGGGCTACCGGCTCCCCGGCGCGTACCGCTCGTTCCTGAAGGCGGCGGGCGGTTGCGCGCCGGTCGGCACGGCGCTGGACGCCGAGCTGGGGCTGCTGCTGGACCAGCCGTTCTTCACGGTGCGGGACGAGGCGGCGGTCAACGACCTGGCGTACGTGAACAAGTGCCTGCGCGACCATCTGACGAAGGACTACCTCGGTGTCGTCTTCGTGCAGGGCGGTCTGCTCGCGGTGAAGGTGAAGGGCGAGCGGGCCGGTTCGGTGTGGTTCTGCGCGTACGACGATGTGCGGGACGTGGATCCGTCGTGGTCGCCGGCGGAGCGGGTGGAGCGCCTGCTGCTGCCGTGCGGTGACGACTTCGACGCCTTCCTGTCCCGGCTGGCCGGCCATCCGCCGGAGCTGGAGACGGTGGCGGACCTGATGGTCGACGGCGGTTTCGCGCGTGCCGTCCCGGTGTCTTCCGGTCCGGCGTCGCCGGGCCCGGCGGGGGAGTGAGCTGACGACGATGGTGACGTACGCGCAGGCGCAGGAGCGCGCCGAGGAGTGGGTCAACGGCGATGTGCCGGCGTACCAGCACCGTGAGGTGCGGGTACGGGAGTTCGAGCTGGGTTTCGTGGTGTGGGGTGAGGACCGGGCGGAGGGGCCGCGGTCCGACGCGGGCGGCCAGCGTCTGGTCATCGCCCGGGACAGCGGGGAGGCGACGCTGTGGCCGGCCCTGCCGGTGGGTGAGGTGATCCGCCGGTACGAGGAGGAGTACGGCCGCCCCGACGGGCCGGAGGACGCGGTGCCGGCGGCTGCCGCCCGGGTGGACCTGAACCAGACGTCGTTCCTGCTGACTCCGCCGGAGTGGTTGCAGGAGGCGGCGGACAGGCTGGGGGTGGGATCTGGCTCCGGTGCGGATGCGGTTGCGGCTGGTACCGCGGGTTCGGCTCCGGGTCCGGCTTCTGCCGGGGTGGGTTCTGACGGGGCGCCGGGTGCGGTGTCCTTCGGTGGGGACGCGCAGACGCGGGCCGGGGTGCCCGGGCCGGTGGACGTGCCCGCGGGGGCCACGCCCTGGGCCGGCACCGACACGAACGCGGACGCCGGCGAGGACGACCGCTCCGTGCCGCTGCCCGCGACGGTGTTCGCGCCGCCGCTGAGTGACCAGGGCGCCCCGCCGCGCCCGCCGATGGCCGCGCCGGACGCGCCGACGGCGCTGATGTCGGGCGGCAGCCGACTGCCGCCGACGACGGTCGCACCGGCGCTCGACGCGTCCATCGCGCCGGGCGCGCCGGACGTTCCGCCGGGCGCCCCCGAAGACGCGTCCGCGGCCGGCGCCACGCCGGGCACCGGGCAGCGCGGTACGCCTCCGCCCCCGCCGGGCGCGCCGGCGTACGGCACCCCGCCGGCGCCGGCGGCTCCAGGTACGCCGCCCGCGCCCCCCGCGCCTCCCGTGGTGCCCGGCGCGCCGGGCGGGCCGTCGTACGGCTACCCGGAGGGCGCCGGTCCGCAGGACGCCGCGGGGTACGGCTACCCGCTGGCGCCCGCCGGGCCGGGCGCGCCGGGGCGGCAGCTCGCGCCGAACGCCGGGGACATCGCCGACGCCGCCACGAGCAAGGCGGCGCCGCCGCCGAAGAAGGCGCGCGGTGGAGTGGGAGCACCTCCGCCCCCGCCGGGTGTTCCCGGTCTGCCGGGTGCCCGCCCGGGGAACATGGCGACGCCGCCCGCGGGCGGGTATGTGCCGACCCGGCTCGTCCCGGCGCTCGGGCCGGAGGAGCCCGGGGGACCGGAGGAGTTCGCCGGGGCCGAGGGGCAGGGCGGCGCGGGCGCGCCGAACGCTCCGGACGCCCCCCGTCCGCCTGTGGTGCCCCCGGGTGCTCCGGGCGGTACGCCTCCGGGTGGCGTCCACCACGCGGCCACGATGCTGGCCGAGCCCGGCCAGGTGGGCGGGGCCGGCGCCCCCCGTCCGCCGGGCGGCCCGGCCGCTCCGCCCGGCGCCCCCGCGGTTCCGGGCATGCCCGGCCACCCCGGCGCACCCCAGCCTCCGGGCGCTCCCGGTGCCCCCGGTGGGGCTCACGGTGCCATGCACCATGCCGAGACCGTGCTGTCCGCTCCGCCGCCGTCCGGCCCGGGCATGCCCCCGCCGCCCTCCGGCCCCATGCCCCCGCCGCCCGCCCCCGGCATGCCCCCGCACGCTCAGGGAGCCCCGCCGATGTCGCCCGGTGCGATGCCCCCGCCGGGTGCGATGCCTCCGCCGGGTGCGATGCCTCCGCCCGGTGCGATGCCTCCGCCCGGTGGGCCGTTGCCGGGGCAGGCCGGGGCGTACGGGTATCCGCAGAACGGGCTGCCGACGGTCGGCCCCGGCTATCAGGCGGTGCTGCGCTACCGCGCGCAGGACGGTTCGGAGCAGCAGCTGATCCGGCGTTCGGCGCCGGGTACGCCGCACCCGGAGTGGCAGATCTTCCATGAGCTGCGGGCGATGAACGTACCCCCGGACCAGGTGCTGGAGTTGCACACGGAGCTGGAGTCGTGCGAGCTGCCGGGTGCCTACTGCGCGCGGATGATCCGGGAGCAGTGGCCGCAGGCGAGGATCGCGAGCATCGCGCCGTACGGTACGGACCACGCGAGCCGGCAGCAGGGCATGCGGCAGCTGCTGGCGCACCAGGGCGAGTTGCATCAGGTGGCGGACGGTCCCGCGCGGCCGGCGCCGGTGCGGGCGCCGCTGCCGCCGGTGCCGGCCGTCCCGCCCGTCCCGCCGGAGGGGATCGCGCAGGAGCTGGCCGCGGCGTTCGGGCCGGGGGTCTTCCGGTTCGAGCAGCAGGCCGTTTCCCGGCAGGGTGTGCCGCCGGTCGTGGCGCACACGCTGGTGGTGGCGGGGCTGCCGCTGGACATGGGCCCGTTCTTCTGGGCGCAGGCGCAGCCGGGCCGTCCGGTGCCGACGCTGGCGGAGCTGGCGGCGGAGCGCAGGGTGCAGCCGGCCGCGGACGCGGGCTCGTACCTCGTCATGGGCACGGACTTCGGCAAGGCGGTCTGTGTGCAGTACGGGACGGCGAACATCGTGGCCGTTCCCGTGGAGGCGGGGCCGGGCGGGGCGCCGGTGCCGCCGCAGTTCGTGAACACCGGGCTGCCGGAGTTCGTCCGCTGCCTGGCCCTGCTGGGCCGGATGTGGCGGCTGCGGTACGGGCTGAACCAGGAGCAGGCGGGCCGCTGGACCGTCGACTTCCAGGCGCAGCTCGCGGCCCTGGACCCGGCGGCGCTCGGGTCGCCGGAGAGCTGGTGGTCGGTGCTGCTGGAGCAGATGTGGGACGGACTGCTGTAGCGGAGTCCGGCCGGGTGTGAGCCCTCGTGCCCTTCACGCGCGCGCGTGAAGGGCACGAGGCGTTTTCCGGCGGTGTGGGGCGGCCGTCGGTGCGGTGTGCGGGACACCGGCCGTGACGGGACTGCGGAGTGTCGCGTTATGAACACTTACGCCCTATCCATCAAGATGTGCGCGAAATCGTCCTGTCGTGTATGTCCGGTGGAGAGGGGTTCCAGGATGAGCAGCGCAGCGATGCCGCCGCACGGCTTCGTGACCGTCCGGGGGCGCGGCTACCGCCCCGACCAGGTTGACGCCTACCTGGAGGCGCTCTCCGAGGACCGCGACGCCGCCTGGGTGCGTGCCGCCCGGCTGACGGTGCTCGCCCGGGAGATGGAGGAGGAGGTCGTACGGCTGCGGGAGACCGTGGCGCAGCTCGCGCCGCAGACGTACGAGACGCTCGGGGAGCCCGCGCGGCGCCTGTTCCAGCTCGCGCTGGAGACGGCTGCTGAGCTGCGGGAACGTACGCGGCGTGAGACGGGGCAGGAGGTCGCGCGGGCCGAGGAGCGGGCCGAGGGCGTGCGCCGGGAGGCGCGGGAGGCCGCGGACGCGGTTCGCGCGCAGGCCGACGAACAGGCCCGCCAGTGCCTCCTGGACGCGCGTGCCGAGGCCGACGTTCATCGGGTGGGTGCCCGGCGCGAGGTGAAGGAGGGGCGCGGGCAGGCGCTGGGGGCGTTGCGCGAGACGCGGCAGCGCATCACCGCGATGCTCGCCGAGCATGCCCGGGAGCAGACCGAACGCTGGGCCGAGGCCGAGCGCGAGGAGGCCGTACGGGTGACGGCGCTGGACGCCCGGCACGCCGAACGGGTGAGCCGGGCGGAGGGGGAGCTGGCCGCGGCCGAGCGGGCTCTGACGGAGGCCGGGGAGTACGCGCGCCGCCGCGAGGAGGAGGCGCACGCGCGTGCCGCGGAGATCGTCGCCGACGCGCGCGTGCACGGGGAGCGCATCGCCCGGGAGACCGAGCAGGTGCTGCGTGAGCACAGTGCGACCTGGGACGACGTCCAGGCGCACATGGACTCCGTACGCGACAGCCTCCTGTCACTGACCGGCAGGGTGGCGATGGAGTAGCGGTGGGCGCGGTGTCGTCAGTTGTCCTTCCGTACCGCCCCCGCCAGGATCCGGGCCTCCACCGCCTCGTACTGGTGCCGCTGCCGTTCCGCACCCGTGCGGCCGGACAGCACCGTGCCCAGCCAGCCGAGGAGGAAGCCGGCCGGGATGGAGACGAGGCCGGTGGTGGTGAACGGGAACCAGTCGAAGTGGGCGTGCGGGAACGCCGAGGTGGGTGAGCCGGAGACGAGCTTGGTGCCCGGCATGAGCAGCAGCACGGTCAGCGAGCCGCCGATCAGGGTGCTCAGCAGTCCGCCGCGGGTGTAGCGGCGCCAGAAGAGGCCGTAGACCAGGGCGGGTGCGAGGGCGGAGGCGCCCAGGCAGAACGAGAGCGTGACCAGGGGCTGGAGGCTGTGGTGCTGCACCAGGGTGGCCAGCAGGATCGTCGGCGCTCCGATGCCGAGCGCCGAGACGCGCGCCAGGGTCGTCTCGCGGCGGGCCGGCATCTCCTGCACCCGGGCCGCGAACACGTCGTGGGCGAGGGAGTTGGCGCAGGCGAGGATCATCCCGGCCACCGAGGCGAGCAGGGTCAGGAAGATCGCGGCGGTGACGAGGGTGAACAGGAACGTTTCCGCCGTGGACACGTCGGTGCCGAACACCGCGCGCGAGCCCAGCAGGTACGCCGTGTTGCCCCGCGGGTCGGCCGCGGCGATCGCCGTGCGGCCGACCAGGGCCGTCGCGCCGAACCCGACCACCGTGATGACCAGCACGAACAGGGCGACGATCGACACCGCCCAGGACATCGCGCGGCGCACCTGGCGGGCGCTGGAGGCGGTGTACATGCGCATGGTGACGTGCGGCAGGCAGGCGCCGCCGAGTACGACGGTCAGCTCGGAGGCGATCATGTCGACGCGGGACGCGGGGGTGGTGCCGAACTCCAGCCCGGAGCGCAGGAACGCGGGCCCGGCGCCGCTCCGCCGTGCCGCGGCGGTGAACAGGGCGCCCGGGTCCCCGTCGAAGCGGCGCAGCACGAGGGCGGCGACCAGGACGCCGGAGCCGACGAGCAGCACGATCTTCAGGATCTGGATGAGGGCGGTGCCCTTCATGCCGCCGATCGCGGCGTAGGCGATCATCAGGGTGCCCACTCCGACGACGCATCCGGTCTTCAGGGACTCGCTGGAGAAGCCCAGGATGAACGCCATCAGCTGTCCGGTGCCGGCGAGCTGGACGAGCATCAGCGGCAGCAGCGCGGTGATGGTGACCGCGCAGGCCGCGACGCGCACGCGGCGGCCGGGCAGCCGGCGGGCCAGCGCGTCGCCCATGGTGAACCGGCCGGCGTTGCGCAGTGGTTCGGCGAGCAGGAACATCAGCAGCAGCAGGGACAGGGCCGTGCTGAGGGCGAGGACGACACCGTCGTAACCGCACAGGGCGATCACGCCGCCGGTGCCGAGGACGGTGGCCGCGGAGATGTAGTCGCCGGCGATGGCGAGGCCGTTGCGCAGCGGGGACAGGGAGCCGTAGCCGGTGTAGAACGCGTCGAGGTCGTCCCCGTCGGGGCCGGTGAGCACGCACAGCAGCAGGGTCACCGTGGCGACGGTGGAGAAGGCCACCAGGGACATCGCCCGGGCGGAGTCGCTGAATCCGGAGAGGGCGGCGGTGCCGGCGGCGCCGGTCATCGGTGCGCTCCTCGCCGTGCGTCCAGTTCGGTCTGCCTGCGGATGCGGTCGGCGAGCGGGTCGACGTAGCGGCGCGCGGTGGTCTCGTACAGGCCGATCGCCAGCCAGGTGACGGGGAGTTGGAGGAGGGCGAGCAGCAGGCCGGCGGGGATGCCGTCGGCGACCGTGCGTGTCAGGACCCCGGGGGCGCACGCGGACAGGACGAGGAACAGTGTGAAGTAGCCCAGCGCGGTCAGCGTGGCGGTGCGGCGCTGCCGGCGGTAGGCGCCGCGCAGGACGCGCAGGTCGCTGTGGTGGCCGAGGGGTTCGCGGAGCGGGCGGCGGGCCGGGCGGGGCGGCTCGGGGGGTACGGGCGGTGCGGGCTGCCGGGGGCGGGCGAGGCGGGGCGGCGGGTCGTAGGACATCCCGGTGCTCCTTGCGTGGCTCGGGTCCGTGACGACGGACCGCAGGGAGGGGGAGAGCTGAGCCACGCACGCTACTCGCGCGGTCCGGACCGCGCGGCGTTTTCTCCGAACTGGCCGGTCGGTATGTGCTCACTGCACCGGGACGGCCCGCGACACCGGGGCCCGCCCGCGGCGCCGTTCACTCCTCGAGCACCGGGAACCGTCGTGGTGCCACCAGCAGCAGGAGGACGAACGCCAGTGCCGCCGCTGCCGCCGCACCGAGGTACACCGCGTGCACCGCCTCCGCGATCGCCCGCCGGGTGCTCTCCGGGGCCGTACCGGCGCGCAGCGCACGCGTGACGGAGTCCAGGTCGCCCGCCCCGCCCAGCCGCGCGGCCAGCACGCCGTTGGCGACGGCGCCGAACAGCGACGCGCCGACGGTCTGCCCGGTCTGCCGGCAGAAGAGCACGGACGCGGTCGTGGTGCCCCGCTCCGACCAGCCCACCGTCGACTGCACGCCGACGATCAGCGGCAGTTGGAACAGGCCCAGCGCCCCGCCGAGCAGCAGCATCAGCAGCGTCGGCTGCCACCACGAGCCGGGGTACGGCAGGAAGGGGAACGCGGACAGGATCAGCGCGGCCAGGCCGATGCCGAGCAGCGCGGTGTCGCGGAAGCCGATCCTGCGGTAGACGTGCTGGCTGAGCGCGGCCGTCACCGGCCAGCTCAGCGTCCACACCGACAGCACGAACCCGGCGGCCACCGGCGCGAGTCCGAGCACCGACTGCGCGTACGTCGGCAGGAACACCGCCGGTGCCACCATCAGCAGGCCCAGCGCGCCGAGCGCCAGATTGACGGCGGCGATCGTCCGGCGCCGCCACACCCACCCCGGGATGACCGGCTCCGCGGCCCGCCGTTCCACCGCGACCACCACGGCGGCCAGGGCGAGGCCGGTGCCGAAGAGGGCCAGGGACGGCGCCGACAGCCACGGCCAGGCCACCCCGCCCTGCACCAGCGCGGTCAGCAGCACCCCGCCGCACGCGAACACCGCCAGCGCGCCGGCCCAGTCCACGCGCGCGTGCCGCGCGTGCCGCCGTTCCGGTTCGTGCAGGTGACGGACGATCAGCCACAGGGCGGCGGCGCCGACCGGCAGGTTGACCAGGAAGATCCAGCGCCAGTCGGTGTAGGCGGCGAGCACCCCGCCCAGCCCGGGACCGGCCACCGCGGCCACCGCCCACACCGTGGACAGCCTGGACTGGATCTTCGGGCGCTCCGCCAGCGGGTACAGGTCGGCGGCCAGGGTCTGCACCGTGCCCTGCAACGCCCCGCCGCCCAGGCCCTGCACGATCCGGAACGCGATCAGCGCCGCCATGTTCCAGGCCGCCGCGCACAGCAGCGAGCCCAGCAGGAACACGGCCGCGCCCACCACCAGCACCGGTTTGCGGCCGAAGGTGTCGGAGAGCTTGCCGTAGACGGGGAGCGTGACGGTGACGGCGAGCAGATAGCCGGAGAACAGCCACGAGAAGACGGAGAACCCGCCCAGGTCGCCGACGATCTGCGGTACGGCCGTGGCGACGATGGTGGAGTCGAGCGCCGCCAGTGCCATCGCCAGCATCAGGGCGGCGACCACCGCACCCCGCCGGCCGGTGTCCGACTGCCCCGCGGTCCCGCCGCGTATCGCCGGTGTCGTGCTCCCCACCGAGACTCCCCTCCCGTGGTCCCCGCCGGGCGACGTTCCGTGTCCCCTGCATCCGTCGCCGGACGACAGCCTCCCACGGCGGGCGGGATCCCGGCCGTGATCCGGCACGAGGGCGGAGACATCCCGCGCCGAAGGGTGGAGGCGACCCCGGGAACGGCTCCACCCTGCGGTGGACCACCCCTAGGGGTATCTCCGTACCGCGGCTCGGGGAGGGGTCGTCCCGGCGGAGGACGACCCCGGCCGGGGACGGTCCCTAGTCTGGCTTCGACGCCGCTGGGGGGCGGCGTACCGCACCGGCGGGGGTGGGGTTTACCCCCCGGAAAGACGGGGCCCCGCACCAGCGCGCGCCACCACCGCCGGCCGCGAGACTCGACGGCATACCCAGGACGGCCGCCCGGCACACCCGGGCATCTCATCGACCTGCCAACGACATAGGAGACATACCGTGACATCGGCTGTGACCATTCCCAGGCACGGGGGCACTGGAGGGCGTACGGCCGTTGCCGCGCGGGCACGGCAGGTGGTGAAGGCGTACGGGTCCGGCGAGACCCGCGTCGTCGCCCTGGACCACGTCGACGTGGACATCACCCGCGGCCGATTCACCGCGATCATGGGCCCCTCCGGGTCCGGCAAGTCCACCCTGATGCACTGCCTCGCCGGCCTCGACACGGTGACCAGCGGACACATCCACCTGGACGAGACCGAGATCACCGGGCTGAAGGACAAGAAGCTCACCCAGCTGCGCCGGGACCGGATCGGCTTCATCTTCCAGGCGTTCAACCTGCTGCCGACGCTGAACGCGATCGAGAACATCACGCTGCCCATGGACATCGCCGGCCGCAAGCCCGACCGGGCCTGGCTGGAGCGGGTGGTGGAGACCGTCGGGCTCGCCGGACGGCTCAAGCACCGGCCGACCCAGCTCTCCGGCGGCCAGCAGCAGCGCGTCGCCGTGGCCCGCGCGCTCGCCGCCCGCCCCGAGATCATCTTCGGTGACGAGCCGACCGGAAACCTCGACTCGCGCGCCGGAGCGGAGGTCCTGGGCTTCCTGCGCCGCTCCGTGGACGAACTGGGGCAGACCATCGTGATGGTCACCCACGACCCGGTGGCCGCCTCCTACGCCGACCGCGTGCTCTACCTCGCCGACGGCCGCATCGTGGACGAGATGCACCACCCGACGGCCGACCAGGTCCTGGACCGTATGAAGGACTTCGACGCCCGGGGCCGTACGTCATGACCGTCCTGAAGACCTCGATGCGCAACTTCTTCGCACACAAGGGCCGCATGGCGCTGTCGGCGGTCGCCGTCCTGCTGTCCGTGGGCTTCGTGTGCGGCACCCTGGTGTTCACCGACACGATGGACACCACCTTCGACAAGCTGTTCCAGGCGACCGCCTCGGACGTCACGGTCAGCGCCCAGGGCTCCTCCGACAGCGGTCGGACCGTCTCCCGTACCGGCAAGCCGCCCGTCATGCCGGCCTCCGTGCTCGGCCGGGTCCGCGCCGCCCGGGGCGTCGCGTCCGCCGAGGGCACGGTGTTCTCCACCTCGGCGACCGTCGTCGACGCCGCTAAGGACAAACTGTCACCGAGCAACGGCGGGCCGACCATCGTCGGCGGCTGGAACAGCAACGACGCCCGCACGATGGACATCACCTCCGGTGCGGCGCCCAGGGGCCCGGACCAGGTGATGGTCGACGCCGACACCGCCGGCAAGCACCACCTGGGTCTCGGTGACGAGATCGGCGTGATCACGGCCGTCGGCACGCACCATGCGCGCGTGTCCGGCATCGCCGCCTTCCGGGTCACCAACCCCGGCGCGGCCCTGTTCTACCTGGACACCCGGACCGCCCAGCAGGTCATCGTCGGCCGGACCGGCGTCTACACCGACGTCAACGTCACCGCCGCCAAGGGCGTGACGGACGCCCGGCTGAAGAAGAACGTCACCGCCGCCCTCGGGCACACCTACGAGGTGCGGACCGCCAAGGAGGTCGCCGACGCCAACCAGAAGAGCATCGGGAGCTTCCTGAAGGTCATGAAGTACGCGATGCTCGGCTTCGCCGGAGTCGCCTTCCTGGTCGGCATCTTCCTGATCATCAACACCTTCTCCATGCTGGTCGCCCAGCGCACCCGGGAGATCGGCCTGATGCGCGCCATCGGCTCCTCCCGCAAACAGGTCAACCGCTCCGTGCTGGTCGAGGCGCTGCTGCTCGGCGTGATCGGCTCCGTGCTCGGTGTCGGCGCGGGCATCGGCCTCGCCGTCGGCCTGATGAAGCTCATGGGCCAGATGGACATGCACCTGTCCACCGACGACCTGACGATCGCCTGGACCACCCCGGTGACCGGCCTGCTGCTCGGCGTCGTCGTCACCGTGCTCGCCGCCTACCTCCCCGCCCGGCGCGCCGGCAAGGTCTCCCCGATGGCCGCCCTGCGCGACGCGGGCGCCCCCACCGACGCCAGGGCGGGCACCGTCCGGGCCGGCATCGGCCTGCTCCTCACCGCCGCCGGCGCCTGGAGCCTGTACGCCGCCGCCACCGCCGGCCGGGCCACGACCGGCTCGGGCTGGCTCGGCCTCGGCGTGCTGCTCACCCTGATCGGGTTCGTCGTCATCGGCCCGCTGCTCGCCGCCGGCCTGGTCCGCGTCCTCGGCGCGGCCCTCCTGCGGGTCTTCGGCCCCGTCGGCCGGATGGCCGAACGCAACGCCCTGCGCAATCCCCGCCGCACCGGCGCCACCGGCGCCGCCCTGATGATCGGCCTCGCCCTCGTGGCCTGCCTGTCGGTGGTCGGCTCCTCCATGGTGGCCTCCGCCACCGACCAGCTGGACAAGACCGTGGGCGCGGACTTCATCATCGAGGAGGACCACGGCCAGGTCATCGACGCGCAGGCCGTCGAAGCCGTCAAGCGCGCACCCGGCCTCGCGCGGGTCACCGAGTACAAGGTGCTGGACGCCTCCCTGACCACCCCCGACGGCCGCACCACCGGCAAGGAGACGATCCACGCCGCCGACCCGGCCTACGCGCGCGACGTACGCACCAAGACCGTGGCCGGCCGGCTCGCCGACGCCTACGCGCCCGGCTCGATGTCCGTCTTCGAAGGCTTCGCCAAGGACCACGGCGTCGTACTGGGCTCCACCGTCGCCGTGCACTTCGAGGGCGGCAGGACGGCGAGACTCACCGTCCGCGCGATCACCAGCGACGACGTCGTCATCGACAAGGGCGCGATGTACGCGTCCATCGCCACCGCCGCGCGGTACGTGCCCGCCGACCGGATGCCACTGGACCAGATGGTCCTCGCCACCGCCGAGGACGGCCGGGAGAAGGCCGCCTACCAGGCGCTGAAGTCGGCCCTGCACGAGTTCCCGCAGTACACCGTGCGTGACCAGACCGACTACAAGCAGGAGCTGAAGGACCAGATCGGCCAGCTGCTGAACATGATCTACGGCCTGCTGGCGCTCGCGATCATCGTCGCCGTCCTGGGCGTGGTGAACACCCTGGCCCTGTCGGTGGTCGAGCGGACCCGGGAGATCGGCCTCATGCGGGCCATCGGCCTCTCCCGCCGTCAGCTGCGCCGCATGATCCGCCTGGAATCCGTGGTCATCGCCGTCTTCGGCGCGCTCCTCGGCCTCGGCCTGGGCATGGGCTGGGGCGCCACCGCCCACCGGCTCCTCGCCCTGGAGGGTCTCACCGTCCTGGAGATCCCCTGGCCGACGATCACCGCGGTCTTCGTGGGCTCCGCGTTCGTCGGCCTGTTCGCCGCGCTGGTCCCGGCGTTCCGGGCGGGCCGGCTGAACGTCCTGAAGGCCATCGCGACGGAGTAGCCCGTACCGCGCCGACGGCCACCGCATACGGGGGTTGCGGTGGAGGAACCCGGTGCCGGGACGCCTTCGGGCGCCACCGGCACCGGGTTCTCCGCCGTCGCGCGGGCCGCCGGGCGGCGGGCCGCCCACAGGGGTTGTCCACAGCCGTCGTCCACAGCCGTCTTCCACGGTGGTTGTCCACAGGGGTTGTCCACAGCTCCCGCACCGCCGGGCGAGGCGTCGTACGCTGGACACCCCCGGCCGCTCCAAGCGTCGGGCTCTTCGCGTTGCCCCCACGACCCGGACGGAAAGCCCCCTCCATGAGCCTGCACGGTCTGCTCGACGCCGTCGTCAAGGACCCCGCCCTCGCGGAAGCGATCGGCGCGGCAGCGGACGGCAACCGCACGCACGTCGACCTCGTCGGCCCCCCGGCGGCCCGCCCCTTCGCGGTCGCCGCCCTGGCCCGCGACGCCGGCCGCCCGGTGCTGGCCGTGACGGCGACCGGCCGCGAGGCCGAGGACCTCGCGGCGGCCCTGCGCTCGCTGCTGCCCCCCGACGGCGTCGTGGAGTACCCCTCCTGGGAGACCCTCCCGCACGAGCGCCTCAGCCCCCGCAGCGACACCGTGGGCCGCCGCCTCGCCGTCCTGCGGCGCCTCGCCCACCCCAGCACGGACGACCCCGGGGCCGGCCCCGTCTCCGTCGTCGTCGCGCCCGTACGTTCCGTGCTCCAGCCGCAGGTCAAGGGGCTGGGCGACCTGGAACCGGTGGCCCTGAGGACCGGCCGGACCGCCGACCTGAACCAGATCGTCGAAGCCCTCGCGGCCGCCGCCTACGCGCGCGTGGAGCTGGTCGAGAAGCGTGGCGAGTTCGCCGTCCGCGGCGGCATCCTCGACGTGTTCCCGCCCACCGAGGAACACCCCCTGCGCATCGAGTTCTGGGGCGACGACGTCGAGGAGATCCGCTACTTCAAGGTCGCCGACCAGCGCTCCCTGGAAGTCGCCGAGCACGGCCTGTGGGCGCCCCCGTGCCGCGAGCTGCTCCTCACCGACGAGGTCCGCACCCGGGCGCGTGCCCTCGCCGAGGAACACCCCGAGCTGGGCGAGCTGCTCGGCAAGATCGCCGAGGGCATCGCGGTGGAGGGCATGGAGTCCCTCGCGCCGGTCCTGGTGGACGACATGGAACTGCTCCTCGACGTGCTGCCCAAGGGCTCGATGGCCGTCGTCTGCGACCCCGAGCGGGTCCGCACCCGCGCCGCCGACCTCGTGGCCACCTCCCAGGAGTTCCTCCAGGCCTCCTGGGCGGCCACCGCCGGTGGCGGCGAGGCTCCGATCGACGTGGGCGCCGCCTCCCTGTGGTCCATCGCCGACGTCCGCGACCGCGCGCGCGAGCTGGACATGATGTGGTGGTCGGTGTCCCCGTTCGCGGCCGACCTGGAACCGGACGCCGACACCCTCAAGCTCGGCATGCACGCCCCCGAGGCCTACCGCGGCGACACCGCCCGGGCCCTCGCCGACACCAAGGGCTGGCTCGCCGACGGCTGGCGCACCGTGTTCATCACCGAGGGCCACGGCCCGGCGGCCCGCACGGTCGAGGTGCTCGGCGGCGAGGGCATCGCCGCCCGCCTCGACTCCGACCTCGGCACGCTCAGCCCCTCCGTCGTGCACGTCTCCTGCGGCTCGCTCGAGTACGGCTTCGTGGACCCGGCGCTGAGACTGGCCGTGCTCACCGAGACCGACCTCTCCGGCCAGCGCACCGCGAGCCGCGACGGCGCCCGCATGCCGGCCCGCCGCCGCAAGACCATCGACCCGCTCACCCTGGAACCGGGCGACTACATCGTCCACGAACAGCACGGCGTCGGCCGCTACATCGAGATGGTGCAGCGCACCGTGCAGAGCGCCACCCGCGAGTACCTCGTCGTCGAGTACGCGCCCGCCAAGCGCGGCCAGCCCGGTGACCGGCTGTACATCCCGACCGACCAGCTGGAGCAGATCACCAAGTACGTCGGCGGCGAGGCGCCCACCCTGCACCGGCTGGGCGGTGCCGACTGGACGAAGACCAAGGCGCGCGCCAAGAAGGCCGTCAAGGAGATCGCGGCCGACCTGATCAAGCTGTACAGCGCACGCATGGCCGCCCCCGGTCACGCCTTCGGCACGGACACCCCCTGGCAGCGCGAGCTGGAGGACGCCTTCCCCTACGCGGAGACCCCCGACCAGCTCACCACCATCGCCGAGGTCAAGGAGGACATGGAGAAGTCGGTCCCCATGGACCGCCTGGTCTGCGGCGACGTCGGCTACGGCAAGACCGAGATCGCCGTACGGGCCGCCTTCAAGGCCGTACAGGACGGCAAGCAGGTCGCCGTCCTGGTGCCCACGACCCTGCTGGTGCAGCAGCACTTCAGCACGTTCTCCGAGCGGTACGGGCAGTTCCCGGTCAACGTGCGGGCGCTCTCCCGCTTCCAGACCGACACCGAGGCCAAGGCCGTCCTGGAGGGGCTGAAGGACGGCTCCGTGGACCTCGTCATCGGCACCCACCGCCTGTTCTCCTCCGAGACCAGGTTCAAGGACCTCGGCCTGGTCATCGTCGACGAGGAGCAGCGCTTCGGCGTCGAGCACAAGGAGCAGCTGAAGAAGCTCCGCGCCAACGTCGACGTGCTGACCATGTCGGCCACGCCCATCCCGCGCACCCTGGAGATGGCGGTCACCGGCATCCGCGAGATGTCCACGATCACCACCCCGCCGGAGGAGCGCCACCCGGTGCTCACCTTCGTCGGACCGTACGAGGAGCGGCAGATCGGCGCCGCCATCCGCCGCGAACTGCTGCGCGAGGGCCAGGTCTTCTACATCCACAACCGGGTCGAGTCCATCGACCGCGCGGCGGCGAAGCTGCGGGAGATCGTCCCCGAGGCCCGTATCGCCACCGCCCACGGCCAGATGTCCGAGGCGGCCCTGGAACAGGTCGTCGTCGACTTCTGGGAGAAGCGGTTCGACGTCCTGGTCTCGACCACGATCGTGGAATCCGGCATCGACATCTCCAACGCCAACACCCTGATCGTGGAACGCGGCGACACCTTCGGCCTGTCCCAGCTGCACCAGCTGCGCGGCCGGGTCGGCCGGGGCCGCGAGCGCGGCTACGCCTACTTCCTGTACCCGCCGGAGAAGCCGCTGACGGAGACCGCCCACGAGCGGCTCGCGACGATCGCCCAGCACACGGAGATGGGCGCCGGCATGTACGTCGCGATGAAGGACCTGGAGATCCGCGGCGCCGGCAACCTGCTCGGCGGCGAACAGTCCGGGCACATCGCGGGCGTCGGCTTCGACCTGTACATCCGCATGGTCGGCGAGGCCGTCGCCGACTACCGGCGCCAGCTGGAGACCGGCGGGACCGAGGAGGAGCCGCCGCTCGAGGTCAAGATCGAGCTGCCCGTCGACGCCCACGTCCCGCACGACTACGCCCCCGGCGAGCGGCTGCGCCTCCAGGCCTACCGGGCCATCGCCTCCGCCAACAGCGAGGAGGACATCAAGGCCGTCCGCGAGGAACTCACCGACCGCTACGGCAAGCTGCCCGAGCCGGTGGAGAACCTGCTGCTGGTGGCCGCCCTGCGCATGCTCGCCCGCGCGTGCGGCGTCGGCGAGATCGTCCTCCAGGGCGCCAACATCCGCTTCGCGCCGGTGGAGCTGCGCGAGTCGCAGGAGCTGCGGCTCAAGCGGCTCCACCCCGGCACGGTCATCAAGCCCACCGCCCACCAGGTGCTGGTCCCGCGCCCCAAGACCGCCAAGGTGGGCGGCAAGCCGGTGGTCGGCCGCGAACTGCTGGCCTGGGTCGGAGAGTTCCTCACCTCGGTCCTCAGCTGACCCGCGGGCGCGGGCGGCCCTACGGGCTCTCCACGCCCGGCACCGCCCGCCCGTAAAGCCCACTCGGCCGGAAATCGCCCCTTCAGGCCCCATCCGACGGTCCCCGAAGGGGCGTTACCGTGGGGCGGAACGATCCGTCCGCGTCCGGGGGGCGGTTCAGGGTGAGCGAGGGGGCGCAGCGTGACACGTCTGAGGGGCGGGGCGGTCACCGCCGTGGCCGTGCTGGTCGCCGTGACCGGCTGCAAGGTCGAGCAGACGGCCGGTTCCGGCGGACCGCAGCGGACCACGGGCGGGGGACCGGCCATGGCCGCCGCCGGCTCACTGACCGTCAAGGGGCGGGCTCCGAAGACCGGTTACTCCCGGGAGCGGTTCGGCACCGCCTGGGCGGACACCGACTCCAACTCCTGCGACACCCGCGACGACATACTCAAACGCGACCTGGAGAAGGTCAGGTTCACGGGCGGCGGCTGCAAGGTCTCCTACGGGCTGCTGGCGTCCGACCCCTACTCCGGCAAGGAGATCACCTACCGGCGCGGTCGCAGCCAGGTCGACATCGACCATGTCGTGGCCCTCTCGGACGCCTGGCAGAAGGGCGCCGAGTACTGGGACCCCGGCAAGCGCATAGCCCTCGCCAACGACCCCCTCAACCTCCTCGCGGTCGACGCGAGCACCAACCGCAGCAAGGGGGACGGCGACGCGGCCACCTGGCTTCCCCCCAACAAGGCCTACCGCTGCGCCTACGTCGCCGCGCAGGTCGCCGTCAAGAAGAAGTACGGCCTGTGGGTGACCGCCGCCGAGAAGTCCGCGATGCGGAAGGTCCTCGCCACCTGCCCGGACCAGAAGCTGCCCGCCGGCGGCAACCCCATCAGCGCACCGGAACGCTTCCGCGCCCGCTGACCGGCCCGGTGGCCGGGCATACCAAAGCAGCCCGGCCGCCGGCGCCGTGGCTTTACGCGCCCGTCTTGCCCTTGAGGGAGCCCAGGACCCGGGTCGTCAGCTTCTTCGCGATCGCGGCGCCGTTGTCGCCGCCCGCCGTCGACAGCACGGTGACCACGGCGTTGCCGGAGCGGGCCGCGATGAGGGTGGTGCCGTTCTCCCAGGCGCCGCTCGTCAGCGTCATCGTGTACGCCTCGTCGCCGAGTCCGGTCGTGGACCGCCCGGCGAGCTTCACCTTGGCGTGCGCGTCGGTGTCCGTGAAGGAGGCGCACTCGGTGGCCACGGACCGCAGGTTCTTCATCACCGTCTTCGCCGTGGCGCCCTGGAACGCGTCGACCTCCTGGGCCACTTCCTCGGTCTTGTCCTGGTTCACGTAGTCGTTCTGCGCGAAGGACGCGCCGCCCTTGAAGCCGGACACCTGTATCCAGGACGTGCCCTCCAGCCGGGTGCAGTCCGGCTTCCCCTTGTTCCCGGCGGACGCGGGGACGAACTGGCTGCCGCTGTCCGAGGCGCCGTCGGCCTCGGCCGTGAACCCGGCCGGGAAGGCGGACGCGGGCGCCAGCACACCCTTGAGCTGCGTACCGGTGAGCAGACCGGCGTTGGGGTTCGTCGACTTGGCCGGCTTGGCGCTCGCGGTGTCGGAGGAGGAACCCGACGAACAGGCGGACAGGGCCAGGGGAAGTGCCGCAACCGCGAGCGTGGTGACGACACGGGACGAGAGGCGCATGACAGTCCTTCAGAACGGTGGGTGATACGGGGGGCACAGCAGGGGGGTGGCGGGGGCCGCGGAGACGAGGAGTGACCGCTCGGCCGCGAGGCCAATAAGATCAAAGCTTGTGAACCGAGTCAACACGATCCACAGCCATCACTGTGTACACGTCGTGAAGCCCCGGATCATGCGTACGTCGGTATGCTCGATCACACACGGGACGAGGGGAGCGGCAGCCGTGCACGACAACGCGACTGAGGTGACCGCAGCCGGTATCGCACGGCTCGCCGGAGTGGGCCGAGCCGCCGTGAGCAACTGGCGCCGCCGGCACCCGGACTTCCCCAAGCCGGTCGGCGGCAGTGAGACCAGCCCGTCCTTCGCGCTCGCCGAGGTCGAGTCCTGGCTGCGCGCCCAGGGGAAACTGGCCGAAGTGCCGTTGCGGGAGCGGGTCTGGCAGCAGCTCGCCGGCCACCCCGACGGCCCGCTGACGGCCCTCGTGCACGCCGGCTGTGCGCTGCTGCTGATCCACGAACGCCCCACCGTCTGGCTCGACGCGAGCGCCGGTTCCGACGCGCGGCTCGCGGCGATGCTGCCGGGCGCGCTGGAGCAGGTGCTGACCCCGCGCCTCGGCGGCGCGAGCGCCGGGCCGGACGCCGGGTCGGGCGCCGGGTCGGGCGCCGAGAGTGTGAACACCGCGCTCACGCGATCCGCTGTGAACCCGGCATCGACGCCCCCGCCTGTGAACGCCTCACCGGCTGCGCCGCCTGTGAACCCCTCACCGGTGGCGCCGCCTGTGAACCCCTCACTGGTGGCGCCGCCTGTGAACGCCTCACCGGCTGCGCCGCCTGTGAGCGCCTCGTCGGCCGTGCCACCTGTGAACACCTCACCCACGCCGTCACCGGTGAACGCCGTACCGACACGGCCGCCCGTGAACGCCGTACCGACGCCACTGCCCGTGAACGCCGTACCAAGGGTTCACAGCACGCCGAGCGTTCACGGCTCAACCTCCTCCGCGCAAGCCACTGCGTCCCCTCACGCCACCCAGTCCCCTCAAGCCGCCGCGTCCCCCCAGGCCACTGCGCCCCCTGAAGCCGCTGCCTCCCCTCAGGCCACCCCGGCCGCCCCCGCCGTCCGCACCCCCGCCGTCCGAACCCCCACCGGCCCCCAGCTCCTCCCCTCCGTCCCCCTCCTGCGGGGTGCCGCCGAGCTGGCCGCCGAGGTGGGGGCGCGGCAGGCGTTCGAGTTCCTGCTGGGGCGGCACCTGGACGCCAACCCCCGCCAGTACACGCTCACCCCCGCCGAACTCGCCGGCCTCATGGCGGACCTCGCCGGCCCGGCCCGTACCGTCCTGGACCCGGCCTGCGGCACCGGCGCCCTGCTGCGCGCCGTGGACACGCGCCCCGGGCAGGAGCTGTACGCCCAGGACAGCGCCCCCGACCTCGCCGCGCTCAGCGCGCTGCGGCTCGCGCTGCACACCCGGGCCGCCGTACGCGGCGCCGTGGGCGACAGCCTGCGCGCCGACGCCCACCCGGAGCTGCGCGCGGACGCGGTCCTGTGCCATCCGCCGTTCAACGAGCGGAACTGGGGCCACGACGAACTCGCCTACGACCCGCGCTGGGAGTACGGCTTCCCGGCGCGCACCGAGTCCGAGCTGGCCTGGGTCCAGCACGCGCTGGCCCGGCTGACCGACGGCGGCACCGCCGTCCTGCTGATGCCGCCGGCCGCCGCCTCCCGCCGCTCCGGGCGCCGCATCCGCGCCGACCTGCTGCGCCGGGGCGCGCTCAGGGCCGTGGTCGCGCTGCCGGTCGGGGCCGCACCGCCGTACAACATCCCGCTGCACCTGTGGGTGCTGCGCCGGCCGGACCGTACGCCGGCGGCGCCGGAGGTGCTGCTCGTGGACACCGGAAGGTTCGCCGCCGGGGGGCGCGGCGGGCCGGACTGGGCGGCGGTGCGGGAGGCCGTCGTGGACGCCTGGCGGGTGTTCGGGCGGGCGGGCCGGCTGGCTGAACGGCCGGGCCTCGCCCGGTCAGTGCCGGTGATCGCGCTTCTCGGCGACGACGTGGACCTGGCCCCCGCCCGTCATCTGCCGCCACCGGCGGTGGCCGGCGGCGCGGCGCACCTCGCGGAGGTGCGCGAGCGGCTCGGCGAGACCCTGCGCCTGAGTGCCGGGCTGACCCCGCCACCGGCGGATCGGGCACCGTCCGGTCCCTCACCGTCCGGTCCCTCATCGTCCGGTCCCTCATCGTCAGATCCCTCATCGTCCGGTTCGGCCCCGGCCGCGCGCCGGCCGGTCACCACCATCGGTGAACTCGCGCGCGGGGGCGCGCTGGTGCTGCGCACGGGCGGGAACGGCGGCCACGCGCGCGTGCCCGTCCTCACCGACCACGACGTCCTCGCCGGGACGGGCCCCTCGGGCACGCTCCCGGAGAGCGAGGAGGAGGCCGTACTGACCGAGACCGGTGACATCGTCGTACCGGTGCTGGGCGGGGGTTCGGTGGCGCGGGTGATCGACGAGGCGACAGCGGGCGCCGCCCTCGGGCGCAACCTCGTGCTCCTGCGCCCCGACCGGGCGGCGCTCGACCCCTGGTTCCTCGCCGGCTTCCTGCGCGGTACGGCCAACAACCGCCAGGCCAGCAGCTATGCCTCCACCGCGACCCGGCTGGACGTGCGCCGGTTGCAGCTGCCCCGGCTCCCGCTGGAGGAACAGCGGCGCTACGGCGCGCGCTTCCGCGCACTCGACGAGTTCGAGCGGGCCCTGCGCCACGCGAGCCGGCTCGGGGAACAGCTCGTGCGCGGGATGTACGACGGCCTCACCGACGGCACGGTCCTGCCCGGCTGATTCCGGGGCGGGTGGCCGTCGGACAACGGTTCGGTACAACCCGGACCGCATGTCCCCGCCGGGCCATATGCTCGACGCGACATGCGCACGTCCGGCGTCCGTCCGCCCCGCGGGGGGTCGCCGGCCGGGCGTGCACGCCCACTTCAGGCATCAGGAGCAGCCATGCAAGGCCACGGCTACGGACAGCCGGTGAAGCAGCCGCCGCACACCGCGTGGCTGGTTCTCCTGCGCGTGCTGTTCGTGGCGCTCGGGATCCTCACCATCGGCTTCCTGGCGTGGACGATGCTGCTCCGGCTGGCGGCCGTCACCCGCCGGTCGCTGGACTGGGGGCTGTTCGTGGCGGCGCTGGCGGCCGACATCCTCAGCATGGCGCTGCTGGCGGCCGAGCCCGGCGACGACATCCACACGGCCGGCGGCTACACGGGCATCCTGCTGCTGCTCGGCACGCTCGCGGCCACGACGGCGTACTACCTGGCCGCGGACGTCCGCCACTTCCTGATGCGGCAGCAGGCATACCAGGGGCAGCAGCAGGCGTACCGGGCGCCGCAGCAGGCCCCGGCGTACGGGTACCCGGCCGTCGCGACGCCGTACACCGCGGCGACCGTACCCACCCTGCCGACGGCGGCGACGCCCCCGCACCCCACGCCCATGACGCCCACGCACCCGGCCGCCCCGCACACCCCGCCCCCGGTGCCGCACCCGGCCGTGCCCCGGCCGCCGCTGGCCACCCCGCCACCGCAGCGTCCGGCGCCCGCCCGGATCGACCAGGTGCGGGCCGAGCTGGACGAGCTGAGCGACTACCTCCGCCGGCACGACGGCCATGAGGGCGGACGGTGAGCGTGGCGACGGGGCGTGTCGTCGCGGGCCGTTACGAGCTGTCGACGCTCATCGGCCAGGGTGGCATGGGCCAGGTCTGGACGGCGTACGACCAGCGGCTGGACCGGCGCGTGGCGGTGAAGCTGCTGCGGCCCGACAAGGTGGCGGGCCAGGAGGCGGACGAGCTGCGCCGGCGCTTCCTGCGCGAGTGCCGGGTGACCGCGCAGGTGGCCCACCCCGGCCTGGTGACGGTGCACGACGCGGGCACCGAGGGCGAGGAGCTGTTCCTCGTCATGCAGTACGTCGACGGCGCCGACCTCTCCGACCACCTCGCCGAGCACGACCCGTACCCGTGGCAGTGGGCGGTCGCGGTGGCCGCGCAGCTGTGCGCCGTGCTGAGCGCCGTGCACGCCGTGCCGATCGTGCACCGCGACCTCAAGCCGCGCAACGTGATGGTGCAGCAGGACGGCATGGTCACCGTCCTCGACCTGGGCGTGGCCTCGGTCATGGACACCGACACCACCCGCCTCACCCACACCGGTTCCCCGATCGGCTCGCCCGCCTACATGGCGCCAGAACAGGCGATGGGCGGCGCGGTCGGCCCGTACACCGACCTGTACGCGCTGGGTGTGCTGATGCACGAACTGCTCAGCGGTGACGTGCCGTTCGCCGGCTCCACGGCGCTCGGTGTGCTGCACCGGCACTTGTACGAGCCGCCGCTGCCGGTGCGCCGGATCCGCCCCGAGGTCCCCGAGGCGCTGGAAGCCCTGGTGCTGCGGTTGCTCGCGAAGGACCCGCAGCACCGGCCCGCGTCCGCTCAGGAGGTGTACGAGGACCTGGCGCCGCTGCTGCCCGCGCGCGGAATGCCCACCGGGGCGCCCCTGGATCCCACCCGTCCCTTCCTGCGCCCGCACGCCCCCTGGCCGGACCGCGCGCGCACCCCCGCGCCGCAGCCCGCCCCCGTCACGCCGACGCCCGCGGTGGCGGGGAAGCCCGACGTCGCCGCCGCCGTCGACGACGTCAAACGGCTGCTGGGAGAGGGCCGTATCACGCAGGCCGTCGACATCCTGGGCGCGATCCTGCCGGCCGCCGCGCACCAGCACGGCGAGCACTCCCCGGTCGTCCGCACGCTGCGCAAGCAGTACGCGGCGACGCTCATGGACGACGGCCAGTACCGGCGCGCGCTGCCCGAACTGCGCCGGCTCGCCGACGAACGCGCCGCCGAGGCCGGCCAGGCCGACCCGCAGTCCCTGCGCTACCGCTACGAGGCCGCGCAGTGCCTGGAGCAACTGGGCGAACCGGCGGCGGCGCTCGCCGAGTACCGCGCGCTGCTGCCGTACTACGAGAACCAGTACGTGTCCGGGGACCCGGGGCTCGCCCACGACGTGCGCCGGCGCATCGGCCATCTGCTGCTCGCCCTCGGCGACCGGCCGGCCGCCCACGACACGCTCGCGCGGCTGCTGATGGACGTGGAGCGGCTGCACGGCCCCGGCCACCCCACGGCCGTGGAGGTCCGGCGGACCTTGCAGTGGCTGGGGCAGGTGCGCGGGTAGATCCTGCCGCTCCCCGGGTGCCGCTCGAGCACCCCGGGGGCGCGGCTTTTCCCGGCGGCGGACCAGCCGCCCGATACCTTGCGGTTCGTTTTCGACAGGCACGCGCGCGTGCACGATGAAGGGTGGGGTTCATGGCCGGCCACCGGCAGTCCAAGAAGCGCAGATACATCACGTGGGCGGTGGCCGGCGCGGCCGTCGTCACCGGGGCCGGGATCGCCGCCCAGGCGTCCATGGCCGCCACCACCTGGCCGGCCCAGAAGACCTTCACGGGGCGCGCGTTCGACACGTGCACCGCTCCCTCGCTGTCCGCCATGAAGGCCTGGCACACCGGCTTCTACGGCGCGGCGGCCGTCTACGTGGGCGGGAAGAACCGCGGCTGCGCCCAGCCCAACCTCACCGCCTCCTGGGTGAAGTCGGTCAACTCCCTCGGCTGGAAGCTCATCCCGCTCTACGTCGGCGCCCAGCCGCCGTGCCAGTCGGGTGCCGACCCCGAGAAGATGACCGCCACCACCGCCGCCTCGCTCGGTGCGAAGGACGCCGCCGACGCCGTGGCCAAGGCGTCCGCGCTCGGCATGAAGGCGGGCAGCGCGGTCTACCTCGACATGGAGGCGTACGACATCACGAACAAGTCGTGCAACGACGCCGTGCTGACGTATGTGCGCGCCTTCGACAAGGGCCTGCACGCCAAGACCTACCGGGCCGGTTACTACGGCTTCAGCAGCTCCAGCGCCAAGGCGACAGCCACCGCCGCGGACCGTACGGACCTGCCGGGCAACCTCTGGTACGCGCTCTGGGACAAGCAGAACACGACGACCGCGGACTGGCCGTGGGACTCCACCCGGTACACCCAGCACAGCCGCGCCCACCAGTACCTGGTCAACAGCAAGGAGTCGCACGGCGGCGTCACGCTGACCGTCGACCGGGACGCGTGGGACGCGCCGGTGGCCCTCGTCGGCTGACCCGGCGGCAGACCCCGCGGCGGGCGGCGGTGCCCGAAGGGCGTGTGAATCGTTGGTCGAATGGGTTGGCCGCAGCCTGCCCACTGCCTACCATCGATCATCGCAAGTCATTGCAATCTCCCCTGGAGGTTTCCTTGCACCGCCGCCGTCGCACCGCGCTCGTCCTCACCGCCGCGATCGCCGCCGCGGCACCCCTGCTGACCGCCTGCGGAAACGACGCGCACCCGGGCGCGGCGGCCGTCGTCGGGGGCGGGCGGATCACCGTCGCCCAGCTGGAGAACCGGGTCGACGAGGTACGCGAGGCGCAACGGGCCGCGGTGCCGGACGACGCCCAGTACCAGCAGGTCGTCTCCTCCACGAGCAGCCTGACCCGCGACACCCTGCACAACATGATCCTCGACCGGGTGCTGCACCGCGCCGCCCGGGACGAGGGCGTCACGGTCAGCCGCAAGGAGATCCAGCAGATGCGCGCGGGCCTGGAGCAGCAGACCGGCGGCGCCAAGGGCCTGGAGACGGCCTGGCTCCAGAAGTACGGCATCGCCCCGGAACGCCTCGACGACAACCTGCGCCTCCAGCTGGAGGCGCAGAAACTCGCCGCGAAGCTGGGCACCGACACCAGCCGGCCGGAGTTCTGGAAAGCCCTGTCCGCGGCGTCCCGGGAACTGCACGTCGACCTCAACCCGCGCTACGGCTCCTGGGACGTGCAGAAGAGCAGCCGCGTGGACGCCCGCACGCCGTGGGTCCGGGAGGTCACGACGACGGACGGACAGCCACCGGCCACGGCATAGGCGGCCCCGGCACAGGCCGGCCCCGGCACAGGCCGGTACCGGCACAGGCCGGTACCGGCTTAGTCGGGCCACGGCACAGGACCGTACCGGCTTGGTCCGACCACGGCGCGCAGGCGGGCCCCGGCACCGGGTCACCGGTCCTACGATCGCAGGACTCCTCGGCCCTGTGGACAACGCAATCCGTTCGCTCCCGCCGTGGGTTACGTTCGGATCGTGAACGAAACCAGCCGCGAGACCGCTGCCGCCCCCGGCCGCGTCGTCCTGCTCACCACCAGCCACCGCGTCGCCCCCGGCCTGCTGTCCTGGCCCGCCTGGCAGGCCCTGCGCGCCGCCGACGCCGTGCTGTGCGCGGACGGCGCGCATCCGCAGCTGCCGTATCTGCGGGAGGCGGGGATAGCGGTGGCGCGGACGGCGCCCACCGCGCAGGAGCTGGTCGACGCGTGCGCCGGCGGACGGACGGTGGTGGTCGTGGCCACCGGCGAGGGCGAGCCGGCCCTCACCGACGGCCTGGCCCGGCTGGCCGGCACCGGCCGGACCGCCATGCCCGACCTGGAGCTGCTGCCCGCCTCGTACGACCTGCCGGGCGCCCGCCTCCTGGACCTCGTGCAGGTCATGGACCGCATCCGTGCGGAGTGCCCGTGGTCGTCCCGGCAGACCCACGAGGGCCTGGCGAAGTACGGCATAGAGGAGGCGTACGAACTGGTCGAGGCGATCGAGGCCGGTGACCGCGAGGAGCTGCGCGAAGAACTGGGTGACGTCCTCCTCCAAGTCGTCTTCCACTCCCGGATCGCCGAGGAGCACCCGGACGCGCCGTTCTCCGTCGACGACGTCGCCGGCGGCATCGTCGCCAAGCTCGTCCACCGGCACCCGCACGTCTTCGGCGACGAGACGGCCGAGACCCCGGAGGACGTCAAGGAGCACTGGCTGCGCACCAAGGCCGAGGAGAAGCGGCGCACCTCGGTCACGGACGGCGTACCCCTCGGCCAGCCCGGCCTGGCCCTCGCCGCCAAGCTCGCCTCCCGCGCCCGCACGGCGGACCTGGACGTCCCCCTGCCGCGCGGCGAGGGCATCGGGTACGAACTGCTGGCGCTGGCGGTCCGCGCCGAGGCGGCCGGCGTCGACCCCGAGGCGGCGCTGCGGGCGGCGGCGCGGGTGTACCGGGACGCGATACGGGCCGCTGAGGGCCTGTCCGCTTAATGTCATCGCCCCAATGATGTCCTCGCCCCGACGGACGGGTGCGAGGCGCGCGGGGGCCGGTGCGGAACGGGAGAAGGAGCCGCCCACGCCAAGCGACACCAGGTCCGCTGCCACACCGGCAAGGCCCGAACGGGGAAGCAGGGGAGTAACGGGGAAGCCAGGGGAGTAAGGGGGGAGGGGCAGGGGATTGGGGAAAGAGGGTCGCAGGGCAGCCGCCGCTGAGCCGGAACGGCATGCTGCAAGCGCTTGCGGCGTCACCCCGCCGCGCGTCCCCCGGTGAGCCGGATACCGTCGGGGAGTGACCGACCAGCTCCGCCCCGACGGCCCGGCGCCCGCCCTCTTCACGTGGGAGTTCGCCACCGACCCCTACCCCGCCTACGCCTGGCTGCGCGAGCACGCCCCCGTGCACCGCACGCGGTTGCCGAGCGGGGTCGAGGCCTGGCTCGTCACCCGGTACGCCGACGCCCGGCAGGCCCTGGCCGACCAGCGGTTGAGCAAGAACCCGGCGCATCACGACGAGCCCGCGCACGCCAGGGGCAAGACCGGCATCCCCGGCGAACGCAAGGCCGAACTGATGACGCATCTGCTGAACATCGACCCGCCGGACCACACCCGGCTGCGCAGGCTGGTCAGCAAGGCGTTCACCCCGCGCCGGGTCGCCGAGTTCGCGCCCCGGGTGCAGCAGCTGACCGACGACCTCATCGACCGGTTCGCGGCATCGGGATCCGCCGACCTCATCCACGAGTTCGCCTTCCCGCTGCCCATCTACGCCATCTGCGACCTGCTCGGCGTCCCGCGCGAGGACCAGGACGACTTCCGGGACTGGGCGGGCATGATGATCCGGCACGGCGGCGGGCCCCGGGGCGGCGTCGCCCGGTCGGTGAAGAAGATGCGCGGCTATCTCGCCGAGCTGATCCACCGCAAGCGCGCTGCCCTGCCAGCCGACCCGGCGCCCGGCGAGGACCTGATCTCCGGCCTGATCCGGGCCTCCGACCACGGCGAGCACCTCACCGAGAACGAGGCCGCCGCGATGGCCTTCATCCTGCTGTTCGCCGGCTTCGAGACGACGGTCAACCTCATCGGCAACGGCACCTACGCCCTGCTCACCCACCCCGAGCAGCGCCTGCGGCTCCAGGAGTCCCTGGCGCGCGGGGAACGGGACCTGCTGGAGACCGGCGTGGAGGAACTGCTGCGCTACGACGGCCCGGTGGAGCTGGCCACCTGGCGGTTCGCCACCGAGCCGCTCACCATCGGCGGGCAGGACATCGCTCCGGGCGATCCGGTGCTCGTCGTGCTGGCCGCGGCCGACCGGGACCCGGAGCGGTTCGCCGGCCCGGACGTGCTCGACCTCGCCCGCCGCGACAACCAGCACCTCGGCTACGGCCACGGCATCCACTACTGCCTCGGCGCGCCGCTCGCCCGGCTGGAGGGCCAGACCGCGCTCGCCACCCTGCTCACCCGCCTGCCCGACCTGCGTCTCGCCGCGGACCCGGCCGAGCTGCGCTGGCGCGGCGGGCTCATCATGCGCGGCCTGCGCACCCTGCCGGTGGAGTTCACACCCACCGCCTGAGACCCACCGCGCCACCGGAAATGACAGACGTTCAACTTTGTGATCTTCACGTGATCTGTGCGGCATTAACTTGTGACAAGTGATCGTCTGCCGATACGTTCACCCCTCAGCGCGGCGGGCACTGTTCGCCGCCGGTCCTGCTGTCGCTCGAAAGGCTTCTGCATGCTCTCCGGGAACGGCCGACACCGTCGCCCCCGCCAGGCTCCGGCCCTCCTCGTCGCGGCCGGCGTGACCGGTTCCGCCATCGCCATTCCGCTCCTCGGTGCCGCGAGCGCCCACGCGGCCGACGGCACCACGTGGGACAAGGTGGCCGAATGCGAGAGCGGCGGCTCCTGGAGCGCGGACCCCGGCAACGGGTACTTCGGCGGCCTCCAGATCTCGCAGGACGACTGGGCCAAGTACGGCGGCAGCCAGTACGCGGCCAGCGCCGACCAGGCCAGCCGCTCCCAGCAGATCGCCGTCGCCGAGAAGATCCTCGCCGCCAAGGGCACCACTCCGTGGGCCACCTGCGCCCTGCTGTCCGGGCTGACCTCGGACTCGGGCTCCGTGGACGTCGACACCGGCGTCGGCGGCACCGGCGGCAGCGGTGACACCGCTGACGCCGGGGGTTCGACCGGCACCTCGGACCCGACCGGCTCGCCGGGATCGACCGGTACGTCCGGCAGTGCCGGTACTTCCGGCACCTCCGGCACGTCCGGCTCGCCGGATTCGCCGTCCTCCACCGGTGCCGGCTCGGACGCCGGCACCGGCTCCGGCTCCTCCTCGGATCCGGCCACCACGCCGACCGCGAAGCCGGGCAAGGGCGCAGGCAAGGCCACCGGGACCAAAGCTCCCAAGTCCGACAAGTCCACTCCGTCGGACGCCGGAACCCCGCAGGCCGGCGGCAGCCCGGCCACGGCCACCCCCGGCGCCGGAAATCCGGACAATCCCCAGCAAGCCGCCGGTTCCTGGAGTCTGGTCGACACCGGCAGCCTGGACGCCGGCGGGCGCCACCGTGGCACGAGTGCGGACGAAACCGTGACAAACGGTCAAAGCCCCGCACTGGCCGGCCGGCACGCCTCCCGGGAGCCGGGCGCCTACACCGTCCACGAGGGCGACACCCTCGGCTCCATCGCCGACTCCCTTGACGTCGACGGCGGATGGCGCGCGCTCTACGCCGGCAACAAGAAGGCCATCGGCGCGGACCCGAACCACATCAGTGCCGGTCAGACCCTCGAAGTCGGGGGCGAAACGGACGCGAAATAGCGAGAATTGACGCCTCATTTGGCGGCTGATGTCCGTTTTGGCGAGAGTGTGGGATGAGTCTCAGAAGCCCTGATCGTCTTTGAAATTCCGGCGATCACGTGTCTACGGTCGAGATCGCTCGTCACCACGAGCCCCGGCAGCCGCAACGCCGAATCCTGCCAGCGGTTGCCCGGGAACAGTCGTCGCGTCAAGCGCCGCAGGCAGGAGCGGGGGACCCAAGGTAAGTGCCGGGACCAGCAGTCGAAGAGGCTGGCACCGGCTGGGGGTGAAGCCGCACCTCGCGTGAGAGCGAGAGGTGCGGCCGGGCAACTCAACCGGCCCGAACCCGACAGCTCACCTCGCAGGCGTCGGTGAGGGGATAGATTCATGCTGTTTTCCGCCAAGGGCAAGCACCGTCGTCCGTCCAAGGCCGTTCGTGCCATCACGCTCGCCGGTGTCACCGGCGCCGCCGTCGCCGCCCCGCTGATGGCGACCGGCACCGCCTCCGCCGCCACCACCTCCGAGTGGGACGCCGTCGCCCAGTGCGAGTCCGGCGGCAACTGGGCCATCAACACCGGCAACGGTTACTACGGCGGCCTTCAGTTCTCCGCCTCCACCTGGGCCGCGTACGGCGGCACGCAGTACGCCGCCACCGCCGACCGGGCCGGCAAGGCGCAGCAGATCGCCGTCGCCGAGAAGGTCCTGGCCGCGCAGGGCAAGGGCGCCTGGCCGGTCTGCGGCACGGGCCTGTCGGGCGCGTCCTCCGGCGGCTCCGCCCCGAGCACCACCTCGGACTCGGCCGGCACCACCACCCGCTCCACCGACCAGCAGACCGCCTCCCGCTCCGCCGAGCGCCCGGCCGCGTCCGCGAGCCAGACCCCGAGCCAGGCCCCGAGCCAGAACAAGAGCAAGACCGTCACTACCCCGACCGGCAAGACGGTCAAGAAGGGCGACGGCGAGTACAAGGTCGTCACCGGTGACACCCTCAGCTCCATCGCCACCGCGCAGCACGTGCGGGGCGGCTGGGCGAAGCTGTTCGAGCTGAACAAGGACATCGTCCAGGACGCCAACCTCATCTACCCGGGTCAGCAGCTGCACCTGAAGTGACCCCCGGCTCCCCGCGAGCCACAGCCCCCTCACACCCGGCCCGCATACCGAGTGCCCCGTGAGGGGGGTCCCGCCCCACGGGCTCCCCGCCCGGTGCGTGTTCCCCCGTACGCACCGAGGCGGGGCTTTTTTCTGCCCGCCGCCCTTCCCCCGCGTCCCGGCCTCTTTTCGACGGGCCCTTTGTTTCGGCAACAAACAAAAGGTACGGTCACCTTGTCCACGGGACGGTCGGTCGGTGGCTGACGCCCCCGGGACGGTTAGGCTCTAGTCGCAAGGCACAGCCGTAAGGCACCCAGCCCGCACTTCCAGCGTCACATCCAAGAAGGAGATGCTCGTGCCGTCCATCGACGTCGTCGTAGCCCGGGAAATCCTGGACTCCCGAGGCAACCCCACGGTCGAGGTCGAGGTCGGCCTCGACGACGGCAGCACGGGTCGTGCCGCCGTTCCGTCCGGCGCCTCGACCGGCGCCTTCGAGGCCATCGAGCTGCGCGACGGTGACCCGAACCGCTACCAGGGCAAGGGCGTCGAGAAGGCGGTCCTCGCCGTGATCGAGCAGATCGGCCCGGAGCTGGTGGGCTACGACGCCACCGAGCAGCGCCTGATCGACCAGGCCATGTTCGACCTGGACGCCACCGACAACAAGGGCTCCCTCGGCGCCAACGCCATCCTCGGCGTCTCGCTCGCCGTCGCCCACGCCGCCTCCGAGGCCAGCGACCTGCCGCTCTTCCGCTACCTGGGCGGCCCGAACGCGCACCTGCTGCCGGTGCCGATGATGAACATCCTGAACGGCGGCTCGCACGCCGACTCCAACGTGGACATCCAGGAGTTCATGATCGCCCCGATCGGCGCGGAGTCCTTCTCCGAGGCCCTGCGCTGGGGCACCGAGGTCTACCACACGCTGAAGAAGGTCCTGAAGGGCAAGGGCCTGTCCACCGGTCTCGGCGACGAGGGCGGCTTCGCCCCGAACCTCGGCTCCAACCGCGAGGCCCTCGACCTCATCCTCGAGGCGATCAAGGAGGCCGGCTACACCCCCGGCGAGCAGATCGCCCTGGCCCTCGACGTCGCCGCCTCCGAGTTCTACAAGGACGGCTCGTACGCCTTCGAGGGCAAGTCCCGCTCCGCCCAGGAGATGACCGAGTACTACGCCGAGCTGGTCGAGGCGTACCCGCTGGTCTCCATCGAGGACCCGCTGTTCGAGGACGACTGGGAGGGCTGGAAGACCATCACCGACCAGCTCGGTGACAAGGTCCAGCTCGTCGGTGACGACCTGTTCGTCACCAACCCCGAGCGCCTCGCCCGGGGCATCGAGGAGGGCGCCGCCAACGCCCTGCTGGTCAAGGTGAACCAGATCGGCTCGCTGACCGAGACCCTCGACGCCGTCGAGCTGGCCCAGCGCAGCGGCTACAAGTGCATGATGTCCCACCGCTCCGGCGAGACCGAGGACGTCACCATCGCCGACCTGGCCGTCGCCACCAACTGCGGCCAGATCAAGACCGGCGCCCCGGCCCGCTCCGAGCGCGTCGCCAAGTACAACCAGCTGCTGCGCATCGAGGAGATCCTCGACGACGCCGCGGTGTACGCGGGCCGCTCGGCCTTCCCCCGGTTCCGCTCCGCGAACCAGTAGGCACAGCGCTCCGCGAACCAGTGAGCACAGCAAGGGCTGAGCCTGCCCGGGCTATGCCCTAGCCAGTCGTACGTACGTCCCCGTACCCGGTCCCGTACCGTGTCCGGGGACGTACGCGCGTGTGACGGGAGGCGGGAAACAATGGCCGTGAAGGACCGTGACCGGTTCTCCACCGCGACCAGGCTGCGGCTGCTCGGCGAGCAGACGGCGGCCCGGGTCTACCGCTCCCAGACGAAACGGCAGGCCCGCCGCTCCCGGCTCACCGGACGCGCGGCGCTGCTCGCGCTCGTGCTGTGCTCGCTGGTCGTCGCCCTCGCCTATCCGATGCGGCAGTACGTCTCCCAGCGCGCGGAGATCGCCGACGTCCAGCGGCAGCAGCGGCAGGCCCGCGAGCGCGTGGAACAGCTGCGCGACCTCAAGGCCCGCTGGCAGGACGACGCCTACGCCGAGCAGCAGATCCGCCGCCGGCTGCACTATGTGATGCCCGGCGAGACCGGGTTCGTCGTCATCGACCCGGGCGCGGCCAGGCAGTCCCGCGCCGACCTCCGGGCCGCCCACCGGCCCTGGTACGCGAACGTCTGGGACGGTGTCGACAAGTCCGACGCCTCCGACCAGTGAGCCGGCGTCAGAGCCGGCACAACGACGAGAAAGCCACCCTGAAAGCAGTCATGGAAACCCCTCCGCCGCCCACTCCGCGCACCGAGCCCACCGACGCGGACGTCGAGGCCTTCAAGCAGCAGCTGGGCCGCCCGCCCCGGGGCCTGAGGGCCATCGCGCACCGCTGCCCCTGCGGTCAGCCGGACGTCGTGGAGACGGCACCGCGCCTGCCCGACGGCACCCCCTTCCCGACGCTGTACTACCTGACGTGCCCGAAGGCGTCCTCCGTCATCGGCACGCTCGAGGCGAACGGCGTCATGAAGGAGATGACCGAGCGGCTCCAGCGCGATCCCGAACTGGCCGCCGCCTACCGGGCCGCGCACGAGGACTACATCCGGCGCCGCGACGAGATCGAGGTCCTCCAGGGCTTCCCGAGCGCGGGCGGCATGCCGGACCGGGTCAAGTGCCTGCACGTGCTCGTCGCCCACTCCCTGGCCGCCGGCCCGGGCGTGAACCCGCTCGGCGACGAGGCCCTGGCGATGCTGCCGCAGTGGTGGCGCAAGGGTGCCTGCGTGACACTCGACGACACCGAGGAGGACGCGAAGTGACCCGCGTCGCCGCCATCGACTGCGGCACCAACTCCATCCGCCTGCTGGTCGCCGACGCCACCGGGGCCGCCGACGGCGCCCCCGGCGCGGGCCCGGCGGCCGAACTGGCCGAGCTGGACCGCCGTATGACGATCGTGCGGCTCGGCCAGGGGGTCGACCGCACCGGCCGGCTCGCCCCCGAGGCGCTGGAGCGCACCTTCGCCGCCTGCCGCGAGTACGCGGACGTCATCAAGGAGCACGGCGCCGAACGCGTCCGTTTCGTCGCCACCTCCGCCTCCCGGGACGCCGAGAACCGGGCCGACTTCGTCCGGGGCGTCGTGGACATCCTCGGGGTCGAGCCGGAGGTCATCACCGGTGACCAGGAGGCCGAGTTCTCCTTCACGGGAGCGACGCGGGAACTGCGGGGCCGCGACGACCTGGCCCTGCCCTACCTGGTGGTGGACATCGGCGGCGGCTCCACCGAGTTCGTCGTCGGCGACGACCGCGTACGCGCGGCGCGGTCCGTCGACGTCGGCTGCGTGCGGATGACCGAACGGCACCTGGTGCACGACGGCAAGGTCGCCGACCCGCCCACCGAGGGGCAGATCGCCGCCATGAGGGCCGACATCGAGGCCGCCCTGGACCTCGCGGAGCAGACGGTCCCGCTGCGCGAGGCGCGCACCCTGGTGGGCCTCGCCGGCTCGGTCACCACGGTGTCCGCGATCGCCCAGGAGCTGCCCGCGTACGACTCCGCGCGCATCCACCACTCCCGCGTCTCGCGCGACCGCGTCCGCGAGATCACCGGGTGGCTGCTGCGCGCCACGCACGCCGAGCGCGCCGCGATCCCGTCGATGCACCCGGGCCGGGTCGACGTCATCGGCGCGGGCGCGCTCGTCCTGCTCGCGATCATGGAGCGGACGGGCGCCGAGGAGGTCGTGGTGAGCGAGCACGACATCCTCGACGGCATTGCGTGGTCGGTGGCGTAGCTCTCTTTTATTACCGAACGGTAGCCATCTGCTGAGCAGGCTGGATAACGTTTGAGCGGCTTGGAGGGCCCCGCGAGGGGCCCTCGGTCATAGGTGCGCGAAAAGGTTCGTGAAGTTCTTCACAAGGAATTCCCTCATGCCGGATGTCAGACAGGGACCCATAGGCCCTTCCGGGGCCCCAAGGGCCGTTTGAACATGTTCAGATGAGAGGTGTGCGGGTGGCCTCGAAGGGCGTGTTCCGGAGGTGTCACGCGACCCTCACGACCGCCGTGTCACGCAGGAGAGGCAGCTCACGCGGCATTGACAACGGCATCGGCCGCCCCGCGGTTCCCCCGCCCGCGCATGACCTGCGTCACGCGAGCCGCGGAGTTTAACACAGGCCCCGTCAGACCTTGTGAAGGGGCGCACGAGCGACCCCCCTTCGGCGGGTGGATACTCGATGGCATGAGCACCACGGAGCGTCCCAGGATCCTCGTAGTAGGCGGTGGGTACGTAGGCCTGTACGCAGCTCGGCGCATTCTCAAGAAGATGCGCTACGGCGAGGCGACCGTCACGGTCGTCGACCCCCGGTCGTACATGACCTACCAGCCCTTCCTCCCCGAAGCCGCCGCCGGCAGCATCTCCCCTCGGCACGTCGTCGTCCCGCTGCGACGCGTGCTGCCGAAGGCGGAGGTCCTCACCGGCCGGGTCACCACCATCGACCAGGACCGCAAGGTCGCCACGATCGCCCCGCTGGTGGGCGAGGCGTACGAGCTGCCCTTCGACTACCTGGTCATCGCCATGGGCGCGGTCTCCCGCACCTTCCCGATCCCCGGCCTCGCCGAGCAGGGCATCGGCATGAAGGGCATCGAGGAGTCCATCGGCCTGCGCAACCACGTCCTGGAGCAGCTGGACAAGGCCGACTCCACCGACGATGAGGAGATCCGCCGCAAGGCGCTCACCTTCGTCTTCATCGGCGGCGGCTTCGCCGGCGCGGAGACCATCGGCGAGGTCGAGGACATGGCCCGGGACGCGGCCAAGTACTACAAGAACGTCTCGCGCGAGGACATGCGCTTCGTCCTCGTCGACGCCGCCGACAAGATCCTTCCCGAGGTCGGCCCCAAGCTCGGCCAGTACGGCAAGGAGCACCTGGAGAGCCGCGGCGTGGAGATCTACCTCTCCACCTCGATGGACTCCTGCGTCGACGGCCACGTGGTGCTGAAGAATGGCCTCGAGGTCGACTCCAGCACCATCGTGTGGACCGCCGGCGTCAAGCCGAACCCGGCCCTCGGCCGCTTCGGCCTGCCCCTCGGCCCCCGCGGCCACGTCGACTGCGAGCCCACGCTCCAGGTCAAGGGCACCGACTACATCTGGGCCGCCGGCGACAACGCCCAGGTCCCGGACCTCGTCGGCCGCAAGGCGGGCAACGAGAACGCCTGGTGCCCGCCGAACGCCCAGCACGCGCTGCGCCAGGCCCGCGTCCTCGGCGACAACGTGATCTCCGGTATGCGGGGCTTCCCGCAGAAGGAGTACGAGCACGCCAACAAGGGTGCGGTCGCCGGTCTCGGCCTGCACAAGGGCGTGGCGATGATCGTCATGGGCAAGATGAAGATCAAGCTCAAGGGCCGTCTCGCCTGGTACATGCACCGTGGCTACCACGGTCTGGCGATGCCGACCTGGAACCGCAAGATCCGCGTCTTCGCCGACTGGACCCTCGGCATGTTCCTCAAGCGCGAGGTCGTCTCCCTGGGCGCCATGGAGAACCCGCGCGAGGAGTTCTACGAGGCCGCCAAGCCGGCGCCGGTCGCCGCCGCCAAGACCGAGGAGAAGGCCAAGGCCTCCTGACCTCGGGGTCACCCCGTACAGCCCGAAGGGGCCGCCTGCCATCCGTGGTGCGGGCGGCCCCTTCGGCGTGCCCGGGCGGCTTCTTCGGCGTGCCCGGGCCGTCGTTCGGCGTGCCTGGGCGGCCGTTCGGCGGGTGCGGGCGGCCGGGCAGACGGTTTTCCCCGTCAGTCAGGTGATCCCCGGGCTCGCCGCCATGCCGGTGAGCGCACCGGGTGGTACACGACGCAGGTGAGCATCCAACCGCCTCCGGGCCCGCCCTCCGGCCCGCCGTCCGGCCCCCTGGGTCCGCCCACCGTCACCCCGCCGCCGCGGCGCCCCTGGTGGCGCAGGTCCGGCGTGCTGGCCGGCGCGGCGGTGGCGGCCGTCGCCGTCGCCGCGGTGGCCGCGCTGGTGCTGACGCGTCACGGCGGCCGGGGCACGCCGTCCGCCGGCACACCGGCGCAGGCCCGGGACATCACCCGCCGGGTGGCCCTGGCGCCGGCGGACTGGGGGCCCGACGCCGTACGGGACGACCCCTACGAGAACGACGACAAGGTGGTGCTCGTCGCCGACGACAGCTGCAAGGTGGTGCGCCAGCCCGGGGTCTACATGCTCGGCTACCTGGACCGCAATGTCCGTAAGAAGGACCTGACCGAGTACGTCACGTCGACGGTCATGGTCTACCGCGGCGCCGGCTTCGCGCAGGCTGACGCCGCCCGGTTCCGGGCGGACGCGCAGCGGTGCGGGAAGGAGGCCGACAGCGGGAGCAAGGCGCGCTGGGAGGACATCCACGAGGTGGACATCTCGACGCTGAAGGGCTTCGACGACGTGGTGTCGGCCGAGGAGGGCCATCTGACCGTCGACAGGGACGGGCGGAAGGCGGACTGGTACTACACGACCGCGACCGGCCGCACCGGACAGTTCCTGCTCCAGGTGACCGTCCTGCGTGACGCCTCCCCGGGCCGGAACCGCGAGGAGGCGCTGAACGCCCTGTCCGTCATGCGCGGCCGCCTGTGACGGCCGCCGGGGCCCGGTCCGCCGTCGGACCGGGCCCCGGGGCGCCGTGCGGTCAGGTGGGCCGGGTGTCGTCGCCGGCCGGCGGCGCCGTGCCACCGCCGGGAGGTGCCGTGTCGCCGCCCGAGGGTGCCGTGCCACCGCCGGGCGGTGCCGTGTCGCCCCCGGACAGGCGGACGCTGTCCATGAGCTGGTCGTAGTCGGCCTGTATGGCGTCCGCCTTGTCGTGGGTGCCGATCACGTACAGCTCGAGCAGATGGTCCTTGACGACGGTGTAGGTGGTGTGGCCGACGGTGCCGTCGGCGGCGACGAGGTCCGCGTCCAGGGTGGGGCTGCCGTCGTCCGTGGCGCCCTTCCGGACGTGGTCACTGCGGAGGACGTCGTCGGGGGACCCGGAGTCGTCGTTGTAGTGGTCCAGGTTCTCCTTCAGGGTGGCCGGGAGGTCGAAGTCGCCTCCGTCGAAGACCGAGAAGCCGATGCCCCCGTAGGCGGTCCGCACCTGATGCGCGCGGCCGTTCTGGTCGTCGAGCCGCTGGGTCTTCGGCTGCCCGGGCAACTGGGCGGTGATCCCGCTCCCTTCGTCGGTGATGTCGGTCCACCGTCCCACCGAGCCGGTGCCGCCGGCCTCGGCGCTGCTGGTGCGGGTCATGGTTCCGGTTCCAATGCCGGTGCCGGTGCCGGCCAGGGCGACGGTGGTGGTGTGCGGAGCCGGCGGCGCGGCGAAGGCGCTGGTGGGCAGCAGCGCGCCTGCGGTGATCACCGTGGTGGACGCGGCGAGCAGGGCGAGGCGCCGGTACGTGGCGGGACGGGTCATGGGGCTGCACTTCCTGGTCTGCGAGGTGGGCGGGGGCCGTGCATCCATTACGGCGCACCTGGCGCCCCGGGTCATGCCGGGAGAACTCGGGACTTGACCGGTGCCGCTCCGGCGCCCACACTCCACCGGCCCCGCGTGTCGGTGACAGCGCACGAAGGGGAATGACGGCGATGTGCGCGATCGTTTGCCAGGAACGGATGCAGACGGTACGGGCCGATTTCCCCTCACGGAGGTGTGCGCCATGGCCGACGCCGCGTCGCGGCTGACGAGTCTTGCCGAGCAGATGTCGGGAGCCCCGCTCCCCCTACGGGTACGGGCCTGGGACGGCTCGCAGGCCGGGCCGCCGGACGCCCCGGCGCTGGTGATCCGCAACCGCCGCGCCCTGCGCCGCATGCTGTTCAAACCGGGCGAACTGGGCCTCGCCCGCGCCTGGGTCTCCGGCGACCTGGACGTCGACGGCGACCTGTACACCGCGCTCGGCGCGATCGCGGGCCTCGTCTGGGAGCGCGGGGAGGACGCCCGTGGCCTGGCCGAGGCCGTACGCGACCCCGCCGTCCGGGCCGCCGCCCGTGACCTGCTGAGGCTGGCCGGTCCGCCCGTCCCGCCCGCCCCGCCGCGCGAGGAGGTCCGCAGACCGCGCCGGGGCCTGCACACCCGGCGCACCGACCGGCGCGCCATCAGCCACCACTACGACGTCGGCAACGACTTCTACGAGCTGGTCCTCGGCCCCTCGATGGTGTACTCCTGCGCGTACTGGGAGGCCGGCACAAGCGGCGCCACCCTGGAGTCCGCCCAGCGCGACAAGCTCGAACTGGTCGCGGCCAAACTCGGGCTGACGGCGGGCCAGCGGCTGTTGGACGTCGGCTGCGGCTGGGGCTCCATGGCCGTGCACGCGGCCCGTGAACACGGGGTGAGCGTCGTCGGGATCACCCTGTCGCAGGAGCAGGCGGCGTACGCCCGTAAACGCGTCGCCGACGAGGGACTGACCGACCGGGTGGAGATCCGGGTCCAGGACTACCGGGACGTCACGGACGGCCCCTTCGACGCGATCTCCTCCATCGGCATGGCCGAACACGTCGGCGCGGAACGGTACCTGGAGTACGCGCGCCGGCTGTACGCGCTGCTGAGGCCCGGCGGACGGCTGCTCAACCACCAGATCGCCCGCCGCCCGCAGGGGGACGAGTCGACGTACCGGCCGGACCGGTTCATCGACGCCTACGTCTTCCCCGACGGCGAACTCGCCCCCATCGGCACCACCGTCACCCAGCTGGAGCGGGCCGGCTTCGAGGTCCGTGACGTGGAGTCCATCCGCGAGCACTACGCCCGCACCCTGCGCCAGTGGGTCGCCAACCTGGAGGCCGGCTGGGACCGGGCGCTGGGGCTCACCGGCTTCGGCCGGGCCCGCGTCTGGCAGCTGTACATGGCCGCCAGCGCGCTCGCCTTCGAACGCAACCGCATCGGCGTAAACCAGGTCCTGGCCGTCCGCACCCCCGAGTCCGGCGCCTCCGGACTCCCGCTGCGCACCCGCACCTGGAACACCTGACACGACGAAATACCCCGCCCCGCCACCGCGGGGCGGGGTCCGTCGCCGTACGGCTACTCGGCCTTGATGGCCGCCAGCATGTTCAGCCGGGCCGCGCGGCGGGCCGGCCACAGGGCGGCCAGCACGCCGACCACCCCAGCCAGCAGCAGGAACACCGCCAACCGGCCCCAGGGCAGCACCAGTTCGTACGTCGGCATCCTCGTGCCCAGCAGCTCGCCGGCCGCCCAGCCGAAGAACACGCCCAGCCCGATGCCGAGCACCCCGCCGAACAGGGAGATCACCAGGGACTCCAGGCGGACCATCCGCTTCACCGCCTTGCGGTCCAGGCCGATCGCGCGGAGCATGCCGATCTCCCGCGCCCGCTCGAATACCGACATGGCCAGCGTGTTGACGACGCCGAGCACGGCGACGATCACCGCCATGGCGAGCAGGCCGTAGACCATGTTCAGCATGAGCGTGAACATCTGCGCGTTCTCGTCAGAGATGTCCCGCTTGTCCTGCACCTTGATCGCCGGGTTGGAGCCGAGGATCCTCTCCAGCCGGTCCTTGGCCGCGCCGGACGCACCGTCCGAGGTCCTGACCATGACCTTCATGTCGGCCGGGTCGGTCAGGTGCGGGGTGAGCACCTTGTCGTCCAGGATGATCCCGCTGAGCAAGTCGTTGCCCTCGTAGACCCCGGCGACCGTCAGCCGCCGCGTCGCGCCGTCCTCGAAGTGCGCGGTGAACCGCGAACCGGCCCGCCAGCCGTGGACACCGGCCACGTCCTCGTCCACGGCGACCCGCGTACCGCCCACGGTGAAGGAGCCGTCGGTCACCTTCAGGTCGGTCAGCCTGCCGATGTCCGCGCCGTCGACACCGGTCAGGAACTCCGTGTCGCCGTCGACGCGGGACTCGCCGTCGCGCAGCGGGCTGCTGGCGGTGACCCCGTCGGCGGCGGCCAGCCTGCGGGCCACGTCGGGGGAGAGCGGGCCGTGGTTGGCCATCGAGACGACGTAGTCCGCGCGGATCGCCGCGCCGGCCATCTTGTCGATCGAGGTCTGGAGGCTGCCCGCCATCACCGTCATACCGGTGATCAGGGTCAGGCCGATCATCAGCGCGGAGGCGGTGGCGGCGGTACGGCGCGGGTTGCGCACCGAGTTCTGGCGGGCCAGCTTGCCCGCCACGCCGAAGACGCGCAGGACCGGGGCGGCGGCCGCGATCAGCGGGCGGGACAGCAGCGGGGTCAGGACGAACACGCCGAGGATCAGCAGGACGGCACCCACACCCATCGGTCCCTGCGCCGCGTCCGCGTCCATCGAGGTGGCCGCGAGGACCACCGCGACACCGGCCCCGGCGCACAGCGCGCCCAGCGTGTTGCGCAGCACCAGCGACTTGGTGGTGGCCTTGGCGTGCACGCTGTTCATCGCGGCCACCGGCGCGATCTTCGCGGCCCGGCGGCCGGGCAGCCAGGCGGCCAGCATGGTGACGAGGACGCCGACCGCGAGAGCGGCCACCACCGTGGCGGGGCTGACCACCAGTGGCCCGTCGGGCACGCTCGCGCCGAAGGAGCCGAGCAGCGCGCGCAGGCCCGCGCCGATGCCGACACCGGCGGCCAGACCGGCGACACCGGCGACCGCGCCCACCGCGAACGCCTCGGCGAGCACCGAGCGGGTGACCTGGCGGCGGGAGGCGCCGACCGCCCGCATCAGGGCCAGTTCCCGGGTGCGCTGGGCGACCAGCATGGTGAAGGTGTTGGCGATGATGAACGTGCCGACGAACAGGGCGATGCCGGCGAACACCAGCAGCGTCTGCCGCAGGCCGCTCATCGACGCGGAGATGGCCCGGGCCTGGTCGTCGGCGAGCTGCCGGCCCGTCGTGGTCTGCACCAGGTGCGCGGGCAGGGCCCGGTCCAGCGTGGCCTTGAGCGCCCGCTGGCTCGTGCCGGCCGCGGCCCGCACGTCGATCTCGTCGTACGTCCCCTTCTTGCCGAACAGCGCCTGCGCGGTCGGGGTGTCGAACAGGACGAGGCTGCCGCCGGCGGCCACGTTGCCGTCGTCGGTGGTGAAGACGCCGCTGACGACCGGGGTGAGGACCGGGCCGTCGACGGACAGGCGCACCCGGTCACCGACCGTGTAACCGGTCCGTTTCGCGGTCGCGGAGTCGATCAGCACCTCGCCCTTCCCGTGCGGCGCCTGACCGCGGACGAGCGGATAGCGGGAGTCCCCGGTGCCCCAGTAGTTGCCGCCGGCGGACTGCCAGTCGCCGCCGACGAGCTTGCCGTCCTTGCCGGCGAGGGCGGTGAAACCGGTGACGACACCGGTGGCGGAGGCGGCCCCGGGGACGTGGGCCGCCTTGTCGAGCAGGGCCGGGGTCAGCTCGGGGGTCCGGCCGACCTTGTCACCCTCGGAGTCCTGGTACTCGGGCCGTACGGCGACGTCCACCTGGTCGAAGCCCTTGGCGGAACTCTTCTGATAGGCGTCGGAGATGGTGTCGGTGAAGACCAGCGTCCCGGACACGAACGCCACGCCGAGCAGGACGGCGAGCACGGTCATCAGGAGGCGGGCCTTGTGCGCGAGGACGTTGCGCAGCGCGGTGCGGAACATCAGCGGGTACGGCCCTTCGCGTCGGACTCGGTGGGCTGGGCGCCGCCCCCGGGGAAACTGCGCATGAGGTCGAGCACGCTGTCGGCGGTCGGGCCGTACATCTCGTCCACGATCCGCCCGTCGGCCAGGAAGATCACGCGGTCGGCGTACGCGGCGGCCACCGGGTCGTGGGTCACCATGACCACCGTCTGGCCCAGCTCGCGCACGGAGTTGCGCAGGAAGCCGAGGACCTCGGCACCGGCGCGTGAGTCCAGGTTCCCGGTCGGCTCGTCCCCGAAGATGATCTCGGGCCGGGAGGCGAGGGCGCGGGCGACGGCCACCCGCTGCTGCTGGCCGCCGGAGAGCTGGGACGGCCGGTGGCTCAGCCGGTCGGACAGCCCGACCATCCGGATGACCCGGTCCAGCCACGCCTTGTCCGGTTTCCGCCCGGCGATGTCCATCGGGAGGGTGATGTTCTCCAGGGCGGTCAGCGTGGGCAGCAGGTTGAACGCCTGGAAGATGAAGCCGATCTTGTCCCGGCGCAACTTGGTGAGCTGCTTGTCCTTCAGGGAGCCCAGCTCGGTGTCCCCGATGCGCACCGACCCCGAGGAGAAGGTGTCCAGACCGGCCACGCAGTGCATCAGCGTGGACTTGCCGGAGCCGGACGGGCCCATGATCGCGGTGAACTCGGCCTGCCGGAAGCCGACGGAGACCTGGTCCAGGGCGACCACACGGGTCTCACCCTGCCCGTAGATCTTGGACAGCTCCGTGGCGCGTGCGGCCACGGCGGTGGTCCGGCCTGCGGTGGGGGTGGTGGTCACGGGACAGTGCTCCTGTCGGGACGACGTCTGTGCGAGGGGACCTGTCCATCGTCCCGGCGCGGAGCGGGCGTGTAGTCAGCCGCTGATCCGGTTCCGGAGGGCGACTCGGGGCGGACGGGGGGCCGCGGTGTCATACCTGGGGAGGACGGACGGCCCCGAGAGGGCGGGCCGGCCGCGCCGGACCGCCGCCCGGTTGCCGAGAACAGGTGGGCCACCCTCGTTCGTACGGTGAAATTCCGTCATTCCGCGTACGGGCGCGTCGGTGTCAGGTCAGGCTGTTGGCACGTGCGGACGGCGCATTCCTTGGGCTGATGCCCCCTCAGGCGCCAATAAAATAAGACAACATCGGTCCAACACTCCGCTGTCCGGGGGATGGGTGCCGATAGGCTCGGATCCTCGAAGCGGAGCCCATGGCCTGCCCGGATGGTGGAAAGCAGACACGGCGAGCTTAAACCTCGCTGCCCCTTCGCGGGCGTGCCGGTTCAAGTCCGGCTCCGGGCACCTACCGTCAAGCACGGCCCGACCAACGGGAACGGCCCTACGGGGCCGTTTTCTCGTCTCCGTTCCGCTCCCGGCGCTCCGGTCCTGCGGGCCGGGAACGCTGCTCGTCCGAGCTGCCGAACAGCGGATCCACCAGCTCCCGCTCCCCATGGCGCGGGTGGGTGGCGGAGCCGGACCAGGTGCACGCCGGCAGATCCACGGCAGAGGAACGAGATCGCTTCAGTGACCGATCGCCTCCCGGGGGCGACTCGCCCGGACGCCACGCGATCGCCGACGCCCGGCCTGCGCGCATCACGTCCTCGCGTGCGGCCGGGACCGACCTCGCCGAGGCGTACACCGGGTTGCCTTTCGATCAGGCGGCGGTTTCGTCAGGGAATGTCATCGTCCGTGGCCGGGAACCGGTCCTGCGCGTAGCGTGTGGCTCAGCACGGCAGGGGAAAGATCCTCCTCAAGTATCATGGTCGATCCTTTGCCAATCCATTACTCTTGAGCCAAGGCTGCGCACGGCAGCCATGGAGGAGTGAAATGAGGAGCAGTAACCCGGTCTTCTCGCGACGGGGGTTCAGCCGCGACAACGGCTACGCCGGCTTCAACACCGCACCGCAGGCCGGGTACGCACAGGGCAACCCCTATGCACAGGGGAACCCCCACGCGCAGAACCCGTACGCCCAGAACCCCTACGCGCGGACCGACGTCCAGAACGGCGCCCCGCCGCAGGCCCCGGTCACCGCCGACCGGATGACCATGGACGACGTCGTCGTCCGCTCGGCCCTCACGCTCGGCACGGTCGCCGTCGGCGCCGTCCTCGCCTGGGCGCTGCTGCCGGTCTCCGGCACCAGCTACGGCCTGGCAGCCGGCTCCGCGCTGATCGCGTTCGTCCTGGCCATGGTCCAGAGCTTCAAGCGCACCCCGTCGCCCGCGCTGATCCTCGGGTACGCCGCGTTCGAGGGCGTGTTCCTCGGCGTCATCAGCGAGATGTACAACAGCCGCTGGAGCGGGGCCCCCTTCCAGGCGGTGCTCGGCACCATGGCGGTGTCGGGCGCGACCCTGCTGGTCTACAAGGCCGGCTGGATCCGCGTCACCGCCCGCTACGCCCGCGTCGGTATCGCCATCGCGATCGCCTTCATGGTGGTCATGGCGGTCAACCTGCTGCTGGTGGCGTTCGGTGTCGCCGCCGACGGCGGTCTGCGCAGCTTCGGCCCGCTCGGCGCGATCATCGGCATCTTCGCGATCCTGCTCGGCGCGTTCTTCCTGACCCTCGACTTCAAGCAGATCGAGGACGGCATCGCCTACGGCGCCCCGCGCAACGAGTCCTGGCTCGCCGCGTTCGGTCTCACCATGACCCTGGTGTGGATCTACGTGGAGATGCTGCGGCTGGTGGCGATCTTCAGCAGCAACGACTAGCGGCCCGACGGTCGTACGCGAAGGGCTCCGGACGCGGTCCGGGGCCCTTCGTCGTCACCGGTGCGGCGGTGCCGGCTAGAGCAGCTTGCGGGCCGCCCTCCGGAGGTCGTACTCGTGCACGAGCGCCTTCGCGTGGCCGTACGCGAGGTCGTACTCGTGCCGGAGCCAGCTGACCTTCTCCTCGAAGCGGAACAGGGCGGGGCCTTCTTCGACGGTGCGCAGCCAGTCGGAGACCTCGCGGCCGGTGCAGTGCGGAATGCGGGCGAGGATGTTGCGGTGGGTCTCTTCGGACAAGACATGGGACATCGGCGCCTCCGAAGGCAAAGGGGATGTGAGCCGGTCCTTCCCGTCACCGTGCCTGAGCGCCCGCGTATTGGCAACAGTGCGGCGCGTTACGCTCGGCGGGTGGTTGATACGACGCCCTTGAGCCGAGCAGTGGATCATTTCGCCGACCGCTTGCGGGCCGCTCCGCAGAGCCGGTTGCAACGAGGGGCCGCCGCCGAGGCGCTGGCCGCTGCCCGGGAGCTGTCCCGCCGGGCCCAGCAGCTGGAGGAGCCGGGCACCGAGGCCCGGGAGATGCCCGACGCGGGGATGTTCGCCGCCGCCGACCAGATCCTCGTGGCCGCGCACGACCTGGCGGTCGTGGCGGAGAGCGACGAGCAGGTCGCCGAGGCGGTGCGGCTGGTGGAGGAGGCCCGGCGGCGGGCCGGGGTCTGAGCCGGCGTCAGAAGGAGGCGATGACCCGGTCGGCCAGGATGTAGAGCATGTCGTCGCCGCACGTGAACGTCAGGGTGTAGGCGCCGGAGATGCCGGAGCCGCCCAGGAGGTACGGGGCCTCGCCCGCTTCCAGGGCGGCCGCCAGGCGTTCGGCCGTCTCGCGGTGGCCCGGGGTCATGCACAGGGTGGTGCCGTCGGCGAAGACGTAGACGTCCAGCGTGCCGAGCGGGCCGGGGCGGACGTCCGACAGGGCCACGCGGTCGGCGGCCAGCTGCTCCAGGGCGGTCACCGTGCGCTCGTGGTCGTTCACCGCCGGGGACTGCACGGGGACGAAGTCGGGGTGCGAGGGGTGGCGGCGGCGGGCCGCGGCCAGCTCCGGGGAGTCCCCGCCGAACTCGTCGGCGTCCACGGTCGGCTCGGACACCGGCTCCAGCGGCTCCAGGCCGAGGAAGTCGGCCTGCCGGGGCAGGAACAGATCCATCTCGGGCAGGCCCAGCAGCGAGGGCGCGTCGGAGACGTCACGGGTCTCCTGCGCCGCCCAGAAGGCGCGCGCCTCGGCCAGCTCCCGCTCCCGCTCCTCGGCGAGCGCCTCGGCCACCGCCGCGCGTATCTGGTCGGTGTCGGCGCCGGTGCGGGCGTGCGGCAGCACGGCGCGCGCGCCGGCCGCCTGGTTCCCGGCCAGCTGCCGCTGGAGCTCCGTGAGCTGGCGGCGCAGCTTCAGCACGGTGCGCAGGACGGCGACGCCCACGGCGCCGGTGGCGGCCGTGGTGAGCAGCAGGGCGATCGGCATGGCGCTCACTGACGTACTCCCGGTTCAGACTCGTCCCCCGACTTCCTACATCAGCTTGAAGGGCGGACTATCCAGCTGTCAGTGCGTAACGTCACGAAACGGACAGGAACTTGGCCGTACGGTGCGGGGGTGCACGCTGCCGACCCGCTCTGACCTGGGACGATGGCCCCGGTGGGCGAGATAGGTCACATCCTGGGGGAGATTGGATCACGGAAAGGCCCAGAACCTTGGTGTTTCCTCGGTTCTGGGCCCTTGCGCGAAGGGACGTGCGCATCCCGTTACGGACGGTGTGTCAGCTGAGTCAGCTGAGGCGCTCGATGACCATCGCCATGCCCTGGCCGCCGCCGACGCACATCGTCTCCAGGCCGAACTGCTTGTCGTGCCACTGGAGGGAGTTGATGAGCGTGCCGGTGATGCGGGCGCCGGTCATGCCGAAGGGGTGGCCGACGGCGATGGCGCCGCCGTTGACGTTCAGCTTGTCGAGGTCGATGCCGAGGTCCTGGTAGGAGGGGATCACCTGGGCGGCGAAGGCCTCGTTGATCTCGACCAGGTCGATGTCGTCGATGGTGAGACCGGCGCGCCGCAGCGCCTGCCGGCTCGCCTCGACCGGGCCGAGGCCCATGATCTCGGGGGAGAGACCGGAGACACCGGTGGACACGATCCGGGCGAGCGGGGTCAGGCCCAGCTCGCGCGCCTTGGTGTCGGACATGATGACGAGCGCGGCGGCGCCGTCGTTGAGCGGGCAGCAGTTGGCGGCGGTGACCAGGCCGTCGGGGCGGAACACCGGCTTGAGGCCCGACACGCCCTCCAGGGTGACGCCCGCGCGCGGACCGTCGTCCTTGCTGACGACCGTGCCGTCGGGGAGGGTGACCGGGGTGATCTCGCGCTCCCAGAAACCGTTCTTGACGGCTTCCTCGGCGAGGTTCTGCGAGCGGACGCCGAACTCGTCCATCTCCCGGCGGCTGATGCCCTTCGCGCGGGCCAGGTTCTCGGCGGTCTGGCCCATCGCGATGTACGGGTCGGGCACCAGGCCGTCCTCGCGCGGGTCGTGCCAGGTGCTGCCCTCCTGCTGGGCGACCTCGGCGGTACGGGCCTCGGCCTCGGCGAACAGCGGGTTGTGGGTGCCCGGCATGTCGGAGCTGCCGTGGACGTAGCGGGAGACCGTCTCGACACCGGCCGAGATGAAGACGTCGCCCTCGCCGGCCTTGATGGCGTGCAGCGCCATGCGGGAGGTCTGGAGGGAGGAGGAGCAGTAGCGGGTGACCGTACAGCCCGGCAGGTGGTCCATGCCCATCTGTACGGCGACGATCCGGCCGAGGTTGTGACCCTGCTCGCCGCCGGGGAGGCCGCAGCCGAGCATCAGGTCGTCGATGTCCTCGGGGTTCAGCTCGGGGACCTTGGCGAGTGCCGCCTGGATGATCGTGGCGGTCAGGTCGTCGGGGCGCAGGTCCTTCAGGGAGCCCTTGTTCGCGCGGCCGATGGGGGAGCGGGCGGTCGAGACGATGACGGCTTCGGGCATCACGGCTCCAGTGGGACTGGGGATCGGGCAGGGCCGGTTGGGAAGTTACCCGTCCGTATGGCCCAGGTCACCGTTGTCGCGGTGTGACACTGACCGCAATTGTCTAAGCGCTTGCTTGGCCAGGTGGGACCCGCCCGCCGCGACAGGCCGGCGGGCGGACCCACCTCGGTCAGGCCGTGGGGCGGGCCGGTTCGGCCTCCGGCACCCGGCGCCGCCGCCTCCGCTTGAGCAGCGCCCACGGGCCCCGGGGCCCCGCCGGCATGGCCGCCGTGACCTCCGTACCGGCCTCCGACGCGGCCTCGGCCGCCGCCCGGGCGACCGGCAGGAACCCCTCGCGCCGCGACGCGTCCGGCCGCTCCTCGTCCGCCGGCCACAGGCCCAGCGCCGCGCACACCGTCGGCAGCACCGCCATCGCCGCCGTCGCGTACCCCTCCGCCGACGGGTGGTAGTTGTCCGGGCCGAACAGCTCCCGCGGGTTCGCCTCGAACTCCGGGCCCAGCAGGTCGCCCAGCGACACCGTGCGCCCGCCCTGCTCCACCGCGCCGATCGTCTGCGCCGCCGCGAGCTGCCGGGACGCCCGCCGGGCCAGCCAGCGCAGCGGCTGCTGCACGGGCTCGATCGTGCCGAGGTCGGGACAGGTGCCGACGACCACCTCGGCGCCGGCCGTGCGCAGCCGTCGTACCGCCGCTGACAGGTGCCGTACCGAGCGGGTCGGCGGCATCCGGTGGGTCACGTCGTTCGCGCCGATCATGATCACGCAGACGTCCGGGGCCGGGAACGAGGTCGAGAGCACCAGCGTCACCTGGCGGTCGAGGTCGTCGGACCGGGCGCCGGGCAGCGCCACGTTCCGCAGCTCCACCGGGCGCTCCGCCACCGCCGCCAGGCCCGACGCCAGCAGCGCCCCGGGGGTCTGGCCCGCCCGGTGCACGCCCTGACCCGCGGCCGTGGAGTCGCCGAGCATGGTCAGGCGGAGCGGGGGTTCGCCGGGGATGTCGTACGCGTGGCCGTACAGCCCGTCGGCCGGCGGCACCCGGCCGCTGCTGCCGTTGCCCACATGGCGCCGGGCCAGCCGCAGCTCCGTCAGCACCAGGCCGACGGCCGCGGCGCCGACCAGCCCGACCCCGCCCCCGCCGTACGCCGCTCCGGCCGCGATGCGCCGGGCCACTCTCGCCCTGGACATGCTCGTCATGCGTCGCCGCCACCTCCTCGTAGCCGTACACCCACTCCTTGCCCCGTACAGACGGTCCGCCAATCTCGACGGGGAGTGAACGACCACGCCGGTTCGGCCCTGGGCCTTAGGCTGGCGGCACCACTTACGACCACATTTTGCGCAAGCAACCGGAGACAACGGTGCGATTCCACGACTCGATGATCAGCCTCGTCGGCAACACCCCGCTGCTGAGGCTCAACAGCGTCACCAAGGGCATCCAGGCGACCGTCCTGGCCAAGGTGGAGTACTTCAACCCGGGCGGCTCCGTGAAGGACCGCATCGCTCTGCGCATGATCGAGGCCGCCGAGCAGAGCGGGGAACTGAAGCCGGGTGGCACGATCGTCGAGCCGACCAGTGGGAACACCGGCGTCGGGCTGGCCATCGTCGCGCAGCAGAAGGGGTACAAGTGCATCTTCGTGTGCCCCGACAAGGTGAGCACCGACAAGATCAACGTACTGCGCGCGTACGGTGCCGAGGTCGTGGTGTGCCCGACCGCCGTGGCTCCGGAGCACCCGGACTCGTACTACAACGTCTCCGACCGGCTCGTCCGTGAGACGCCGGGCGCGTGGAAGCCCGACCAGTACTCCAACCCCAACAACCCGCTCTCGCACTATCACTCGACCGGCCCCGAGCTGTGGGAGCAGACCGAGGGGAAGATCACCCACTTCGTCGCGGGCGTCGGCACCGGCGGCACCATCTCCGGCACCGGGCGCTACCTGAAGGAAGCCAGCCAGGGCGCGGTCAAGGTGATCGGCGCCGACCCCGAGGGCTCCGTGTACTCCGGCGGCTCCGGGCGGCCGTACCTGGTCGAGGGCGTCGGTGAGGACTTCTGGCCGACCGCCTACGACCGCACCGTCGCGGACGAGATCGTCGCCGTCTCCGACAAGGACTCCTTCCAGATGACCCGCCGGCTGGCCAAGGAGGAGGGCCTGCTGGTGGGCGGCTCCTGCGGCATGGCCGTCGTCGCCGCGCTGGAGGTCGCCGAGCGGCTCGGCCCGGACGACGTCGTGGTCGTCCTGCTGCCGGACAGCGGCCGCGGCTACCTCAGCAAGATCTTCAACGACGAGTGGATGGCCGACTACGGCTTCCTGGAGGACGAGGGCCCCAGCGCCCGCGTCGCCGACGTCCTCAGCGACAAGGCGGGCGGCACCATCCCGTCCCTGGTGCACATGCACCCGGAGGAGACCGTCGGCCAGGCCATCGAGGTGCTGCGCGAGTACGGCGTCTCGCAGATGCCGGTCGTCAAGCCGGGTGCCGGGCACCCGGACGTCATGGCCGCCGAGGTCGTCGGCTCGGTCGTGGAACGGGAGCTGCTGGACGCCCTGTTCAGCCAGCGCGCGTCGCTGGAGGACCCGCTGGAGAAGCACATGTCCGCGCCGCTGCCCCAGGTCGGCTCCGGTGAGCCGGTCGGCGACCTGATGTCGGTGCTCGGCACGGCCGACGCGGCGATCGTCCTCGTCGAGGGCAAGCCGACCGGTGTGATCAGCCGGCAGGACCTCCTGGCCTTCCTGGCCAAGGGCGGCGGCAAGTAGCGGACCCTCCGCGCCCGGTCCGGGGGGCGCCGCGAGCACCGGGGGCCGGGGTTCGCGGAAGTGGTACGAGCGTGTCACGTGCGCGCAGCACCCGCTTAACACGGGCCCGGCACAGTGGTGGGTGTCGGCAGGGGCGGGTCAAGCGCCTCCCGGGCCTCGCGCCCGGGGAGAGGCTTCCCGCCCGGGCCGGCGCCGAACGGCGCCAAGGACTACCGGAGCGGCTCCCGGACCTCCCTGGACGCCACGGACGCGGGGGCCCGGCCTGACCCGGCCCGCGTCCCTCGCGGGGACCGCCGTCGTCCCGCCCCCCGGAAACGGGGGTGCGGCGGTCCCCGCGACAGTCTTCTGCGCGGTCACCGCGCCACCGGGCACCGCGAGCCTCCCGCCCGCCCCGGTCCCCGCGCGGCGTGCGGGACCCGGGGGACGCGTGGGTCACCGCGGTGATGCCCGGTACGCGCAGACGCCCAGCCTGCCGGGCCGGCGGAGTGCGGATGACCGGCGTGGGTGGCCGGGGGCCGACGTGCGGGGCGCGCGGGCGCAGAGCCTGCCGGGGGGCGACCTGCGAGGCGCGGGTGACCGGTGTGGGCGGGGGTCCGACATACGACGTGCTGGTGAGCGGCGTGGGCCGGGGGTGGCCTGCGGGGCGGGCGGTGATCGGTGTGGGCGGGGGCCGACGTACGAGGCGCATGGTGACCGGCGTAGGCCGGGGGCCGACGTGCGGGGCGCGCGGTGAGCAGCGTGGGTCGGGGGCCGACGTACGACCCGTGGGTGACCGGTGTGGGTCGGGGGTCGACGTGCGGGGGGCTCGGTGATCGGTGTGGGCGGGGGTCCGACGTACGAGGCGCATGGTGACCGGCGTGGGCCGGGGGCCGACGTGCGGGGCGCGCGGTGAGCAGCGTGGGTCGGGGTCCGACGTACGACCCGTGGGTGACCGGCGTTGGCCAGGGGGCGACGTACGACGCGCGAGTGAGCGGCGTGGGCCGGCGGGGGCGACGTACGACGCGTAAGTCGCCGGCATGTCGGGGCCGGCGTCGGACGCGCGGTCGGCGGGGGCCGTGCGGGTCGCCGGGGTCGGGCCGGGGACCGTCAGTCGTCGGTGGGCCGGTTCCGGCCGGGGAAGAGGTCCGGGTTCAGCCGGACCGCCTGCACCGCGTTGACGCCGACGATGCCGAGCCAGGTGACGACCATCCCGGACAGCCCCGCGAACGTGGCGGCGATCGCGGACAGCGGAATGGCCAGGACGAGCGTGATCAGGGCGAAGCCGTGGCGCTCGGCCCAGGAGTCGGCCGGTTTCGGCCGCCGGGTGCCGCGTGCCGCCGCCATGTCCTGCTCGGCCAGCCGGCGCCGTACCCGGCGGTCCACCGCGTCGTCGATCCGCTGTTCGACCTTCTCCAGGAAGGAGTCGACCAGCACGGTGTCGTAGTCGTCGCCCAGTTCCCGGCGGGCCCGCACGGTGGCGTCGAGGTCCCTCCCGAGGTCGGTGCCTCGCGGGTCGAGTGTGCTCATGCGGGCCAGCCTAGGCAGCGGCGGCCGGGGCCGCACTGGGGCTACCCCCCGGTCCGGACGCCTGGGATGTATAACGGTATGCAGTGACACGCTCTCTGAATAATTGACTGGTGTGTGTCCACGCCCCGGCGCTGTACTCTCCCGGGGCGTCGAGGACTCGCAGAGGGGGAGTACGTCATGAGTGCGACCGACAGCCCGGCCAACCGGTTGCAGGCCCTCTTCGAGGGGCACCGGCTCACGCCGACCCAGCGCCGCATCGCGCACAGCATGGTGCGCCGGGCCGCCGACGTGCCCTTCCTGTCCAGCGTGGAGCTGGCCGACCTGGCCGGGGTCAGCCAGCCGTCGGTGACCCGGTTCGCGGTCGCCCTCGGTTTCGACGGCTACCCCGCCCTGCGCAGGCACCTGCGCGAGGTCGTCCCGGCCGAACCGGCCGCCGGGGCGGGCGCCTACAACGAGTACCAGCAGGCCGTCGAGGCCGAGATCGAGAACCTCCGGCACCTCGCCGAGCTGCTCGCCGACCCGCGCCCGGTGCAGAAGGCCGGCCGGATCCTCGCCGCCTCCCGCCCGCTGCCGGTGCTCGGACTGCGCGCCGCCGCCTCCCAGGCCTACGGCTTCGCCTACTTCGCCGCCAAGGTCCACCCCGACGTACGGCTGCTCCACGAGGGCGGCACCATGATCCACGACCGCGTCGACGCCGCCGTCCGCGCGGGCGCCACCGCCCTGCTGTGCTTCGCGCTGCCCCGGCACCCCCGCGAGGTCGTGGACACCCTCGCCTACGCCAAGGACGCGGGTCTGACCGTCGTCACGGTCGCCGACTCCGCGTTCGCGCCCGTCGCCAAGTACTCCGACCTGCTGCTGCCCGCCGCCGTCGGCACCGGGCTGGCCTTCGACACCGCGTGCGCGCCGATGCTGCTCGGCCGGGTGCTGCTGGAGGCGGTCTGCGACGACCTGCCGGACGCCCAGGCCCGCCTGGAGGAGTTCGACGCGGGCGCGGCGGCGCGCGGACTCTTCGTGGAGTGAGAATCCCGCACGGCCTCTCTCAGACTCGTCTCAGGTTCTGCTATTAGCTTCCCTGGAAGACACAGGCGCTCACTGCAACGTGACACGGGAGGCTGACGTGGCGCGCGGAGGACAGGGACTGGCCCGGGTGGCCGTCGTCGTACGGGCGGGGGCCGCCCCGCTCTGGTGGACCGGGGTGGTCGCCGCGGGGATCGGCGCCGTACCGGAAGGACTGACCGGACGCCGGATCGGCGTCCTCGCCGGGGCGGCGCTCTTCCTGCTCGGCGCGGCCGGCGTGGCCCTCGCCCGCCGGGGCCGGTACACCGCCCTCGCCCGCGGCGCGGCCCGCGCCGGCAAGTACGACGTCCTACAGGACCGGGCGGTGACCGTGCGCAACTGGCGCCGGGGACACCGCTGGTGGCTGCTGCTCGGCGGCGCCGCCGCCCTCGGGTCCGCCTTCGCGGTGCCCGTGGCCGGCGGTCTGCTGCTGGCCGGGCTCGGCGCCGGGCTGCGGCTGAAGGCCGCGTGGCTCGGCCGGCTGGAGCGGGCCGGGCAGACGCTGCTGTGGGTGCGCGTCGACTGGCTCGGCCGGTACGGCGGACGCCCGGCCGGCAAGGCCGTCAGGGGCCTGCGCGGTACGGGCGTGGCGGCCGGCGACGCGGCCCCGGGCGGGGCCCGCCGCCGTACCGCGGCACTCGTCTGAGCCGCCGTCAGACCTCCAGCTCCTCCTCGATCCGCTTCAGCTGGTGCCGGGCCATCGCGAGGTTGGCCCGGCCCGAGTCGAGGACCAGGTAGAGGAACAGGCCGTTGCCGCCGCGGCTGTTGAGCAGGCGGATCAGGTGGTACTGGTCCGACAGGGTGATGAGGATGTCCTCGATGCCGCCCTTGAGGCCCAGCATCTCCATCGTGCGCATCTTGGCGCGGATCACGTCGGTGTTGCCGGCGGCGGCCACGTTCAGGTCGAACGTCTTGCTGCCGCCCATGGTGCCCAGCGCCATCCCGCTGGTGTAGTCGACGAGCGCGACGCCGGTGGCGCCCTCGATGGAGGTCAGCGCCTCTTTCAGCGCGGTCTCGGTGTTGGCCATGGTGAGTCCTCTCGGATCGTTCAACTGTCGGTCGCGGCGCGCGTTTCGGCGCTCGTGGTGCGGGGGGTCGGGCGGGCGCGGGGCGGGGGCACGGAGCTGACGGCACCGGGCGGCCTCCGGGCCGGGCGGGCGGCCCGGGCCGCGGCCTCGGCGGCGTCGAGCAGCTCCCCGACGCGCGCTCCGGCCCGGCGGCCCTCCAGGTGCAGCCGGCCGACGTTGACCCGGTCCTGGGCGAGCAGGGTCAGTACGGCGGTACGGCCGGCCGCGTAGGTGGCGACATAGCCGCGCTCGCCGCGCACCAGCAGTTCGCGGAAGCCGCCGTGCCCGGTGGTGTCGGCGACCCGTACGGCGACGCCGAGCGCGGCGGCGGTGAGCGCGGACAGGCCCTCCGGGTCGACCCCGGGGGTGTCGTGGGCGATGACGAGACCGTCGACACCGGCCGCCAGGGCGCCGGTGAGCTGGGGCACCCGGGTGCGCAGCCGGCGCAGCTCCTCCAGGACGGCCCGGAAATCCTCGTCGGACACCATCAGCTCTCTCCTCTCGGCGGGGCGGTGCCGTTCAAAGTGCCTCCAGCGCATCCCTGAGCCTTTTCAGCAGCGCGATGTCGGGGTCGGTGACCGTCGGCGGCGGAGCGGGCCGCGCGTACCCGGCTGTCACCGGGGCGACGTGGCCGGCCGCCGCGAGCCGGCGCACGTCGACGAGGGTGTGGAAGGCCTGCCGTCCCAGGTTCCGCGCGATCTCGACGGCCGAGCGGACGCCGTCCACGCGGTCCAGGACCGCCCGCTGCCGGGGCGTGAGCGGGGTGGCCGCCGCCGGGTCCGCGCGGATCAGCGGGGCGCCGTCGACGGCCGGGTCGGGCCACAGCCGGTGCAGCAGCAGGCGGCGCCGCAGTGTCTCGCGTTCCAGCGCGACGACCGGGACCGAGGGCAGCGGGCCGGGCCGGGGCGTGCTGTCGTAGCGGAACCGGCCCGGGGTGCTGCTCGGCGCCAGCGCGAAGTACCCGGCGTCGTACAGGGTGTCCAGGTGGCACAGTTCCAGCGCGCCCGCGGGCAGCAGTCCGGAGTCCAGCAGGAGTCCGGCGGCCTGCGGGGGACCCGCGGCGCGGGCGGCGGCCCACTGCCAGGCGGTGGTCGCGAGGGTGCCGTGGGCGGTGAGGAGCACGTCGAGGCCGGGGGCGAGGGGGCTCTCGGCGTGCACCACCCGGCCCTCGGCGAGGTACAGGGTGCCGCACTCGCGGAGCAGGACGCCGGTGGCCCGCTCCTCGGCCAGCCGGGTCAGCATCGGCGACAGCGCGCGCGGGGCCGTCTTGTCCCGCACCGGCAGGGGCGACGGAGGTATTCGGACCATGGTCATCCCAGCACCAGCCGGGCGGCCATCTCGCCGAGCCGGATCCGGGCGAGCGCGAGGTTGCCCTCCTCGCGGCCGAGCCACAGGTGCAGGAACACGCTGCTGTCGAAGGACGTGTCCAGGAACCGCAGCAGGTGATAGCTGTCACCGTTGCTGATGATCACGTCCTCCACGGGCAGCAGGTCGTCCCCGCGCGCCGCGAAGGTGCCGTGTTCGGTGGCCATCCGGGCCAGTTCGGCGGCCTCGGCGGCGGTCGTCTCGTGGTCGCCGCCGGGCGCTTCCCCGACCGTCCCGAGGGCCAGTCCGCTGGTCCAGTCCACCAGCGCGGCTCCCCGGGCACCCGGTAACCGCATCGCTTCCAGCAGGCACTCGTCGATTCCGGGCACCGTGGCTCCCCTCCCGCCTGGGACTCCGGCTGCGTGACAGAGACACTACGCAACGTGTGTGCGAGAGGTGAGGCGTTTGGCATTTTCCGCTGGAACATGCTTCCGGCGTACTAGCGTAGGTCAACTTACCTCTTTGACGCAGGAGTTGATCACCGACGACCGGGGGTCTGTCAACGGCGCACGGGCGCTCAAGGGTGGTGTGAGCGGGCGCGTGCGCCCCCCGAGCCCCTGGATCGGCGTCCCGACGTATTGACTAGTTCTATTCAGACAGACAGGATGTGAATAGACGTAGGCACCGGAGGAGGCAGACGATGTCGGGACCCCGCCCCGTACGAGCACCGCGCGGCACGGAACTCAGCGCGCTGGGATGGCAGCAGGAAGCCGCCCTGCGCATGCTCCAGAACAACCTCGACCCCGAGGTCGCCGAGCACCCCGACAAGCTCGTCGTCTACGGCGGCACCGGCAAGGCCGCCCGTGACTGGCGCTCCTTCGACGCCATGGTGCGCACGCTGCGGACGCTCAAGCAGGACGAGACCATGCTGGTCCAGTCCGGCCGCCCGGTCGGCGTGATGCAGACCCACGAGTGGGCCCCGCGCGTCCTCATCGCCAACTCCAACCTCGTCGGCGACTGGGCCAACTGGGAGGAGTTCCGCCGTCTGGAGGCCCTCGGCCTGACCATGTACGGCCAGATGACCGCCGGCTCCTGGATCTACATCGGCACCCAGGGCATCCTCCAGGGCACCTACGAGACCTTCGCCGCCGTCGCCGCGAAGAAGTTCGGCGGCACCCTCGCCGGGACGATCACCCTCACGGCCGGCCTCGGCGGCATGGGCGGCGCCCAGCCCCTCGCCGTGACCATGAACGACGGCGTCGCCCTCTGCATCGACTGCGACCCGCGCGCCATCGAGCGCCGCATCGAGCACCGCTACCTCGACGTCGCGGCCGACAGCCTGGACCACGCCCTCCAGCTGGCCGTCGAGGCCCGCGACGCACGCCGTCCGCTGTCCATCGGTGTCCTCGGCAACGCGGCCGAACTGGTTCCGCAGCTGCTCGCCATGGGCGCGCCCATCGACATCGTCACCGACCAGACCTCCGCCCACGACCCGCTGGCCTACCTGCCCACCGGCATCGCCTTCGAGGACATGGCCGACGCCGCCGCCAAGGACCCGGCCGGCTTCACCACCCGCGCCCGCGAGTCCATGGCACGCCACGTCGAGGCCATGGTCGGCTTCATGGACGCCGGCGCCGAGGTCTTCGACTACGGCAACTCCATCCGCGGCGAGGCCCGGCTCGCCGGCTACGACCGCGCCTTCGCGTTCCCCGGCTTCGTCCCCGCCTACATCCGCCCCCTCTTCTGCGAGGGCAAGGGCCCCTTCCGCTGGGCCGCCCTGTCCGGCGACCCCGCCGACATCGCCAAGACGGACAAGGCGCTCCTGGAACTGTTCCCCGAGAACGAGTCCCTGGCCCGCTGGATCAAGATGGCCGGCGAGCGCGTCCACTTCCAGGGCCTGCCCGCCCGCATCTGCTGGCTCGGCTACGGCGAGCGCGACAAGGCCGGCGAGCGGTTCAACGACATGGTGGCGAGCGGCGAACTGGCCGCCCCGCTGGCCATCGGCCGCGACCACCTGGACTGCGGCTCCGTCGCCTCCCCGTACCGCGAGACCGAGGCCATGCTCGACGGGTCCGACGCGATCGCCGACTGGCCGCTGCTGAACGCGATGGTCAACGTCGCCTCCGGCGCCTCCTGGGTGTCCATCCACCACGGCGGCGGTGTCGGCATGGGACGGTCCATCCACGCCGGCCAGGTCACCGTCGCCGACGGCACCGAGCTGGGCGGCGAGAAGATCCGGCGCGTCCTCACCAACGACCCGGGCATGGGCGTCATCCGGCACGTGGACGCCGGATACGACATCGCCGAGTCGGTGGCCGCCGAGCGCGGGGTCCGGGTGCCGATGCGCGAGGGTGAGCAGGCGTGACCCAGCGTTCTGCCGAGTCCGTCGTGGGCAGCTCCTTCCACGAGATGTGGGCGGACCTGCTCCCCGTCGGCCGCCACGCCGGCTCCGGGGGATACCGCCGCTACGCCTGGACCGGGGCCGACGCCGACTGCCGGGCCTGGTTCGAGGAGCAGGCCCGGGGGCGTGGGCTGGCGTACGAGGTCGACCGGAACGGCAACCAGTGGGCCTGGCTGGGCGATCCGGCCGCCGGGGACGCCGTCGTCACCGGGTCGCACCTGGACTCCGTGCCGGACGGCGGCGCCTTCGACGGACCCCTCGGGGTGGTGTCCTCCTTCGCCGCGCTGGACGAGCTGCGCGGCCGGGGAACCGAGTTCACCAGGCCCCTGGCCGTCGTCAACTTCGGCGACGAGGAGGGCGCCCGGTTCGGGCTGGCCTGCGTCGGCTCCCGGCTGACCGCCGGGCAGCTGACCGTCGAGCAGGCCCACCGGCTCACCGACGGCGACGGGGTCAGCCTGCCGCGCGCCATGGAGGCCGCCGGGTACGACCCCGAGGCCATCGGCGCCGACCCCGAGCGGCTGGCCCGGATCGGCGCCTTCGTCGAACTCCACGTCGAACAGGGCCGCGCGCTGGACCTGTCCGGCGACCCGGTCGGCATCGCCAGCGCCATCTGGCCGCACGGCCGCTGGCGGTTCGACTTCCGCGGCGAGGCCAACCACGCCGGCACCACCCGGCTGGCCGACCGCCGCGACCCGATGCCGTCCTACGCCGAGACCGTGCTCGCCGCCCGCCGCGAGGCCGAACTCGCCGGTGCCGTCGCCACCTTCGGCAAGGTCTCCGTCGAGCCGAACGGCGTCAACGCCATCCCGTCGCTGGTGCGCGGCTGGCTCGACTCGCGCGCCGCCGACCAGGAGACCCTGGACACGGTCGTCGGGGGAGTGCAGAAGGCCGCCCGCGAGTACGCCGCCGCGCACGGCGTCGGCCTCGACGTCGTCCGGGAGTCCTTCACCCCGGTCGTCGAGTTCGACCACGCCCTGCGGGACGAACTCGCCCGCATCCTGGGCCGGGACACCGGCCTGCGGGTACCCGTCCTCGGAACCGGTGCCGGACACGACGCCGGCATCCTGTCCGGGAGCATCCCGACCGCCATGCTGTTCGTGCGCAACCCCACCGGTGTTTCGCACTCCCCGGCCGAGTCCGCGGCCGAGGACGACTGCGTGGCCGGGGTGCGGGCACTCGCCGACGTACTGGAAGGACTGGCCTGCCGGTGACCGAGGGAACCTACTGGCTGGAGCACGCCTGGCTGGGCGACCGGGTCGAGCCGGGCGTGACGGTCGAGGTGGCGCGGGGCCGCGTCACGGCCGTCCGCACCGGGACCCCCGCCCCGCCGCCCGGCGCCGAGGTGCTGCGCGGACTGACCCTCCCGGGGCTGGCCAACGCCCACAGCCACGCCTTCCACCGGGCGCTGCGCGGCACCGTCCAAATCGGCAGCGGCACCTTCTGGACCTGGCGCGAGGTGATGTACTCCGTCGCCGACCGGCTGACCCCGGAGACCTACCACGCCCTGGCCCGCGCGGTGTACGCCGAGATGGCCCTCGCCGGCATCACCTGCGTCGGCGAGTTCCACTACGTGCACCACGCGCCCGGCGGCACCCCCTACGCCGACCCCAACGCCATGGGCGAGGCGCTGATCGCCGCCGCCGCCGAGGCCGGGATCCGCATCACCCTCCTCGACACCTGCTACCTCTCCGCCGGCTTCGGACAGCCGCCCGGCAGCCACCAGCAGCGCTTCTCCGACGGCGACGCGGAGACCTGGGCCGCACGCTGCGCGGATCTCCGGGAGCGGGACCACGCCCGGATCGGGGCGGCGATCCACTCCGTACGGGCCGTGCCCGCCGGACAGCTGGCCACCGTGGCACGGTGGGCCGAGGAGCGGCGCGCCCCGCTGCACGTGCACCTGTCGGAGCAGACCGCCGAGAACGACGCCTGCCTGGCCGCCCACGGCCGCACGCCCACCCGGCTGCTCGCCGACCACGGCGTCCTCGGGCCCCGCACCACCGGTGTGCACAACACCCACCTCACCGACGAGGACATCGCCCTGCTCGGCGGCTCGGGCACCGGCACCTGCATGTGCCCCACCACCGAACGGGACCTGGCCGACGGCATCGGCCCGGCCGCCGCGCTGCAACGGGCCGGCTCCCCGCTCTCCCTCGGCTCCGACAGCCACGCCGTCATCGACCTGCTCGAAGAGGCACGCGCGATGGAGCTGGACGAGCGGCTGCGCACCCGCACCCGGGGCCACTGGACCGCCGCGGCACTGCTGCGGGCCGCCACCGCCGACGGCCACGCCGCCCTGGGCTGGGACGACGCCGGCGCCATCGAGCCCGGCGCGCTCGCCGACCTGACGACGATCGCCCTGGACACGGTCAGGACGGCCGGGCCGCCGCCCCGGCTGGGCGCCGAGACGGCCGTCTTCGCGGCGGGCGCGGCCGACGTACGGCACACGGTCGTGGGCGGCCGGCACGTCGTACGCGACGGCGCGCACACGCTCGTACCGGACGTGCCGCGGGCGCTGGCCGCCGCCGTCGAAGCCCTGCGCGGCTGAGGAACGCCGACCCCCACGAGGACGACACCATGAGCAGCAGCACCGTCATCACCAACATCGCCACGCTGGTCACCAACGACCCCTCCCTGGGAGGCTCCCCCCTCGGTCCGGTCCAGGACGCGGCCGTCGTCATCGACGGCGACCGCATCGCGTGGACCGGTGAAGCAAGCAAAGCACCCGCCACTGACAACCGGGTCGACGCGGGCGGCCGGGCGGTACTGCCGGGGTTCGTGGACTCCCACTCCCACCTGCTCTTCGCGGGCGACCGCACGCAGGAGTTCAACGCCCGCATGTCCGGCCGCTCGTACACCGCGGGCGGCATCCGCACCACGGTCGCCGCCACCCGGGCCGCGAGCGACGCGGAGCTGGAGGCGAACCTGACCCGCTACCTGGCGGAGGCGCTCCGCCAGGGCACCACCACCTTCGAGACCAAGTCGGGCTACGGCCTGACCGTCGAGGACGAGTCGCGCGCCCTGCGCATCGCGGCCGGGCACACCGACGAGGTCACCTACCTCGGCGGGCACATCGTCCCCCCGGAGCACGCCGACGACCCGGCGGCCTACGTCGCCCTGGTCACCGGCGAGATGCTGGACGCCTGCGCGCCGCACGCCCGCTGGATCGACGTGTTCTGCGAGAAGGGCGCCTTCGACGGCGACCAGGCCCGTGCGATCCTCACGGCCGGCCGGGCCAAGGGCCTGCACCCGCGCATCCACGCCAACCAGCTCACCTACGGCCCCGGCGTCCAGCTGGCCGTCGAACTCGACGCGGCCAGCGCCGACCACTGCACCCACCTCACGGACGCCGACGTCGACGCACTGGCCCAGGGCCGTACGGTCGCCACCCTGCTGCCGGGCGCCGAGTTCTCCACCCGCGCGCAGTGGCCCGACGCCCGCCGCCTGCTGGACGCGGGCGTCACCGTCGCCCTCTCCACGGACTGCAACCCCGGCTCCTCCTTCACCTCGTCGGTGCCGTTCTGCATCGCCCTCGCCGTCCGTGACATGGGGATGACCCCCGACGAGGCGGTCTGGTCGGCCACGGCGGGCGGCGCCGCCGCCCTGCGCCGCACCGACATCGGCCGCCTCACGCCCGGCGCCCGCGCCGACCTGATGCTCCTGGACGCCCCGAGCCACGTCCACCTGGCCTATCGGCCGGGCGTGCCGCTGGTCAGCGGGGTCTGGCGCGGGGGCGTACGCGTCGTCTGACCGGCGGCCGGACACCCGGCAGCGCGCGGCGTCCCTCGCGGACCGGTCAGGCGGGCTCCACCGCGGCAACTTCACAGCCACCGCCCCCGCCCGGCACCGGGGCCTGGCCACCGGTCGCCACAGCCTGCCCACCGTCCGGCACCGGAGGCCGGCCGCTGTGACGCCGGCCGACGCCGGCCGGGCGCGCCCGCGCGGCGTCCTTCGCGGACCGGTCAGGCGGGCTCCACCGCGGTAACTTCACAGCCACCGCCCCCGCCCGGCACCGGAGCCTGGCCACCGGCCGCCACAGCCTGCCCATCGGCCGCCACGGCCTGCCCACCGTCCGGCACCGGAGTCTGGCCACCGGCTGCCACCGGAGTCTGCCCACCGGTCGCTGTCACGCCGCCCGCCGCGACGCCGCCCGCCGTGACTCCGGCCGCGGCGATGCCGTCCGGGTTCGTACCGGCCTCGCGTCCCCGGTCCGCCGGCGTGCGGCCCCACGCCGTACCGGCGAGCACCAGGACGGCGCCGAGGTATCCGAGTGGGCCCGGCCGGTCGCCGCCCAGGGCGATGCCCACGGCCGCGGCCCACACCGGCTCCGTGCCGAGCAGCAGGCTGACCCGGGACGGGGACGACCGCCGGACCGCCCACATCTGCACGAAGAACGCGAGCACCGTGCAGAACACCGACAGGTACAGCAGCCCCAGCCAGTCCCCGGCGCCGAACCCGGCCGCCGCCGACCAGGGCGACGCGCCGGTGCCCGGCAGCGCCACCAGAACGGCGAACACCAGGACCGCACCGCCCAGCTGAACGGTCGTCAGCGACAGCGCGTCCGCCCCCCGCACCGACTTCATCCGGGACATGGCCAGGACGTGCGCCGTACGGGCGGCGGCGGCCCCGAGCATCAGCAGGTCGCCGCCGTTCGGGGCGGTGAAACCCGCGCCCAGGGTCAGCAGGGCGACACCGAGCACCGACAGTCCGGCCGCCGCCAGGAAGGACCCGGGCAGCCGGGTGCCGCTCACCCTGCTCTCGGCGAGCGGGGTGAACACCATGGTGAGACTGATGATCAGGCCCGCGTTCGTCGCCGAGGTGTGCACCACCCCGTACGTCTCCAGCAGGAAGATCCCGGCGAGGATCAGCCCCAGCAGCCCGCCACCGCGCAGCTGGACCGCGCTCAGCGCGCGCAGCCGCCGCCGGCCGGCGGCGACGAGGACCGGTACGGCCACGGCGAACCGCAGCACCAGCACGGCGAGCACCGTCCGCTCCGTGGTGACGCCCTTGGCGGCCAGGTAGCTGGAACCCCACACCACCGCGACGAGCAGGACGGGAAGATCGGTGAGCCGGCCGCCACGGGCCGCGGTGACAGTCATGCGCATCCTCAGGGGGCGTACGGACGGGGCGTACTGCGGCGGCATGACGGTTGCCCGGTCGGGTACCCCTCAGCCGGTGGAGGAGGTCCGCGGACGCGGGAGCGGCCCGGCGCGTCGGCCGGGCCGCTCCCGCGGTGCGCGAAAGGGTCACTCCTCCACGGTCAGTCCCTTGCGCAGCTGGACCAGCGTGCGCGACAGCAGCCGGGACACATGCATCTGGGAGATGCCGAGTTCCTCGCCGATCTCCGACTGGGTCATGTTCGCCACGAACCGCAGCGAGAGGATCCTCCGGTCGCGGGACGGCAGACCGGCGATCAGCGGCTTGAGCGACTCGATGTACTCGATGCCCTCGAGCCCGTGGTCCTCGTAGCCGATGCGGTCCGCGAGCGCGCCCTCGGACTCGTCCTCGTCGGGCTGGGCGTCCAGCGAGGAGGCCGTGTAGGCGTTCGAGGCGGCCATGCCCTCGACGACCTCCTCGTTGGAGAGGCCGAGCCGCTCGGCGAGTTCCGCGACCGTCGGGGCGCGGTCCAGCTTCTGCGCCAGCTCGTCCCCGGCCTTGGCGAGGTCCAGCCGCAGCTCCTGGAGCCGGCGCGGGACACGCACGGACCACGAGGTGTCCCGGAAGAAGCGTTTGATCTCACCGATGATGGTCGGCATCGCGAATGTGGGGAATTCCACACCGCGGGCGAGTTCGAAGCGGTCGATCGCCTTGATCAGGCCGATGGTGCCGACCTGGACGATGTCCTCCATCGGCTCGCTGCGGGAGCGGAAGCGGGAGGCGGCGAACTTCACGAGCGCGAGGTTCAGCTCGACGAGCGTGTTGCGGACGTACGCGTGCTCGTGCGTCCCTTCCTCCAGCGACTCCAGGCGCTCGAAGAGGGTCTTGGACAGCGCCCGCGCGTCGACCGGGCCGATCTCGTCGTACGGGGGGATCTCCGGGAGTCCCTCGGGGAGGTCGAGGGCGCCGATGGGATGATCCAGTTGTTCCGGTGGGGGTGTCGACGTCGCTATGGGGGTATGCGATGCGTCGAGCCGGGGTGACATGGGTGTCCTCCATCGTTCTCGGCATAAGGCTGCCGAAGCCAGTGCGTGCACTACCGTGTGCGGCGCCTCCGAAGCCGGCCTGTAGGGATCTGTGTCCTTACTAGCCCTACCCGCTGTACCGAGCGAGTCGCAAGTGCAATGTGTTGTGATATGTCCGTTTGTGCGCGGTTGTTCGGGTGTCGGAGTGCGCGGGGAAGGCGTAATGTTCGAGGGCATCAGCAGCCACGACCTCGGGAGAGAGACGGCATGGACCACGGGACGGTCGGCAGCGCACAGTCGGGCCGGCTTCTGGTGGAGGTGCGGGAAGAGGGCTCCAGCGCCGTAGTGACACCGGCCGGAGAGCTGGACCACCACACCGCCGATCTTTTGCGGGAGCCCCTCGACGACCTTCTGGCCAAGGGCTTCGCGCGGCTCGTGGTGGACTGCTCACGCCTGGAGTTCTGCGACTCCACGGGCCTGAACGTCCTGCTCGGCGCGCGGCTGAAGGCGGAGGCCGCCGGAGGCGGTGTCCATCTCGCCGGAATGCAGCCAGTGGTCGCCCGCGTGTTCGAGATCACCGGGGCCGAGGCGGTCTTCACCGTCCATGACTCGCTGGAGGCGGCCCTGGCCGACGGTGCCGACTGACCCGCCGCCCCGCGCGGCCCTTCCGCGCGCCCGCCGTCGGCCACTTTCGGGGCGTTGCACGCGTCACGCCGAACACAGGGGTGTTCCGCCGGATCGGTCGGGCAGGAGAGGGCAGAAGAACCAGGAGGCGACCGGACGGCCGCCGGACCCCGCCGGGCCCGGCGAACGGCCTGGACGGAACCTGCCTCGGCGGACCGGTGGTCACAGGACCCCGCACGGACGACGCGCGGGCGACGGCCGGACGACGTACGACCCGGCACCGGTGGTGCCGGACCTTTGACCGCACTTTCAGGATCATGAACTGGTGAATCGGTGAGGTGAAGCGCTGATGAGCACCACCCGGCCTTACTCGCCGGGCGACCGCGGCCCGGAGCCCAGCGGCGCTTCCGGGGCGTCCGAGGGGGTTGCGCCGGCCGTCGGCGCAGCCACGGGGGCAGCCGCGCCGTCCGTGCCGACCGGCTCGTCCGGCGGCACACCGCAGGAGCGGAGCCCGCAGCTCCGCAGACTCCGTCTGGAAGGCGAGAGCGGGGTCGTCCCCCTCGCCCGTGACTTCACCCGCCAGGCGCTGTACGCGTGGGGCTGGCTGCCCGCCGACTCCGCGGACCAGCGGGCCGCCGCCGAGGACGTCCTGCTCGTCGTCTCCGAACTGGTCACCAACGCCTGCCTGCACGCCGAGGGCCCCGACGAGCTGTTCCTCTCCTGCGACAACAAGGTGATCCGGGTCGAGGTCTCGGACCAGGGCGCGGGCCAGCCGGCCCCGCGCACCCCGCACCGCGCCGGCCGCCCCGGCGGGCACGGCATGTTCATCGTGGAGCGGCTGTGCCTCGACTGGGGCGTGGTCCGCACCGCCGGGCGCCCCGGCAAGACCGTCTGGGCGGAAATGGGCGCGCCCGCCTGACCGTTGCCGCGAGGCGGCGCGCGAGCGCCGCCCGACCGTCCGTCACCGAAGCCCAGCGTTCCCCCCGCCCCGTCATCATCCCGGTCGGACCGACGACCGGAACGCGCGGTACGGCTACGACGTGCCTGCCGGCAGGGACGGAAACCCGTGGGCAGCACGCCGGCATCCCGGCCCCGTGCAGTTCCGCGGCCTGTGCGGCCCGCGGCTCCTGTCGCCAGGCAGACGGACGGATCAGGACACGCGGTACGGCTACGACGTGCCCGCCGGTGAGGACGGCAGCCCTGTCTCCGGACGGCCGGGCGGTGGGGGCGCCTGATACGCCCCTGACGTGCCGGCGGCCCGGACAGACGCCTGACGCCCTGGACAGCCGGGCGGGGCCGTGTGGTCAGCGGTGACAGCGACTCCGGCGGCCTCACCGGGCCCCGTGCCGGCGACCACGGCACGCGGACGGTGGCCACGGCGCCCCTGACGGGCGGCGCGCTGCCCAGACACCTGCCTAGGCGCGGGACGCGCTGAGCCGCAGCCCTACGGGCCTTCGCCGCCCGGCGTCCGGGCGACGGCCCCGCGCGCCGTCGGCCCCGCAGGTCACCGCACCCGGAGGCACTCCGCCAGACACCGCGTCCCGCAGCCCCACCGCCCGCCGGCCGGCACCCGCAGGCTGCTGCCCCCCTCGAACTTCCTGGAGGGCTGCCGCGTCCCGCAGGTCACCGCACCTCGCAGCCCACCGCCCGCCGGCCGGCACCCGCAGGCTGGCCCCGCCCCCGGGAACCCCCCTGGCAGGTCCGCCGCGCCTCAAGGCACCCACAGGCCCCCGCACCCCGCGCCCCCGCAAAGAGCGCCGCGCTCCCGGCCTCCGGCCCTGGAGCCTCACCGAACCCCACACCCCCGCACCCCGCGCCCCCGCAAAGAGCGCCGCACTCCCCGCCCCGCCCCTCCGGAGTCCCGCCGAACCCCGCAGGCCCCGAAGCCGCCGCAGGCACCCTCAGTCGCCGGAGGCCCCAAGAGCCGCCGCAGCCCCCAAAGCCGCCGGAGGCCCCAAAGCCGCCGCAGCCCCCCGAATCCGCCGCAGGCACCCTCAGTCGCCGCAGCCCCCCGAAGCCGCCGCAGGCACCCTCAGTCGCCGGAGGCCCCAAGAGCCGCCGCAGCCCCCAAAGCCGCCGCAGCCCCCAAAGCCGCCGGAGGCCCCGAAGCCGCCGCAGCCCCCCAAAGCCGCCGCAGGCACCCTCAGTCGCCGCAGCCCCCCGAAGCCGCCGCAGGTCGTCATGCCTGCGAGTTGCCCGGCAGGCCGCCTCCCCCCTCCCGTGAACGCCCGGAGGGCCGCCGCATCCCGGGATGCGGCGGCCCTCCGAGCGTGTCCAGTGGTCGTCAGTTCACGTTGCCCATGAGCTTCTTGACCTTGTTGCGGTACATCCACACCGCGAAACCGGCGATCACGGCGAGCACGGCCTCCAGGGCGACGAAGCCCATCTTGTCGAGGTTGACGCCACCGACGGCCGGGTTGGACAGCAGCGCGGTGATCGAGTCGCCCGCGGTGACCGCGAGGAACCAGACGCCCATCATCTGCGAGGCGTACTTCTTCGGCGCCATCTTCGTCGTCACCGACAGACCCACCGGCGACAGCGTCAGCTCACCGACGGTCTGCACGAAGTAGATCGCGACCAGCCACAGCGCCGCGGCCTTGTGACCGCCCTGGGCGATCGACAGCGGGGCGAGGAAGAGGAAGAAGGACGCGCCCACCAGCACCAGGCCGGAGGAGAACTTCACGATCGTGCTGGGCTCCTTGCCGCGCCGGTTCAGCCACAGCCACAGCCAGGCGAAGACGGGCGCCAGGGCCATGATCATGACCGGGTTGACCGACTGGTACCAGGAGACCGGGAACGTCCAGCCGAGGACGGAGTTCTTGGCCGAGTCCGAGGCGAAGATCGACATCGTCGAGCCGCCCTGGTCGTAGATCATCCAGAAGACGGCGGCGGCCACGAAGAACCAGATGTACGCCGACACCTTCGAGCGCTCCGCCGGCTCCAGGTCCTTGTCGCGCAGGATCCGGGTGATGACGAGGATCGGCACGATCAGGCCGATCAGGGTGAGCGGGATCAGCGCCCAGTTCAGGGTGAAGTGGCCGGAGAAGCTCACGGCGCCGTAGAAGACGGCGGCGACGGCCAGCCAGATCAGGCCCTTGCGCAGGGTGGCGGTCTTCTCCGCGGCCGACAGCGGGGTGGGGACCTCGCTGCTGCGCGGGTCGAGGTGACGCCCGCCGAGCAGGTACTGGACGAGGCCCAGCGCCATGCCCAGGGCGGCCAGCGCAAAGCCCAGGTGCCAGTTGACGTTCTCGCCGACGGTGCCGATGACCAGCGGCGCGACGAAGGCGCCGAGGTTGATGCCGATGTAGAACAGCGTGAAGCCGGCGTCCCGGCGCGGGTCGTCCGGGCCCTTGTACAGGTGGCCGACCATCGTGGAGATGTTGGCCTTCAGCAGGCCGGAGCCGATGGCGACGAGACCCAGGCCGACGAAGAAGCTGGCGGCGGCGGGCAGCGCCAGGCACAGGTGGCCGAGCATGATGACGAGACCGGCGACGGCTACCGTCTTGCGGGGGCCGAGCACCCGGTCGGCGAACCAGCCGCCGGGCAGGGCGAGCAGGTAGACGAGCGACACGTACACGGAGTAGATCGCGGTCGCCGTGCCCGCGTTCATGTGCAGGCCGCCCGGGGCCACCAGGTACAGCGGGAGCAGGGCCCTCATGCCGTAGTAGGAGAAACGCTCCCACATCTCGGTCATGAAGAGAGTGGCCAGTCCGCGGGGGTGGCCGAAGAAGGTCTTCTCGGACCCGGGGGTGCCCGGGCGGACCGAGTCCTTCGTCAGGCTGGACGCCATGGTCGTTCCTTGCTGGTCGGGACGCGCGGTCGAGCGTGCGCGCCCGGTGGGGGTGCGGCCGGCACCGGCGGGGTCGGCCGCCCACCCCCACGCCCAGGGGGAGTCCGTTCCGGATCGCGGAGCGGTGGGCGGCGACCACCGGGATCCACGCCCCGACGCGTCACTGCGTCCGGAGCCCGGCCAGAGGTCGTTCCTTTCGGGGCTGATCTTCATCAGCCCGCACACAAAAGAGACCTTCAGCGTCACTGCCCGCCAAAGGCCCCCGGTGTACTACAGGCGTTCAGGTCACCATACGGCAGGACACCGCCGGATATGGAAGGACTTGAGACGCGGATCACAGGTGTCATGGGAACCGCACGAGGGAATTCGAAGGTCCCTTCTACGATCCCATCCCCAGGTCAATGGTTCGTACCAGTGGCCCGCGAAGGTAAGAAGCCCGGGAAGCGATCACGCCCCGGCACCCTCCGCGAGCGGTCTACCATCACCTCATGACCCGTGTACTGCTCGCCGAGGACGACGCGTCCATCTCGGAGCCGCTGGCCCGCGCCCTGCGCCGGGAAGGTTACGAGGTCGAGGTGCGCGAGGACGGACCCGCCGCGCTCGACGCCGGAATGCAGGGCGGTGTCGACCTGGTCGTGCTGGACCTGGGCCTGCCCGGCATGGACGGTCTGGAGGTCGCCCGCCGGCTGCGTGCCGACGGCCACACCGTGCCGATCCTCATCCTGACCGCGCGGGCCGACGAGGTGGACACCGTCGTCGGCCTGGACGCGGGCGCCGACGACTACGTCACCAAGCCCTTCCGCCTCGCCGAACTGCTCGCCCGGGTCCGGGCCCTGCTGCGGCGCGGCGCCGCCGAGCCGCAGCAGCCGCCGGCCACGCACGGGGTGCGTATCGACGTCGAGTCGCACCGGGCCTGGATGGGCGACGAGGAACTCCAGCTCACCGCCAAGGAGTTCGACCTGCTGCGGGTGCTGGTGCGGGACGCCGGGCGGGTCGTGACCCGGGATCAGCTGATGCGCGAGGTGTGGGACACCACCTGGTGGTCCTCGACCAAGACCCTCGACATGCACATCTCCTGGCTGCGCAAGAAGCTCGGCGACGACGCGGCGAACCCGAGGTACATCGCGACGGTCCGCGGCGTGGGCTTCCGCTTCGAGAAGAGCTGAGCCCGGACCAGCGACAGCGACAGCACAGGTGACCGACCATGCGCCGACGTCTCATCCAGTCCACCCTCGCCGTCGTCCTGGTGGTGATCGCCGTCTTCGGTGTCTCCCTGGTGATCGTGGAGACGCGGACGATCAGCAACAGCGCCCAGGAGCGGGTGTACTCCGAGGCGGTGCGGCTGGCCAGCATCGTCGACAGCCGGATACTCGCCGCCGAGAACGTCAACGCGGACGTGCTGCGCAATCCGGTCAGCAAGGAGCAGTACGCGGTGATCCGCATGCCCGGCCGGCCGCCCATCGAGATCGGCAGCCCGCCGGAGGGTGAGGTCATCCGGGCCCGCCAGACGGGCGAGGAGGGCGAGACCGTCACCGTCGAGGAGCCGCGCTCAGCGGTGACCCGCGAGGTCGGCCGCACCCTGCTGATCATCGGCCTGGTGGCGCTGCTCGCCGTGGTCGCCGCCGTGCTCCTCGCCGTGCGCCAGGCCAGCCGGCTCGCCTCCCCGCTGACCGACCTCGCCGAGACCGCCGAGCGCCTCGGCTCCGGCGACCCGCGCCCCCGGCACAAGCGTTACGGCGTCCCCGAGCTGGACCGGGTCGCCGATGTCCTGGACTCCTCCGCCGAGCGGATCGGGCGCATGCTGACCGCCGAGCGACGCCTGGCCGCCGACGCCTCCCACCAGCTCCGTACGCCGCTGACCGCCCTGTCCATGCGGCTGGAGGAGATCACCCTCACCGACGACCCGGACACGGTGAAGGAGGAGGCGACCATCGCGCTGACGCAGGTGGAGCGGCTGACGGACGTCGTCCAGCGGCTGCTGACCAACTCCCGCGACCCGCGGACCGGCTCCGCCGTCACCTTCGACCTCGACGAGGTCATCCAGCAGCAGCTCGCCGAGTGGCGGCCCGCCTACCGCAGCGCCGGCCGGGCGGTCGTCAGCTCCGGCAAACGGCATCTCCAGGCGGTGGGCACCCCGGGCGCGGTCGCCCAGGTGCTGGCCGCGCTGATCGAGAACTCCCTGATGCACGGCGGCGGGACCGTCGCCCTGCGCACCCGGGTCACCGGCAACCAGGCCGTGATCGAGGTCACCGACGAGGGTCCCGGCGTCCCGGCCGACCTCGGCGCGCGGATCTTCGAGCGCACGATCAGCGGGCGGAACTCCACGGGCATCGGCCTGGCCGTCGCCCGGGACCTCGCGGAGGCCGACGGCGGCCGGCTGGAGCTGCTCCAGGCGCAGCCCCCCGTCTTCGGCCTGTTCCTGTCCCGCACGCCCCCGGCCCGCACCCCGGACGAGGACCGCCCGACGGTGCGCTGAGCGCTCCCGTCAAACGCGCCGCGCCCGTCACAGCACGCGCCGCGGGTGCTTCCGTCAGCGGACGCGCTGCTGCGGCTCGGAAGGGTGCGGCGCGGGGTGCGCCTCGGCCGCGATGATCGACTCCGCCTCGCGGGACGGCAGCGCCCGGAACACCCAGGTGCGGTACGACCAGAACCGGAACAGGGTCGCGACGCCGATGCCGACGAACTTGAAGACGTTGCTCTGGAGCGGGCTGTCCCAGCCGAAGCCGTAGGTCGCCACGTACAGCAGGCCGTTCTCGATCACCAGGCCGATCGCGCTGAACAGCAGGAACAGCGTGAGTTCCTTGGTGCGGCCGTGCTTGTCGCGGTCCCGGTACGTCCAGTAGCGGAAGCCCACGTAGTTGAAGACGATCGCCACGACGGTCGCGATGACGCCGGCCCGCACCACCGGCAGCCCGGAGACGTGCCGGACCAGGTTGAAGACGGCGAGGTTGACGAGGACGCCCGCGCCGCCGACGGCCCCGAACTTGGCCACCTCGCGTACGAGCCGTTGCAGCCCCGAGGAACGAGGTTCCATGGCTGTGCAGCTCCCGTCGGTAGATTCCGTCAACGCCGCCATGCTATCCGGGCGGGGGCGCCGATGCCCGTGGGCCGGACCACGTCCCGGAAACAGGTCGGAAAGAGTCGGGAAAGCGCTGGGTAAGAGATCGGGAGCGGGACGGTATCCGGCCGCCCCGCCGTGGCCGATACGCTAGGGGTGTGACGTTCCCGGTAGTCGGCATGGTCGGCGGGGGGCAGCTCGCGCGTATGACGCACGAGGCGGGCATCCCGTTGGGCATCAGGTTCAAGCTTCTCAGTGACACTCCTCAGGATTCCGCGGCGCAGGTCGTCGGTGATGTCGTCATCGGCGACTACCGCGACCTGGACACGCTGCGCGAGTTCGCGCGCGGCTGTGACGTGATCACCTTCGATCACGAACACGTGCCCACCGAGCATCTGCGTGCCCTGGAGGCGGACGGCATCCCCGTCCGCCCCGGGCCGGACGCGCTGGTGCACGCCCAGGACAAGGGCGTGATGCGCGCGCGGCTCGACGCGATCGGCATCCCGTGCCCGCGGCACCGGATCGTGCGCGATCCCGCGGACGTCGCGGCCTTCGCGGCGGAGGGCGACGGCTTCCCGGTCGTCCTCAAGACCGTCCGCGGCGGTTACGACGGCAAGGGCGTGTGGGTCGTCGGCTCCGCCGAGGAGGCCGCCGCGCCGTTCCGGGCGGGTGTGCCGGTCCTCGCCGAGGAGAAGGTCGACTACGTCCGCGAGCTGGCCGCCAACGTCGTACGCTCCCCGCACGGCCAGGCCGTCGCCTACCCGGTGGTGGAGTCGCAGCAGGTCGGCGGCGTCTGCGACACCGTCATAGCCCCCGCGCCGGACCTGGACGAGGCCCTGGCCCTGCACGCCGAGCAGCTGGCGCTGACCATCGCCAAGGAGCTGGGCGTCGTCGGGCACCTCGCCGTGGAGCTGTTCCAGACCCGCGACGGCCGCGTCCTGGTCAACGAGCTGGCGATGCGCCCGCACAACTCCGGCCACTGGACCATGGACGGCGCCGTCACCTCGCAGTTCGCCAACCACGTCCGCGCGGTCCTCGACCTCCCGCTCGGTGACCCGCGGCCCCGCGCGCCGTGGACGGTCATGGTCAACGTCCTGGGCGGCGACTACCCGGACATGTACGGGGCGTACCTGCACTGCATGGCCCGCGACCCCAAGCTGAAGATCCACATGTACGGCAAGGACGTGAAGCCCGGCCGTAAGGTCGGACACGTCAACACCTACGGCGACGACCTGGACGACGTGCTGGAGCGCGCCCGTCACGCAGCCGGCTACCTGAGAGGCACGATCACCGAATGAGCCCCGTTGTTGGCATCGTCATGGGGTCGGACTCCGACTGGCCCGTCATGGAAGCCGCCGCCAAGGCCCTGGACGAGTTCGAGATCGCCTACGAGGTCGACGTCGTCTCCGCGCACCGCATGCCCCGCGAGATGATCACGTACGGGGAGCAGGCCGCCGACCGCGGCCTGAAGGCGATCATCGCCGGTGCGGGCGGTGCCGCCCATCTGCCCGGCATGCTCGCCTCCGTCACCCCGCTGCCCGTCATCGGCGTGCCGGTGCCGCTGAAGTACCTGGACGGCATGGACTCGCTGCTGTCCATCGTGCAGATGCCGGCCGGTGTCCCGGTCGCCACGGTCTCCGTCGCCGGTGCCCGCAACGCCGGTCTGCTCGCGGCCCGGATGCTCGCCGCGCACGACGAGGACCTGCTGCACCGGATGCGCGACTTCCAGCAGGACCTCAACGACCAGGCCACCGAGAAGGGCAAGCGGCTGCGCGCCAAGGTCGAGGGCGCGAGCGGCTTCGGCTTCGGGAAGTGACCGCGGTGACCTCCCTGGCCCAGGCCCGGGAACTGCTGCGCGAGTTCCCGGTCGTCGACGGCCACAACGACCTGCCGTGGGCGCTGCGCCAGACGGCCGGCTACGACCTGGACAAGCTCGACATCGCCGCCCATCAGGGCGCCCACCTGCACACCGACCTGCCGAGGCTGCGCGAGGGCGGCGTCGGCGCGCAGTACTGGTCGGTGTACGTGCCCGCCGAGCAGCCCGAGCCGGTGGCGGCGACGCTGGAGCAGATCGACTGCGTCCGGCAGCTGCTCGCCCGCTACCCGGCGGACCTGGCGCCCGCGCTGACCGCCGCGGACATGAGCCGGGCACGCCGGGACGGCCGTATCGCCTCCCTGATGGGCGCCGAGGGCGGCCACTCCATAGCCAACTCGCTGGGCACCCTGCGCGGCCTGCACGCGCTCGGCGTGCGCTACATGACGCTCACCCACAACTCCAACGTCGACTGGGCGGACTCCGCGACCGACGAGCCGAGGGCCGGCGGCCTCACGGCGTTCGGCCGTGAGGTCGTCCGGGAGATGAACCGGCTCGGCATGCTGGTCGACCTCTCGCACGTCGCGGCGACGACCATGCGCGACGCGCTGGAGACGGCCTGCGCACCGGTGATCTTCTCGCACTCCTCCGCCCGCGCCGTCTGCGACCACCCGCGCAACATCCCCGACGACGTCCTGGAGCGGCTGCCCGCCAACGGCGGTGTGGCCATGGTGACGTTCGTGCCGAAGTTCGTCCTCCAGGCGGCCGTCGACTGGACGGCCGCGGCCGACGAGAACCTGCGCGCCCACGGCCTCCACCACCTGGACACCGGCCCGGAGGCGATGAGGCTGCACCGTGCCTTCGAGGAGCGCTCCCCGCGTCCCGTCGCCACGGTGTCGACGGTGGCGGACCACCTCGACCACATGCGCGAGGTGGCCGGCGTCGACCACCTGGGCATCGGCGGCGACTACGACGGCACCGCGTTCACCCCGGAGGGTCTCAGCGACGTCTCCGGCTACCCGAACCTGCTCGCCGAGCTGCTCGACCGGGGCTGGTCCAAGGCCGACCTGGCCAAGCTGACCTGGCAGAACTCGGTCCGCGTGCTGGGCGCCGCGGAGGACGTGGCCCGTGACCTTCAGGCCACCCGGGCGCCGTCCCTCGCCACCATCGACTCGCTCGACGGCTGACGGTCCAGGGTGGGGTAGTCGTTGTAGCCCTCCGCCCCGCCCACGTACATGAAGTACCGGTCCCGGACCGGGTTGAGCGGCGCGCCGGCGCGCAGCCGCTCGACCAGGTCCGGGTTGGCGAGGAACGGCCGGCCGAGTGCCACCAGGTCGGCGCCGGCCGCCAGCATCTCCCGGGCGGCCCGGGTGACGGCCTCGCCCGACAGGTCGGCCAGGTCCGGGTTGCCGATCAGGAGGCCGGGCCAGCCGGCGCGGATCCGCCGGTACCAGCCGGCCCCCGGATCGGAGCGCACCAGGCTCAGATAGGCCAGGCCCAGCCCCTTCAGACGGGCGAGGAGCGCGTCGTACAGGGCGTCGGTGTCGTCCTCCCGGACGCCGTTGACGGTGCTCGCGGGGGAGACGCGGATGCCCACCCGGTCCGCGCCGATCGCGTCGGCCACCGCCTCGGTCACCTCCACCGCGAACCGCACCCGCCGCTGGACGGAGCCGCCGTAGCCGTCCGCGCGGAGGTTGGTGTTGTCCGCGAGGAACTGGTGCAGCAGCATCCCGTTGGCCGAGTGCACCTCCACGCCCTCGAAACCCGCCTCGACGGCCCGGCGCGCGGCGGCGGCGAAGTCGGCGATCGTGGCGCGGATGTCGTCCGCCGTCATCTCACGGGGCACGGCGGCCGGCCGGTGCCCGCCCGGCGTGAAGATCGTCTCCGGCAGCGGGACGGGCGAGGGCGCGACCGGGGTGAGCCCGGTGGTCTCCGGGTGGCTGACCCGGCCGCCGTGCTGGAGCTGGAGGAACATCCGCCCGCCGGCCGCCCGCACCGCGTCGGTGACCCGCCGCCAGCCGGCCGTGTGCCGGTCGGTGTGGATCGCGGTGATGTCCGGGTAGGTCTGCCCGGCCGGGTTCGGCGTCGAGCCCTCGGCGACGATCAGTCCGGCGGCGGCGCGCTCCGCGTAGTGGGTGACCATGAGCGGGGCCGGGGTGCCGTCCGGCTCCGCCCGGTTGCGGGTCAGCGGCGCCATGACCAGGCGGTTCGGGAGCGTCAGCCGGCCGAGCCGGGCCGGGGCCAGGAAGTCCGTTGTCTGCGTCATGCCGGCACGGTAGAACCTGACACTGATGTCAGGTTCAAGCCCGGAGGTACCGGCATGAGAATCGGCGAACTGGCCCGGCGCACCGGCGTGAGCGAACGCTCGCTGCGGTACTACGAGACCCGGGGGCTGCTGAGCAGCGACCGCACGCCCGGCGGCCACCGCGACTACCCGGACGCGGCCGTCGACCGCGTCATCCGCGTCCAGGAGCTGTACGCGGCCGGCCTGAACAGCGAGAAGATCCGGCAGCTGCTGCCCTGCATGCGCGACCGGGACGGCGGCCCCTCCGCGATCGCCACCCCGCGGCTGGTCGGCGACCTCACCGCCGAACGCGACCGCATCGACCGCGTGATCGCCGACCTCCGGCGCTCCCGGGAGACCCTGGACGAGGTCATCCGCACCGCCCGCGAGACCTGACGGGCGTACCCCCGAACGCCCCGCTCACCAGGAAGCGTTCCTCCTCCCCGTGCGACCGTGGGCGGTACGCCAGCCACATCACGACGTAGCTCACGACCGACGTAGCCCACGACGTACGGAGCCCGCCATGGCCGACCTCCAGGACGACGTCCCCACCACCGCCGAGGTCGGCGGGGAGGACGGCCTGCCGGACGACCCCTTCCCCGACGGGCACGCGCCGGCCGGGGAGACGCTGGAGCGGGCACACGCCCTCCTCGCCGCCCACCCGGTCGCGGACGGCTACAGCGGCCTGCCCTGGGCGCTGCGCCATCTGCCCCGCTACGACCTCGAACTGGGCGAGGCCGCGATCGACACGGACGTGCCGCGGATGCGCGAGGGCCACGTCGGCGCGCTGTTCTGGTCGCTGCACCTGCCCGAGGGCCCGGGCGGCGAACGCGTCGTGGCGGCGACCCTGGAACAGCTCGACCAGGTGCGCGCGGTCGTCGAGAGCCACCCCGAGGGACTGCGCCTGGCCCACACCGCCGGCCAGATCATCGACGCCCGCAACTGCGGCCGGGTCGCGGTCGTACCGGGCCCCGCGCACGGCACCGCGCTCGGCGACTCCCTCGGCGTCCTGCGCGTCCTGCGTGCCCTGGGCCTGCGCGTGCTCAGCCTCGCGGGCACGGCCTGGACGGACCGGCCCGGGCTGACCCGGTTCGGCGAGGAGGTGGTGCGCGAGATGAACCGGCTCGGCGTGCTCGCCGATGTCTCCGGCGCCTCCCCGGCCACCGTGCAACGGACCCTCGCCCTGTCCAGGACCCCGGTGCTGTGCACCCGCTCCGCAGCCCGCGCCCTGCGCCCGCACCCCGCCAACCTGCCCGACGACCTGCTCACCGCGCTCGGCGGGGCCGGGGGCCTGTGCATGGTGCCGCTGACCGCCGAGCAGACCGGCCCGACCGTCCGCGACGTCGCCGACCACCTCGACCACGTCCGGGACGTCGCCGGCCCCGAGTGCGTCGGCCTGTCCGGCACCTACGACTCCGGCGCCGCCCATCCCCACGACCTCGCCGACACCTCCCGCTACCCCCACCTGATCGCCGAACTGCTGAGGCGCGGCTGGTCCGAGACCCAGCTGTCCCTGCTGACCTGGGGCAACGTGCAGCGGGTACTGCGCAGCGCGGACTCCACGGCCCGGGCCGCGCAACACCGCCGGGAGGCGTCCACCGCGAAGATCACCGAGCTGGACACGCCGTAGGTGTATCGCCGACGAGCGTTGTCGGCGCCGGCTGGGTCCTGAGCGTGATCACTCGATCCGGCACAGGCAGAACGGGTGCCCGGCCGGGTCCGCGTACACCTGGAAGTCCTTCTTCTCCCGGTCAGCCACGTCCAGCGGGCGGGCGCCGAGCGCCAGCACCCGCTCGTGGGCCGCGTCGATCTCCGCCCAGGTGCTGCCCGCGTCGAAGTCCAGGTGGAACTGCTGGCCGTTGCGGTCCGCGCGCGGCCACTCCGGCGGGGTGTGCCCCTCCGCCCGCTGGAAGGCCAGCCGCGGCCCGTCCGGGACGTACAGCACGACCCAGTCGTCGTCCTGGGCCTGCGGGGTGCCCCCCGCCACCGCCGCGTAGAAGGCGGCCAGCGCGTGCGGATCGGGGCAGTCGAGCACGACGGAACGGAGACGGGCGACGGGCGCCATGATGTCCTCCTTCGGAAACGACTCGGGAAACGACTCGGGAAACGGCTTCAGGACGACTGCTGGAACGACTCGGGTCAACCACTCCGCAACGGCTCCGGCTGCGGAAGCGGCTCCGGAACGGCTCCGGGACCGGCCTGCGCCCCGTCAGCAGGCGCAGAGGCAGAACGGGTGCCCCGCGGGATCGGCGTAGACACGGAAACCGCGCGAGCGGTCCGCCGCGTCCAGCGGCTTCGCCCCCAGCTCCAGCACCCCCTTCTCGGCCGCGTCCAGGTCCTCCACCATCAGGTCCAGGTGGAACTGCTGCGAGTCGTCCGGGGCGGGCCACCGCGGCGGCACGAATCCCGGCGCCCGCTGAAAGGCCAGCGCCGGCCCGCCGGGCACCTTCAGGTCCACCCACTCTCCCTCCCCCTCCACCGCGCCGCCCAGCACACCGGCGTAGAAACCGGCCAGCGCACGGGGGTCGGGACAGTCCAGGACCACGACACCGAGCTTGGCGAGAGCCATGACGAACCTCCTTGTGTTACCCGAAGACCCGGGTAACCGGTAACGGCCATCGCATGCTCCCGCATCGGGGGTAACGTCGCAAGCATGAGCGAGAGAACGGCCGCTCCCGGCGGCCTGGCCCTGATCGAGTCCCTCGTGAACACGCTGGACATCGAGACGGGCGCCGACTCGCTGGACACCGCGGAGGGCCGCGCCCGCCTCGGGATCGCACGGGCCGCGCTGGCCGACACCCGCGAGCTGCGCGAGTCGTTGCGGGCCGCGCTGCTCGCCCACGCCGGCCACCCGCCGCACCGCGCGGTGACCCCGCTGGGCACGCTGCTGGCCCGGGCCCCGCTCCACGTCACCGTCGACGGCCACGACGGCTCGGCCCGCCTCGTCCCCGCCGACGAGGGCCCGCTGTTCTCCCGGGTCGCCGCCGCCGTCGCCGAGGCGCTCGTCGCGGACACCTGGACCCGCCTGAAGGCCTGCGAGGCCGACACCTGCCACTGGGCGTACTACGACCGCAGCCCCGCCGGGCGCGGGCGCTGGTGCTCGATGCGGGTGTGCGGGGCCCGCGCGAAGATGCGGCGGTACCGCGCGAAGGGATCCTGAGCCGGCGCGATGTGGTGCAGAATGCGGAAAGACGCCGGTTCGGCCGACTGAGCCTCGGCCGAACCGGCGTCACCCGCGACAGCCTGTCCGGTTACGCGGTCGGGCGTCCCATCGCCCGGTACGTCCACCCCGCCCGCCGCCACAGCTCCGGGTCCAGGGTGTTGCGCCCGTCCAGCAGGACCCGGCCCGCCGCGGCCTCGCCGAGCTCCACCGGGTCCAGCTCGCGGAACTCCTGCCACTCGGTCAGGTGCAGCACCACGTCCGCGCCCCGGGCGGCCGCCAGCGCCGAGTCGGCGTAGCCCAGGGTCGGGAAGACCTTGCGGGCGTTGGCCATGCCCTTCGGGTCGTACACGGTGACCTGGCCGCCCTGGAGGTGGATCTGGCCGGCCACGTTCAGCGCGGGCGAGTCACGGACGTCGTCCGAGTCCGGCTTGAAGGTGGCACCGAGCACCGCCACCCGCCGGCCGAGGAAGGAGCCGCCGCCGAGCGCCTCCCGGGTCATCTCCACCATCTGGCCGCGCCGGCGCATGTTGATGGAGTCGATCTCGCGCAGGAACGTCAGCGCCTGGTCCGCGCCCAGCTCACCCGCGCGCGCCATGAACGCCCGGATGTCCTTGGGCAGACAGCCGCCGCCGAAGCCGATCCCGGCACGCAGGAACTTCCGGCCGATCCGGTCGTCGTGCCCGATGGCCTCCGCGAGCCTCGCCACGTCACCGCCCGCGGCCTCGCACACCTCCGCCATCGCGTTGATGAAGGAGATCTTGGTGGCGAGGAAGGAGTTCGCGGCGGTCTTCACCAGCTCCGCGGTCGGGAAGTCGGTGACGACGAACGGCGTGCCGGCGCCGACCGGACCGGCGTACACCTCGCGCAGCAGCTTCTCCGCGCGCTCGCTGCGCACGCCGACGACGATCCGGTCCGGGTGCAGGGTGTCCTGGACGGCGAACCCCTCGCGCAGGAACTCCGGGTTCCAGGCGAGTTCGGCGTCCGCGCCGGCCGGGGCGTGCTCGGCGAGGTAGGCGGCCAGCCGGCCGGCGGAGCCCACCGGCACCGTCGACTTGCCGACGACCAGGGCCGGGCCGTGCAGATGCGGGGCGAGGGAGGCGATCGCGGAGTCGACGTACGACATGTCGCAGGCGTAGTCGCCGTGCTTCTGCGGCGTGTTCACGCACACGAAGTGCACGTCGCCGAAGGCCCCGACCTCGGCCCAGTCCGTGGTGAACCGCAGCCGCCCGGTGGCGCCCTCGATCCCGGCCACGTGCCGGCGCAGCAGCTCCTCCAGGCCCGGCTCGTACATCGGGGTCTCGCCGCGCTCCAGCATGGCGATCTTCTCCGGTACGACGTCCAGGCCCAGCACCTCGAAGCCCAGCTCGGCCATGGCCGCGGCGTGGGTGGCGCCGAGGTAGCCGGTGCCGATCACGGTGATCTTCAGGCTCATACGAGTGCTCCAGCTCAGGTCCGTCGGTCATGCGGTGCCTGAGCATAGTCGGGGCGCTCACCGGGCAACTTTCCCGCTGTCACCAAGCTCACGTAGGCGTGTTCGCGCCAGAGCTCTAAAATTCAGTTACTTAACGGTAATTAGTGTCAGTATCACTGCGTCTTTGGAGCGTGAGAGACCGTGGCCGGATCGGCTGACTTCGACCTGTACCGCCCGTCCGAGGAGCACGACATGCTCCGTGACGTCGTCCGGGCCCTGGCCGAGGCGAAGATCGCGCCCTACGCCGCCGCGGTGGACGAGGAGGCCCGCTTCCCGCAGGAGGCGCTCGACGCCCTGGTCGCGAACGACCTGCACGCCGTGCACGTCCCCGAGGAGTACGGCGGCGCCGGCGCCGACGCGCTCGCCACCGTCATCGTCATCGAGGAGGTGGCCCGCGCCTGTGTGTCCTCCTCGCTGATCCCGGCCGTGAACAAGCTCGGCTCGCTCCCGGTGATCCTCTCCGGCTCCGAGGACCTGAAGAAGAAGTACCTCGGCCCGCTGGCCAAGGGCGACGCGATGTTCTCGTACTGCCTCTCGGAGCCGGACGCCGGTTCGGACGCGGCCGGCATGAAGACCAAGGCGGTCCGCGACGGCGACCACTGGATCCTCAACGGCGTCAAGCGCTGGATCACCAACGCGGGCGTGTCGGAGTACTACACGGTGATGGCCGTGACCGACCCGTCGAAGCGCTCGAAGGGCATCTCGGCGTTCGTGGTCGAGAAGTCCGACGAGGGCGTCTCCTTCGGCGCCCCGGAGAAGAAGCTCGGCATCAAGGGCTCGCCGACCCGCGAGGTCTACTTCGACAACGTCCGCATCCCCGCCGACCGCATGATCGGCGAGGAGGGCACCGGCTTCGCCACCGCCATGCAGACCCTGGACCACACCCGCATCACCATCGCCGCCCAGGCCCTCGGTGTCGCCCAGGGCGCCCTCGACTACGCCAAGGGCTACGTCCGGGAGCGCAAGCAGTTCGGCAAGCCGATCGCCGACTTCCAGGGCATCCAGTTCATGCTCGCCGACATGTCCATGAAGATCTCGGCGGCCCGCGCCCTCACCTACCAGGCCGCCGCCGCCTCCGAGCGCGTCGCCGCCGGAGGGGAGGAGAAGGACCTCACCTACCTGGGCGCCGCCGCCAAGTGCTTCGCCTCCGACACCGCGATGGAGGTCACCACCGACGCGGTCCAGCTCCTCGGCGGCTACGGCTACACCCGCGACTACCCGGTGGAACGCATGATGCGCGACGCCAAGATCACCCAGATCTACGAGGGCACCAACCAGGTCCAGCGCATCGTGATGGCGAGGAACCTCCCGTAGCGGGACTCGGCGGATCCCACAGCCCCCGGCGCGCTCGCCGGGGGCTGTCGTCGTCTTCCGCTGGGCCGTAGGGCCGTAGGCCGACGTGCGGTGCGGCGGTGCGGGACGTAGGACGGAAGCAGACGGGGTCCGCCCCGGATCCCCACCGCCTCCGAGGAGGAGCCATGACCCAGTCCAAAATGATGCCCGCCATCAGCCAGCAGATGCAGGACTGCATCGAGGCCTGCATGAGCTGCCACAGCATGTGCGAGGAGACCATGAGCTCCTGCATGCAGCAGGGCGGCCAGGCGCAGATGCAGGTCATGCGCGCGCTCATGGACTGCTCCGAGGCGACCCGGATGTGCGCCGACATGATGATGCGGCGCTCGCCCATGGCCGGCGAGATGAGCGCGCTCTGCGCGAAGGTCTGTGACATGTGCGCCGAGGCGTGTATGTCCATGCCGGACGACCAGCAGATGATGCGCTGTGCGGAGGCGTGTCGCCGCTGCGCCGAGACCTGTCGCGCGATGGCGGGCGCCACGATGTGACCCGGCTCCGCTGAGCCACGCGTCAAGGGCACCCTCACGGGTGCCCTTGCACCGTGTCCGCGCCGCCCGTCAGCCGCCGGCGACGGTGACCTTCTCGTCGTTGTTCAGTTCCTTGACGAGGGTCTTCACCTTCGCCTTGTCCCAGAGCAGGTTGCCGCCGGCCGAGCCGGAGATCGGCATGTTCATCGAGGTGCCGTCACCGCCGCTGACGCCCTTCATCGCCCAGAACATGGAGGCCAGGTCCCACAGCGACATGTCCTTGTCGACGATGAGGGAGTCCAGGCCCGCGCCCATGGTCGGGTAGAGCTTGAAGGGGTTGAGGACCGTCGAGGGGGTGGCCACCTGGTGGGCCAGGGCGGCCAGGAACTTCTGCTGGTTCTTGGTGCGCTGGAGGTCGGACGCGGCGAACGCGTGCCGGGTGCGGACGAAGGCGAGGGCCTGCCGGCCGTCGAGAGTCTGCTTGCCGGCCTTGAAGTCGGCGCCCGACCACTTGTCCTTGAAGCCCTTGTCGATGGTGATGTCGACCCCGCCGACCGCGTCCACGATGTCGGCGAAGCCCTGGAAGCCGATCTCCACGTAGTGGTCGATGTGCAGCCCGGTGTTGTACTCGACCGCGCGGACCAGCAGGGTCGGTCCGTCCTCGGCGTAGGCCGCGTTCAGCTTCTCGTGCCGGCCTCTGGCGGGATAGGTCTTCCCGGACGTCGAGCCCCGGTACGACGGGATCTCCACGTCGGAGTCGCGCGGCAGCGAGACCAGCGTGTCGCTGTTGCCGCCGACGTGCAGGATCATCATCGAGTCGGTGCGCTTGCCCTCGGCACCGCCGGTGTGCAGGTTCGTCTCGTCCTGCTTGGACATGCCCTCCCGGCTGTCGGAGCCGACGATCAGGTAGTTCGTGCCGTCGCCTCCCTCCGGCCGGTCGATGACCGTGGAGAGGTCCACCTCGCGGCGCAGCTTGGAGTCGGCCCAGAAGTAGGTGGCGACCGACGTGACGACCACCACGGTCGCCACCGTGATCGCCGTCCACTTGATCCGGCGCCGCCAGTTCGGCGCGGGGCGCGGGGCGCGGCCGGCCGCCGCGCCGGGACCGTCCGGGCCACGGCCGCCGGGGGCGCCGTAGACCTGGCCGGTGTTGTAGCCGCCGTCGTACGCGTCGTGGCCGCCGTCGTCGTGCCCCCGGCCGTCGACGTACGAGGGCTGCTGCGGCACGCCGGCCCCGTACGGCGGCGCCGACGGTCCCCGTCGCACCTGGCGCATCACGCGCGCGCCCTCAGGCTGCGCGCCGGCACTGCCGCGTCCGTGGCGCGTGCCGCGGTTGTCGTCGGACCATCCCTCGGGCCAGTCATTCATGGGCCCCAGTGTGCCGGGCCGCACTGTGTGCTCCATAGGCCTGTCGGAAAATCAGGGCGCCGCTGTTGCGAACCCGACACAAATTCCGCGAAGGGGGCTCGGCATAAGGTGGAGGGCATGACAGATCAGGCCATGGACAGGGAAACGGACATCCCGGGCAAGCCCACGTCCTCCTCGCGCACCACCCTCAGCCACATCATGACCCACAACGACACCAACCTGCTGGGTACGGTGCACGGCGGGGTGATCATGAAGCTGGTCGACGACGCGGCGGGCGCGGTGGCCGGCCGGCACTCCGGCGGTCCCGCCGTCACCGCGTCGATGGACGAGATGGTGTTCCTGGAACCGGTCCGCGTCGGCGACCTGGTCCATGTCAAGGCCCAGGTGAACTGGACCGGCCGGACCTCCATGGAGATCGGCGTCCGGGTCCTGGCCGAACGCTGGAACGAGTCCGACCCGGCCACCCAGGTCGGCTCGGCCTACCTGGTCTTCGCGGCCGTGGACGCCGACGGCAGCCCGCGCCGGGTGCCGCCGGTGATCCCCGAGACCGACCGCGACCGCCGCCGCTACCAGGAGGCCCAGATCCGCCGCACCCACCGCCTGGCCCGCCGCCGGGCGATCCGCGAACTCCGCGAGAAGCGCGCCGCGGAGGGCTTCGAGGACTAGCTCCCGGCCCGCCGCCGGCCCCCGCGGCCCTGCGGGCCCCGCTCCGGCGACTCGCCCGTCCCGTCCGCCGGTCTACGGGTCCGGCTCCGCCGGTCTGCGGGTCCCGCTGCGCCGTCCTACGCTCCCGCTGCGCCGTCCTGCGGGTCCCGGTCTGCCGTCCTGCGCGTCGCGCTCCGCCGTCCTGCGGGTCTCGCTGCGCCGTCCTACGCTCCCGCTGCGCCGTCCTGCGGGTCCCGGTCCGCCGTCCTGCGCGTCGCGCTCCGGCGGTCTGCGGGTCCCGGTCCGCCGTCCTGCGCGTCGCGCTCCGCCGTCCTGCGGGTCCCACTCCCGCATCCTGCGGGTCCCGTCCGGCGTTCTGTGGGTCCCCGCTCCGGCGTCCTGTGGGTTCCGATCTGGCGTCCTACGGGACCCGCTCCGGCGTCCTACGCGTTTCCGGAGCAGACCACCTCGCTGCCCCGCACCACGTTCTGTTCCGGCTGCCCCGGGTCCTCGAAGCGGACCTTGCGCACCTTCCGTACGTCGCCGAAGTCGGGGCCGGCGATCACTTTCAGCAGCGGGCCCTGGCCCGGGGCCGCGCGCAGTTCGCTGCCCGGCAGGGCCGCGGCGAGGGAGCGGGCGGAGCGGTCCCAGCGGGGGTCGTAGGAGATCACCGTGTGCCGGACGCGGGCGGAGGCGGTCACCGGCTGCCGGGTGGTGGCGAAACCGTTCGCCACGAGCGCGGCGTCGACCTGCTTGGCCAGCCCGGCCGTGCCGGAGCCGTTCTGCACCTGCACCCGGATCTGGTCCGGGGCCACCTCCACCGGCACCGGTGCCGGGCCGTGGTGCGGGCGGTCCACGGTGAGCGGTTTGTCGTCGCGCAGCGACTGGAACAGCTTGGCGGCCTTCGCCTGGTCCCACTTCAGGGTCGAGCCGATGCCCTTGACCTGGTAGTCCACCTGCGCGAGGGGCACGGTGGTGAACTCGGAGGACGACGGGGAGAAGTTCCGCATCGCACGGCCGAGGTCGAGCAGTTCGTCGGTGCCGAACCCCTCGTCGGCGCGGACCGAGCCGAGCACCGCCCGGGTCACGTCCCGGAACCGCATCGGGTTCAGCAGCACCCCGGAGGAGGTCGCCTTCTCGATCAGCGCGGCCAGGAACCGCTGCTGCCGCTTCATCCGGCCCAGGTCGCTGGCCCCGTCGACGTGCCGGGCGCGCACGTACTGGAGGGCCTGCCCGCCCATGAGGGTGTGCGTGCCGGGCGGGAGGTCCAGGCCGGTGTACGCGTCCTTCAGCGGAGTCGCTGTGCAGACCTTCACCCCGCCGAGCACGTCCACGGTCCGCATGAAGCTGGTGAAGTCGACCTCCAGGTAGTGGTCGATCTTCACGTGGGTCATGCTCTCGACGGTGCGGATGGTCAGCTGGGGGCCGCCCTCCGCGTAGGCCGCGTTGAGCTTGACCGGGTGCGGGCCGTGGCGCTGACCGGAGTTCTGGTCGACGTGCGCGGGCATCTCGGCGTAGGAGTCGCGCGGCAGGCTGACCACGGTGGCCCGCTCCCGGCCCTCCGCGATGTGCACGATCATCATGGTGTCGGTGCAGTGGCAGGGTTCGCCGCCCAGCCGGTACGCGCGCCGTTCCCGCTCGCCGATCTTGTCGCGGCCGTCGGTGCCGACGAGCAGGACGTTCATGCCGTGGCCGGCCCGGGGGCGGTTCTTCATGTCCTTGAAGGCGTCGATCCGGGCGATGCCCGCATCCAGGCTGCTGACGACCGCGTGCCCGATGCCGGCCGAGGCGAGCACCACGACCGAGAGGGTGGTCACCGCCCGCATGGCCCAGCGTGGCCGCCGGGGTGGCCGGACGGAGCGCACGGGCCGCTCGGGGGGCCGCGGCACACGGCGAGGTGGTTGCGGTCGGGGCTGCGGACGCGCGGGCGACCGAGGCGGGCTGGGCAAGGGGGACACCTCCGGACGAGGCCGTACGTGGGATCCGTGAGCACAGTAGGGCGATACGATCTCCAGCCCGCTGTGCCGTCCCGGCGGCGCGCACCGGTGTCCCCCGTTCGCGGTAACGTGACTCTCCTATGAACGCCAAGCCCGACGTGCGGCTCCCCGCTGTGTCCGTGATCATGCCCGTCCTCAACGAGGAGCGGCATCTGCGCGGGGCCGTCCAAGCGATCCTCGCGCAGGAGTACCCCGGCGAGATGGAGGTCGTGATCGCCCTCGGTCCGTCCACGGACCGCACGGACGAGATCGCCGCCGAGCTGGTGCACGAAGACCCGCGCGTGCACACCGTCCCCAATCCGACCGGTCGCACGCCGGCGGCGCTGAACGCGGCGATCAAGGCTTCACGGCATCCGGTCGTGGTCCGCGTCGACGGCCACGGCATGCTCTCGCCGGACTACATCGCCACCGCCGTCCGCCTCCTGGAGGAGACCGGCGCGCAGAACGTCGGCGGCATCATGCACGCCGAGGGCGAGACCGACTGGGAGCACGCGGTCGCCGCCGCGATGACCTCGAAGATCGGCGTGGGCAACGCCGCCTTCCACACCGGCGGCCGGGCCGGCCCCGCCGAGACGGTCTACCTCGGAGTCTTCCGCCGGGAGGCCCTGGAGCGGCAGGGCGGCTACAACGAGGAGTTCATCCGCGCGCAGGACTGGGAGCTTAACTTCCGGATCCGTGAGGCGGGCGGGCTGATCTGGTTCTCGCCCGAGCTGAGGGTGTCGTACCGGCCGCGGCCGTCCGTGCGGGCGCTGGCGAAGCAGTACAAGGACTACGGCCGCTGGCGGCACGTCGTCGCCCGCTACCACTCGGGCTCCATCAACCTGCGCTACCTCGCCCCGCCGACCGCGGTGTGCGCGATCGCGGCGGGGATCGTGGTGGGCGCGGCCCTGACGCCGTGGGGTCTGCTGATCCCCGGCGGCTACCTGGCCGCGATCGCCGCGGGCTCCGTCCCGGCCGGCCGGGGGCTGCCCCTGAAGGCCCGGATACAGATCCCGGTGGCCCTCGCCACGATGCACATGTGCTGGGGCTGGGGCTTCCTCACCAGCCCCCGGTCCCTGGCGAGGAAGGTCATCGCCTCCCGGCGTCCGGCCGTCCTGGACGCCGCCTGACCGGCCGGACGCCACACGGCCCCACCGACCGGGAGGGGCGCGCGACGGGGCCCCACCCCTTCCGGGCGGGGCCCTTCGCCATTCGTCCCGCTACCACCGGTACACGCTGTACACCGGCATGCACGACTTCGTGTCCGAGCCGTTGACCGCGTCGGAGTTGTCGGGCAGGTCGCCCGCCTCCGGCTCGGACTTGCCGGGGTAGGAGGTGCCGGTGCGCCAGTCCGCGCCGACGACGAGCGTGACCCCCGAGACGTCGGTCGACTTCTGCACCGCGCTCATCGGGATGCCCAGCGCCGCGGCGAGGGCCTGCGCGTCACCCTCCAGGTCGGCGCTCGGGTACCGTACGGCCGTCCTGTCCTCGGCCAGGCTGCCCGAGGTGTCGGCCTGGGCCCGGGTGTAGCCCTTGCCCACGAGCGTCCCGGTGATCTCCGAGGCCCGCCGCGGGACCGCGGCCTGCGTGGCGGTCCGGGTGGCGTTGCGCACCAGTACCCCGAGCCGGCCCGCCTCGACCGACGGCTGCCTGGTCGGCCTGTCGTCCTTCGCACCCTTGGCGTGCTTCTTCGCCCCGGACTTCCCGCCGTTCTTGTCGAACGCCACGTCGTCCTGGAGCATCTGCCACATCTTGTCGGCGTTGGGCTTGTCCGGCACGACGTGGTTGCGGTCGAGCGGGTCCTGCCTGTTGGGCATGGTCACCGAGGTGATGCGGTCGGCCGGCACCGACTTCAGCTGCATGCCGAGGTCGTAGAGCTTCTTGACCGTACCGATCTCCTCGGACACCTTCAGCGACTTGGTGGCCGCCTCGGCCAGGTCCATGAGCCGGCCGGTGTCGGTGAACACGTTCTGCTTCCTCAGCGTGCGCATCATCGAGTTCAGGTACATGTGCTGGGCGCGGGCGCGCATCAGGTCGTCGCCCCAGGCGTGCCGCGTGCGCAGCCACTGGAGGGCCTGCTCGTGGTAGATCTTGTGCGTTCCGGCCCGCAGCTTCAGTCCCGAGCCGCCGGACACGTCCGGCGTCGGGTGGTCCCACACGTTCTGCTTCACGCAGACCTCGACACCGCCGATGGCGTCCGCCATCCGCACCACACCCGCGAAGTCGATCGTCATCCAGTGGTCGATGTAGACCCCGGTGAGGTTCTCCCAGGTGAGCAGGGTGCAGCCGGCGCCGCCGCGGGCCAGGGTGACGTTGATGATGTCGTTCGTCGGCGGATACCGCTTGCCGGTCGCGGGGTCCTTGCACTCGGGGATGTCCACCCGGGTGTCCCGCGGGATGCTCACCATGGCGGCGCTTCGGCGGTCCGCGGAGAGGTGGATGAGCATCTGCACATCCGCGAGCGGCGGGTCACCGGCGTGGTCCTTGCTGCCGCCGAGCTTCAGGTTCTCCGCGCTGTTGCGGCTGTCGGAGCCGATCAGCAGGATGTTCAGCGGGGTCTGACCGGCCGCGTTCGGCTCGGTGCGGTGCGCCTTGGAGTCGTCCCCGTTGGCGCGCGCCCCCTTCTTGATGTTGCCGTTGAGATGCTGGTAGTACAGATAGCCGGCGCCTGCCGTGCCGAGTATCACCACCGCCAGCACGGTCGCCGACCAGCGCATGGCTCGCCGTCTGCGCCGTATCGGCTCGGTCTTCGGACCACCGGTCCGCCTGCCGCCGCCCCGGCCCCGCCCCGCCGGCACCTCCGCGGTCCGCGGCGTGAGCGACTTCGCGTCCTCGACCGCCGCAGTCCGTCCGCGCACCTCACTCTGCGCCAACTCCCTGCCCTCCCCACCCCTTGCGCCGGACAACGGGCCCGCCCCGCGTCCGGTTAGACGCACGACGGGCCCGTCGGGTTACCTACGAGGCGCACTTGACCTTGTCTGCCGTGGACTTGTCGACCTCCGGCGCCTTCGACGGCACCGTGAGGGAGACCCCCGCCCCCTTGAAGTCCTTGCCCAGGGTCAGCGTCATCGCCGGCAGCCCCTGGGAGTTGGTCACGCTCCTGCCCGGCTTCAGCGCCGACCCGGACATCCCCATGAGGGCGGCCAGCCGGCGCGCCTGGGCCGCCTGGCCGGGGGCGTACTCCAGCGTCGTCCGGTCGGCCGGCGCCGGGGCGTTGCCGTCGTTCTCCGACCTGGTCACGCCCTCGTCGTTCTGGAGCCAGTTGAGCACCGCCTGGGCGCTGCCGTTGACGGCACCGCCGTTGAGGATGCGCACCCGCACCTCGGAGGCGGGCGCCTTGCTGCCCTTGAGCCGGGCGGCCTGGGCGTCCTTCGCGGCCTTCTGCCTCTTCTTCACGTCGCTGAAGGAGACGTCGTTGCGGACGGCCTCGAAGACCGCGGGCGCCTTCGCCTCGTCCAGGACCACGGTGGCATGGACCTTCTCCGCCGGGTTGTCCTTGACCGGCACCGTGGTGAAGGTCAGGTTCTTCGGGTTGAGCTTGCCCAGCTCCAGGCCCAGGTCCTTCAGCTTGCCGATGCTGTCCAGTTTGTCGTCCACGGTCAGCGCCTTGGTAGCCGCCTCCGCCAGCTTCAGCATCTTCGTCGGGCTGGTGAGCGTGGAGTTCCCCTTCAGCTTGCGCATCAGGGCGCCCAGGAACTGCTGCTGGAGCCCGATCCGGCTCAGGTCGCCGCCGAAGCCCACGGAGTGCCGGGTGCGGACGAACGCCAGTGCCTGCTCACCGGAGATGGTGTGGGTGCCCTTGGACAGTTTCAGATGCGAGTCGGCGTCGTCGATGTCCTTGGCCAGGCAGACGTCGACGCCGTCGACCGCCTCGGTCAGCGTCTTGACCGCGTTGAAGTCGGCGACCATGAAATCGTCCGGCGTGATCCCGGTCAGCTGGGTCACCGTGCGCATGGTGCAGCTCGGCGTGCGGTCGTCCTGGCCGAGGCTCTGGTTGAACCGGGCGCCGACCGAGCCGGGGATGACCTTCCGGGTGCCGTCCTCCTGCTGCGTCGGGCAGTCCGGGATGTCGGTGATCAGGTCCCGGGGGATGCTCAGCGCGGTGGCGTTCGACCGGTCCTTGGACAGGTGCAGCAGGATGGTGGTGTCGGCGTGTCCGACGCTGCCCGAGTCGCCGTAGCCCTCGTTGCCCTTGCCGGTGCGCTTGTCGGTGCCGATCACCAGGATGTTGATCGCCTGGTCCTTGCTGAAGCCGCCGGTGCTGGCGCCGTCGTCGGACAGGGACGTGATGTTGCCGTTGAGGTGCCGGATGTAGAGGTAGCCGGCGGCCGTCACGGCGACCAGCACGAAGGCCATGGTCCCGCCGGTCCACAGCAGGACCTTCTTCGTCCTCGACTTCTTCTTCACCGGCCGCCGGGCCGCGCGCCGCCCCTGGGGCGGCTCCGGCTCCGGCTCCGGATCGGCGCCCCGGCGCCGGGCCGAGCGCGGCTGCGGCACGTCGGTGCCGCGCGTGCGGGGCTCCGGCCGGGTCTCGCCGGCCGGCTGCCGGGTACGGCCGCCCGCCGCGCGACCGCCGTCACGGGGAGAAGGGCGACGCGGTCCGGGGACCGGCGACTGCGCTGGGGAAGGAGTCAGTCGCAGTTCGTATTCGCCGGTGTTCGGATTGAGTACCCACTGGTCTGCGGGGTCGATGTTGTCCGCCCGCCCACGGCCTTGCGCGTCCACGGTTGTCCGAATCCTCCGTCGGGGCCACGCGGCGCCTTCCCCCTACGGCGCTCGGGTCTCGGTGAAACAGTGCACGACCCAGGTCGGACCTCGCGGCCAGGTGCACCGGATCGCTCACACTATCCGCCCAGTTCAGCGTCGGGCGACGCCGGTGACAAATTCCACCTCCCTACAAGCGGGCAATCCCCCTCATTTTCCGGACGGAAGGCCGTTGTCTTGGTGAGCCCCTTACTCACAGGTGTGTTCGGCGGCGGTGTTCCCGCGGAAGGTCGGCACCGGCGAGGGGTCGCTCTTGCCGTCCTGCCCCGCGTCCTTCCCCGTGTCCTCGCTGTGGGCGTCCCGGGTCACCGCGACCGGCCGGTCGGCCCGCAACCGGGCGAACAACCGCTCGGCCGCGGGCTCCACGAGCTGGTCACGGTTGGAGTCGTAGACGTACGACTCCCTCGGCACCGTCAGGAACTGCACCCGTTCGGTGGGGATGTCGCGCAGTCCGCGCACCAGTTGGTACAAACCGCGCAGACTTGCCAGTTCCGGGTCGGTGGTCAGCGACGACGTCGCCGCGTCCAGCACCGGATACAGCTTCACCGGGTTCAGCAGGACGTCGTCGCCGCGCACCTTGCCGACCAGCGCCCCGAGGAACCGCTGCTGGCGCTCCATCCGCTCGGTGTCGCTGCCGTCGCCGAGCGTCTTGCGGGCGCGCACGTACCCGAGCGCCTGCTCCCCGTCGAGCGTGACCTTCCCGGCGGGCAGCTTCAGCTTCGCCGCCGCGTCGTCCACGGGTTCCCGCAGGCACACCTGGACGCCGTCGACGGCGTCCACCATGTCCTTGAACCCGCTGAAGTCCACGACCACGTGATGGTCGACGCGGATGTCCGTCAGCTTCTCGACGGTACGGATCGTGCAGGCGGAACCGCCCACCTGGAAGGCGTGGTTGAGCATCGCGAACACCGGGTCGCTGCGGGTGCCGTCCGGCTGCCGGCAGGCGGGGACGTCCACCATCAGGTCCCGGGGCAGCGACACCGCGGTGGCGCTGCTGCGGTCGGCGGCCAGATGCAGCAGGATCGTCGTGTCCGACCGCTCGCTGCCCAGATCCCGCCCGTACTTGCCGTTGTCCTCACCGGCCCGCGTGTCCGACCCGATCAGCAGGATGTTCTGCGCGTCCCGCACCAGCGCGGTGGGCCGCTCCCGCTCGTAGCGCGCCAGCTCGGCGGCCGCCGCGTCGTCGGCGGTGATGTTGGCGCTGAGCTTGGCGTAGACGGCCCATCCGGCCCCGCCGGCCAGGGCGGCGAGCACGGCGGCCCCCAGCGCCGAGTACCGCAGCCAGCGCCGGCGCCGGCGCCGGGAGAGCCCGTCACCGGTGGCGGAGGCTCCCGGACCGGGACCGAGGGACCTGCCTGCGGTGTCGGTCACGGTGGGGCCACCCCCTCATGGCGTACGAGCGTCACGTCACGGCCTGCTCCTACGACCATGGCGGGGGCCGGGGCGGGGGGCGCCCTGTGCTACGCCGATCGGGGGAACGGCACGGCCCGGGCCCTTGGGCCGTCCGGGGTCGGCGGTCTGCGGGTCTGCCGTCCGAGCGGTGGGGGTCCGGGGTCTGCCGTCCGGGGTCGGCGGTCTGCGGGTCTGCCGTCCGAGCGGTGGGGGTCCGGGGTCTGCCGTCCGGGGTCGGCGGTCTGCGGGTCTGCCGTCCGT